>CAXUCF010000173.1:0-10634 GCA_964249275.1 uncultured Lichenihabitans sp.
TTCGCGGCCAATCGCGACCGCATGGCGGCTTTGGGCGGGGACCTGCGCGGGATCGTGGAGCAGATCCGGAGGGGCGGCGGGGAAGCGGCCCGGCGGCGCCACGCCAGGCGCGGCAAGCTGCTGCCGCGGGACCGCGTGCGTATGCTGATCGACCCCGGCAGCCCGTTCCTTGAGCTGTCGCAGCTTGCGGCGCACGGCCTGTACGGCGGCGACATCCCGGGCGCCGGCATGATCACCGGCGTGGGCCGCATCGCCGGGCGCGAGTGCGTGGTGGTGGCGAACGACGCCACGGTGAAGGGCGGCACCTACTTCCCGATGACGGTGAAGAAGCACCTGCGCGCGCAGGAGATCGCGCAGCAGAACCGGCTGCCCTGCCTCTACCTGGTGGACAGCGGCGGCGCCAACCTGCCGAACCAGGACGAGGTCTTCCCGGACCGCGAGCACTTCGGCCGCATCTTCTTCAACCAGGCCCGCATGTCGGCCGACGGCATCCCGCAGGTCGCCGTGGTGATGGGCTCCTGCACGGCCGGGGGCGCCTATGTGCCGGCCATGTCGGACGAGAGCGTGATCGTGCGCAACCAGGGCACCATCTTCCTCGGCGGGCCGCCGCTTGTAAAGGCCGCCACGGGCGAGGTCGTCACGGCCGAGGACCTCGGCGGCGGCGAGCTTCACAGCCGCGTCTCGGGCGTTACCGACCACCTGGCCGAGACCGACGCCCACGCGCTCGGCATCGCCCGGTCCATCGTGGGCAGCTTCAACGGGGTCAAGCGCGTGAGCCTCGACATCCGCCCGCCGCGCGAACCGGTGCTCGACGCGGCCGAGATCGGCGGCGTGGTGCCGAAGGACGCGCGCGAGCCCTACGACGTGCGCGAGGTGATCGCGCGGCTCGTCGACGGCTCCGCCTTCGACGAGTTCAAACGCCTCTACGGCACGACGCTGGTGACGGGCTTCGCGCGCCTGTGGGGCTACCCGGTCGGCATCGTGGCCAACAACGGCATCCTGTTCGGCGAAAGCGCCCAGAAGGGCGCCCATTTCGTCGAACTCTGCGCCCAGCGCGGCGTGCCGCTGCTGTTCCTGCAGAACATCACGGGCTTCATGGTGGGCCGCAAATACGAGAGCGGCGGCATCGCTAAGGACGGCGCCAAGATGGTGACGGCGGTGGCGACCGCGGCCGTACCGAAGTTCACGGTGGTGATCGGCGGCTCCTTCGGGGCCGGCAACTACGGCATGTGCGGCCGGGCCTTCGGGCCGCGCTTCCTGTGGATGTGGCCCAACGCCCGCATCTCGGTCATGGGCGGCACCCAGGCCGCCAGCGTGCTGGCCCAGGTGCGGCGCGACAACATCGAGGGCAGGGGCGGCACCTGGCCGGCCGAGGAGGAGGCCGCCTTCAAGGCCCCGATCGAGGCGCAGTACGAAACCCAGGGCAACCCCTATTACGCCAGCGCCCGCCTGTGGGACGACGGCGTGATCGCGCCCGAGGACACCCGCATGACGCTCGCGCTCGCCATTTCGGCCAGCCTCAACGCGCCGATCGCGCCGACGCGCTTCGGCCTGTTCAGGATGTGACGATGTTCCGCTCGGTCCTGGTCGCCAACCGCGGCGAGATCGCGGTCCGCATCATCCGCACGGCCCGGCGCATGGGCCTGCGCACGATCGCGGTCTTCTCCGAAGCCGACCGGGACGCGCTCCACGTCGGCCTGGCCGACGAGGCCCGGCCGATCGGCCCGGCGCCGGCGCGCGACAGCTATCTCGGCATCGACCGCATCGTCGCGGCGGCGCGGCTCGCCGGCGCCGAGGCGATCCACCCGGGCTACGGGTTCCTGTCCGAGAACGCCGATTTCGCCGAGGCCTGCCGGGCCGCGGGACTCGTGTTCGTCGGACCGCCACCCGCGGCCATCCGGGCCATGGGCTCGAAGTCGGCCGCCAAGGCCCTGATGGAGCGCGCCGGGGTGCCGCTGGTGCCGGGCTATCACGGCGACGACCAGGATCCCGGCCTCTTGGCGCGGGAAGCCGAGCGGATCGGCTATCCGGTGCTCATCAAGGCGAGTGCCGGCGGCGGCGGCAAGGGCATGCGGGTCGTGACGGACCCGGCCGGTTTCGCCGAGGGCCTCGCGCTGGCGCAAGGCGAGGCGCGCGCGTCCTTCGGCGACGACCGGGTGCTGGTCGAGCGCTATCTCGAGCGGCCTCGGCACATCGAGGTGCAGGTCTTCGCCGACCGGCACGGCGACGCCGTCCATCTCTTCGAACGCGATTGCTCGATCCAGCGCCGGCACCAGAAGGTGGTGGAGGAAGCCCCGGCGCCCGGGCTGACGGCGGCGCGCCGCGCCGCCATGGGCCGGGCCGCCTGCGACGCCGCCCGCGCCATCGGCTACGAGGGCGCCGGCACCGTCGAGTTCATCGCGGAGGGCGCCGGCTTCTTCTTCATGGAGATGAACACCCGGCTCCAGGTCGAGCATCCGGTGACCGAGATGATCACCGGCCAGGACCTCGTGGAATGGCAGTTCCGGGTGGCCGCCGGCGAGGCGCTGCCGCTGCGGCAGGACGAGCTCTCCATCCATGGCCACGCCATCGAGGTCCGCCTCTACGCCGAGGACCCGGCGCGCGACTACCGGCCCAGCATCGGCACCCTGCATCACCTGCGCCCGCCCGAAGAGGGGCCGCATGTGCGGGTCGACACCGGCGTGCGGCAGGGCGACGCCATCACGGTCCATTACGACCCGATGATCGCCAAGCTCATCGTCTGGGACCGCGACCGTCCCGCGGCCGTGCGGCGTCTCGAGGCGGCCCTGACGCAATACGAGGTGGCCGGGGTGGAAACCAACCTCGGCCTGCTGCGCCGGGTGGCGGCGCACCCCGACTTCCTCGCGGCCGAACTCGACACCGGCTTCCTCGACCGCCATCCGGAGGTGCTGGCGGCGGACGCGGCGGCGCCACCCTTCGCGGCGCTGGCCGCAGCCGCGGCCGCCATCCTGGCCGATTGGGGCGACGCAGCACCCGGCGAGGACGCCCACTCGCCCTGGGGGCTCGCCGCCGCGTGGCGGCTGAACGGCGAGGGCCACCAGGATGTGAGGATCCAGCATGGCGGCATCGACCACGCGCTGCGCCTCTTGCCGCGGCCGGACGGTCGCTTCGATCTGGAGGCGGACGGGCGGCGCGGCGCGGTAGGCCGCCGCGACGGCGACGCGCTGACGATCGACGGGGTGCGGTGCCGCGCTCCGGTCGTGCGGGACCGCGACACGCTCTTCGTCATCGTGGACGGCGTAGCCTGGCCGTTGCGCCTCCTCGATCCGCTGGCTCCGCCCCGGAGCGAAGGCGTGGGCGGCGACCGGCTCGTGGCCGCCATGCCGGGCCGCATCGTCGGCGTGGAGACCGAGCCCGGCGCCGCCGTGAAGCGGGGCGAGGTGCTGCTGGTACTCGAAGCCATGAAGGTGCAGATGCGCCTGACCGCGCCGCGCGACGGCGTGGTGGCGGCCGTCCGGGCCGTGCTGGGCGACCTCGTCGACGACGGGGACGAACTCGTCAGCTTCGAGCCGCTGTCCTGAGGGGCTTCGCCTGAGGGATCCGCTTCCATTCGGCTCCTCTTTCCCGGGCAGGCTGGCGCTGGCACGCACCTTTGCCGCTGCGTTGAAGGGAGGCGAAAGGGTCGGGTTTTCCCTCCCCGGACGGGGAGGGTGGCGCCCGAAGGGCGACGGGTGGGGTCGCGGAGCTCGTAAAGGTGGGAAGCGGCGCTTCGCGCCGTCGATCCCCATCCGTCTCGGCCTGCGGCCGAGCCACCTTCCCCTTCCGGGGAAGGATGATGACGCCCTTTTCACCAGCGATCGAAATGTGTGCCAACGCCGATCCGGGCAGGGAAGGTGGGAAGCGCGGCCCATGATGGGCTATGACCAGATGTGAACGCCGCAGCGCAGACAAGGGAGAGCTGCCGCGCGCTCAGCCCGGATATTGGAGACCTTCGCCATGCCCGACACGCCGCTGGCACCCCAGGCCCTCGAACCCGGCGCGATGCCCACCGAACCCGTGGCGCGGCGCAAGCAGGCCGCCGACCTGCGCAGCGCCCGCTGGTTCGGGCCGGCCGACCTGCGCTCCTTCGGCCATCGCTCGCGCGCCATGCAGATGGGCTACGCGCCCGAGGAATGGACCGGCAAGCCGGTCATCGCGATCCTCAACACTTGGTCCGACCTGCAGCCCTGCCACATGCACTTCAAGAGCCGGGTGGACGACGTGAAGCGCGGCATCCTGATGGCGGGCGGCTTCCCGGTGGAACTGCCGGCGCTGTCGATGTCGGAGACCTATCTCAAGCCCACCAGCATGCTGTACCGCAACATGCTGGCCATGGAGGCCGAGGAACTGCTGCGCGCACATCCGGTCGACGGCGCCGTGCTGATGGGCGGCTGCGACAAGTCCACGCCCGGCCTGCTGCTCGGCGCCACCTCCATGGACGTGCCGGCGATCTTCCTGCCGGCCGGCCCCATGCTGCGCGGCAACTGGCAGGGCAGGGTGCTGGGCTCGGGGTCCGACTCCTGGAAATACTGGGACGAGCTGCGGGCCGGCAGGATCACCGACCAGGACTGGCTCGGCGTCGAGGGCGGCATCGCGCGCTCCTACGGTACCTGCATGACCATGGGCACGGCCTCCACCATGACGGCCATCGCCGAGGCGGTCGGCATGGTGCTGCCGGGCGGCAGCTCGATCCCGGCTGCGGACGCCGGCCACATCCGGCTCTGCAGCGAGAGCGGGCGCCGCATCGTCGCCATGGTGTGGGAGGACCTGACGCCGAAGCGCATCCAGACCCGCGCCGCCTTCGGCAACGCCATCGCGGTCGCCATGGCGATGGGCTGTTCCACCAACGCCATCATCCACCTGATCGCCATGGCGCGGCGCGCCGGCCACGCCGTCGGCCTCGCGGATTTCGAGCATTACAGCCGCCGGGTCCCGGTGATCGGCAACGTCCGGCCGAGCGGCGACACCTACCTCATGGAGGATTTCTTCTACGCCGGCGGCATCCGGGCCTTGATGAACGAGATCCGCCGGCATCTCGACCTCGGCTGCCTGACCGTGACGGGCCGCACGCTCGGCGAGAACATCGCGGGCGCGGAGGTCTACGACGCCGACGTCATCCGGCCCGTCTCGAAGCCGATCTACGGCGAGGGGTCGCTGGCGGTGCTCCGCGGCAACCTCGCGCCGGACGGCTGCGTCATCAAGCCGGCCGCCATGGACCAGCGTTTCTTGAAGCACTCCGGCCCGGCCCTGGTGTTCGACGACTATCCCGCTCTCAAGAAAGCGATCGACGACGAGGCGCTCGCGGTCACGCCCGACCACGTGCTGGTGCTGCGCAACGCCGGCCCGCAGGGCGGCCCCGGCATGCCGGAATGGGGCATGCTGCCGATGCCGAAGAGGCTGCTGAAGGAGGGCCACCGCGACATGCTGCGCCTGTCGGACGCCCGCATGTCGGGCACGAGCTACGGCGCCTGCGTGCTGCACGTCGCCCCCGAGAGCCACGTGGGCGGGCCGCTGGCCCTGCTGCGAACCGGCGACATCGTCACGCTCGACGTCGATGCCCGCGCGATCCGCATGGAGGTGCCGGACGAGGAACTGGCCGCGCGCCGCGCCGCCTGGGTGCCGCCGGCACCCCGCTACGAGCGCGGCTACGGCTGGGCCTTTTCGCAGCACATCCAGCAGGCCGACCAGGGCTGCGATTTCGACTTCCTGCGCACGGAGTTCGGCGCTCCCGTGTCCGAGCCGGCGATCTTCTGAGGGCTCCGTAGCTGGCGGGCACGCTCCCGCAGTCGAGCGTGAAAAGTGGCACCCGCTTCGGACGTCGACATCAGGTGGAAAGCCGAACGTCGTTCGTCACCCGGAACCGGAAGCGCGGCTCTGCGGCCCATGCGCTTCGACGGCGGGCCTACGTCGGCCAAGCAGGCCTGACGACCCAGTCCCGACCGGCCGATTTCACCCGCGCTGCAGATCGCCAAGCCGCTCGGCCTCGGCGCCCGGATCATCCCGAACCAGGCGGTCGCCCCGGCCGCGACCGCGATGCTGCCTCGCGGCATTGATCGACCGCGCCATGCGGGGGATGGTAGAAGAGGGCGGAATGCTGATCGTCTGCCCTGGACGATCGAGCGCCTGCCGAACGGAGGAACGCCGAGTTGAGAGCGGATGTTTCGGGGTCGAACCAAGGCTCCCTGCCGCGCAGCCTCTACGCCGACACGGCGCGCCAACGCGTCGAGGCGCCGCCGCTCTCGGGTGAGGCCCATGCCGAGGCGATCGTGATCGGGGCGGGGTTCACGGGGCTCTCGGCAGCCCTCCATCTGGCACTGCGGGGCGTCGCCGTCACGGTGCTGGAAGCCGGCGAGCCCGGCTGGGGCGCATCGGGCCGCAACGGCGGGCAGGTCAACCCCGGTCTCAAGAGCGAACCCGATGAGATCGAGAGGCGCTTCGGCAAGACCCTCGGGGCCCGCATGACGGCCCTTTCGGGGACGGCACCGCAGAAGGTCTTCGATCTCATCCGCGAGCACCAGATCCAGTGCGAGGCCGCGCAGTCCGGCACGATCCGGGCCGCCTATTCCAAAGGTTCCACCCTGTTCCTGATGCAGGCCGCCGAGAGCCTGCAGGGCCGCGGCGCGCCGGTGGAATTCCTCGACCGAGACCGCATGACGGCCCTGACCGGAAGCACCCGCTACCGCGGCGGCACGCTCGACCGCCGTGGCGGCTCCGTCAATCCACTAGGCTATACACGCGGGCTCGCGGATGCGGCGATCCGGGCCGGCGCCGCGGTCCACGGCGAGGCCCGTGCGATCCGGCTTGCCCCGCAGGGCACGGGCTGGCGGGTCGAAACGCCTCGTGGTTCCGTTTCGGCCGAGTGGGTCGTGATCGCGACGAACGGCTACACCGACGATCTCTGGCCGGGCCTACGGCGAAGCCTCGTTCCGGTGTTCAGCGGCATCGTGGCGAGCCGCCCGCTCCCCGACGCCATCGCGGGCAAGATCCTGCCCGGACGACAGGTGCTCTACGAACACGAGTCGATCACGGTCTACTATCGCATCGATCGGTCCAACCGTCTGCTCATGGGGGGCCGGAGCCGGAGCCGACCGCTCGAGGGACCTGCCGGCTTCGCCGATCTCGTTGGCTATGCCAAGCGCCTGTGGCCGTTCATCGGCGACCCCGGATGGTCGCACGGGTGGAACGGCCAACTCGCCATCACGGCCGACCACTACCCGCACCTCCACGAACCGGCGCCGGGCGTCATCGCCTGCCTGGGCTACAACGGCCGCGGCATCGCCATGGCGACCGCCATGGGGGGCGAGATCGCGCGCCGCATCACCGGCACGCCCGCTGCCGACCTCGACATGCCGGTTTCGCCGATCCGGCCGATTCCGTTCCACGGCTTCTGGCGCCTCGGCGCCGCCACCCGCATCGCCTATGGACGGGCCCGCAGCGCGCTACGTGTCTGAAGGCGGCGGGCGGCGTGCCGCGCCCAGGCCGCGCTGAACCGGTGGCTCCAATAAGCCATCTGGGCCGGCACCTTGCCGAGCTTGCCGCCCGCATTGGGCAGGCCGAAGCGCTCGAAGAGCCGCCACGTGTCGTCGCCCTCCGCGATGCCGCGGGCGATCAGGTGTCCGGCCGCTGACGTCAGGGTGACGCCGAGGCCGCCGAAGCCGGTCGCGAACCAGACGTCCGGCGCGACCTGGCCGATCACCGGCAGCTTGTGCCGGGTGAAAGGCATCATGCCCCCCCAGGCGACCTCGACCCGCGCCTCGCGCAGCGTGGGATAGACCGACACCATGTCGCGCTTCAGGAGTGCCGCGATGCGGGCCGGCGATGGCTGCCAGGCCAGCACGCGTCCGCCCCAGAGGAGGCGCGTGTCGTGGAGGGGCCGGTAATAATTGGTGGCGACCTGGTTGTCGTAGATCGCATAGGGCACGCGGATGGCGTCGCGCAGGCGGGCGCCGAGGGGCTCGGTGGCCATCACGAAGCTGGCGATCGGGACGGTGCCGCCCGACACGCGGGGCTCGAGACGATCGATGTAGCCGCCGCAGGCCAGGACCACGCGGTCGGCCGTGATCCGCCCGTGCGGCGTCGCCACGGCCTTGCGGCCCCTGGCGGCCGCGAGACCCTTGGCGGGCGTGTTCTCGAACACCTGCACGCCGGCCTGGGCGCAGGCCCTGGCCAGGCCGCAGGTGAGGTTCAGCGGGTGGACCGCGAGGGTGGTGGGGGTGAACAGCGCGTCCGCATAGCGGTTGGTCGACAGGACCTCGCGCACCTGCTCGGCCGACCAATGGTCGTAGTGCACGTCGAAATTCAGGGCCGCAAACTCCCGCAGGGCCGCCAGGTCGTCGCGGCTTCCGGCGATGCTGCAGCGGAGCGCCCCGGGCTGCAATGGGCCGCAATCGATGGCATAGGCGCCGATACGCTCCCGCACTAGGTCGAGGCCGAGCCGCGCGATGCGCTGGATCTGCCCCGCCCGGTCGAGGCCGACGCGCCCCGCGAGCGCTTGCCAACCGATCGGGAAAGCCTCCGACGCGAATCCACCGTTGCGCCCCGACGCGCCCCAGCCGATGGAGCGGCTTTCGATGAGCGCGACCGCGACACCGCGCTCAGCGAGATCCAGCGCCGTGGCACAACCGGCGAGCCCCCCGCCGATCACCACCACGTCGACGTCGAGGTCGTGGTCGAGCCGGGGGAATTCGCGCGTCTCCGTGCGGGTCCGGGCGTAATAGGAATCGACCTCGCCGCCGGTCACACGGTCACCCTCCTCGGCCTGCTACGGCGTTCGTGCTTGGTCATCGCCATCGAACGCCACGCGCCTCAGAAACGCTTCTGCATGAAGAAGCGCCGTTCGCCCGGCGGGTGGTCGTCGATCTGGCCGAAGACCGCGAAGCCGAGCTTCTCGTAGAAGCCGCGCGCCTGGAAGCTGTAGGTATCGAGCCACGTCCCGATGCAGCCGCGGGCCCGCGCGATGTGCTCGGCCTGCCGCATGATGGCGGTGCCGGTGCCGGCGCCGCGGAAGCGCTCCGGCACGAACAGGGACTCGACGATCAGCCAGCGGAACATCGAGATGCCGTAGAGGCCGCCGATGGTTGTCCCGGCCTCGTCCTTGATCAGGATGGCGAGCGGCTGCACGTGAAGCGGTCCGGCCTTCTCGGCCTCGAAGCCGGCGAGGAGCTTCAGCAGCGCTTCGCGGTCGGCCCGCTCCGGCTGCTCCGGAATCACGATCAGGGGAGCGTCTCCCGGCGGCTTATTCACGCTCGACGATCGCGATGGCGGCTTCGAAGGCGTCGGCCATGGTGTCGGCGTGCTGCCGCTCGAGGATCAGCGGCGGCGAGACGATGAACGTGTCGGCGAGGTTACGGATCAGCACGCCGCGCTCGCGGCAGAGGTCGGCGATGCGGGCGCCGAAGCGGCGCTCGAGGCCGAAGATCTCCTTGGTTTCGGGGTCCTTGACGAGTTCGATGCCGATCATCAGGCCGAGCCCGCGGACGTCGCCGATGTGCGGGTGGCGGGTCTGCACGTCCTTCAGCCGCGCCAAGAGATAGGCCCCGACTTCGGCGGCTTTGCGGTCGAGCGCCTCGTCTTCCACGATCCGCAAGTTGGCGAGCGCCGCCGCGCAGGCCAGCGGGTGGCCCGCATAGGTGTTGCCGTGCCAGAAGGCCGCCATGGTGAACTCGGCCTCGTCGGGCGTCAGGAAGGCGTCGGCGACGCGCGCGTTCATCAGCGTGGCGCCGAGCGGCACGTAGCCGCTGTTGATGCCCTTGGCGAACACCATGATGTCGGGCTTCACGCCCCAGTGCCGGGAGCCGAACATGGAGCCGAGCCGGCCGAAGCCCGTCACCACTTCGTCGGCGATCAGCAGCACGCCGTGGCGGTCGCAGATCTCGCGCACCAGCGGCCAGTAATTGGCGGGCGGCACGATCACGCCGCCGGCGCCCTGCACGGGCTCGGCGATGAAGGCCGCGACCGTTTTCGGCCCCTGGTAGAGGATCTCGCGCTCCAGGAGTTCGGCGCAGAGCCGGCCGAGGGCCTCGGGGTCGGTGGTGAAGGGGTTGCGGTAGGCGTGCGGCGTCTCGACCTGGACGAAGCCTGGGAGCAGCGGCTCGAAATGCTCGCGGTAGGCCTGGGTGCCGTTGGCCGACAGCGCGCCGAGCGTGACGCCGTGGTAGGCGCGCTTCAGCGAGATGACCTTGTGGCGCTGCGGCTCGCCGACGTGGCGCCAATATTGCCGCGCGAGCTTGAACGCGGCCTCGTTGGCCTCCGACCCGCCCGACGAGAAGAAGGCCCGCACCATGCCTTCGGTCGCGGCCATGCGGCACAGCATGGCGGCGAGTTCGACCGGGGGCGCCGTGGTGGTGCCGCCGAACAGGGAATAGTAGCTGAGGCGGTCGAGCTGGTCGCGGATCGCCTGCTTGATCTCCTCCCGCCCGTGGCCGACGTTGACGTTCCACAGTGCCGCCTGCCCGTCGATGTAGCGCTTGCCGCTCGCATCCGTGACGTAGACGCCCTCGCCGCCTTCGATCAGCATCGGCGGGCTCTTGGCCTGGAAGCTCGCGTTGCCGAACGGGTAGAGCATGTGCCGGGTCAGCGTGTCGTTGGGGCGAAGCTGCATTTCGGACATGGGCGATTCCGGGGAGGTGGGAGGC
>CAXUCF010000174.1:0-6054 GCA_964249275.1 uncultured Lichenihabitans sp.
GCCGCGCCCTCCTCGGTGCCGAACCTGCGGATCCGGCGCAACCTCATCGGCTCGACCTTCTCGCTGATCGGCGACCTGCGGCGCGACCGGCGCCTGTGGGTCGGCGGCCTCGGGTCGAGCTGGTTCTGGCTCAGCGGCTCGGTGTCGCTCGTGCTGGTGCCGGTCGTCGTCAAGCAGCGCATCGGCGCCGGCGTCGAGGTCGAGACCGCCATCAGCCTGTTCTTCGCGCTTGGGGTCGGCATCGGCTCCCTGCTGGCGGGTTTTCTGTCGCGGGGGCGGATCAGCCTGAGGCACGTTCCCTGGTCGGTGGCCTTCATGGGTATTTTCCTGATCGACGCCGGCATCGCCACGGCCCATCTCGGCGATGCCCAGGAGCAGCTATCGCTCGGCGCTTTCCTGCACAGCACTACGGGAATCCGCGTGGCGTTCGACCTCACCGGCCTTGCCTGCGCGGGCGGCCTTTTCTCGGTGCCGGTGTTCGCGGCCGTGCAATCCTGGGCCTCGGCCGATCACCGGGCTCGCGTGGTGGCGGGAGTCGGCGTGCTCAACGCACTCTACATCGTGGTGGGCTCCGCCGTGACGGCCTTGCTGCAGATGCCTTTCATCGGCGTGCCCAACCCCGTCCTGCTGCTGGCGCTCGGGGCGGCCAACCTCGGGGCGGCCCTCTATTTCCATAAGCGGCTGCCGGATCCGGACACCGCGACGGCGGGCTACATCCCCGACGAGGCCGCGGCGCGGCCGGGCGAGTGATCCATAGAACCAACAGCGACCAGAACGGGACATGTCGATGCGCAGCGATCAGGGCCAGCCGGTCCGCCTTTCCGACTATCGTCGGCCCGACTACCTCGTCGACACGGTGGAGCTCGACATCTCGCTCCACGCGACCGCGACCCGGGTCAGGTCGAAGCTGAAGCTGCGCCCGAATCCCGAGGGCAGGCCGGGCGTGCCGCTGCATCTCGACGGGGACGACCTCGTCGCCACTGCGGTGGCGATCGACGGCACCGAACTCGACCTCGCGGCGGGCTTCGCCACGGCCGAGCGGCTGGCCATCGAAACCCCGCCGCAGCGCTCCTTCACCCTCGAGATCGAGACGGTGCTCGACCCTTCGGCCAATACACGGCTGATGGGCCTCTACCGTTCGGGTTCAGCCTATTGCACGCAGTGCGAGGCGGAAGGTTTCCGCCGCATCACCTACTACCTCGATCGGCCCGACGTCCTGGCGGTGTTCACCACCCGCATCGAGGGATCGCGCGACGAGGCACCCGTGCTGCTCGGCAACGGCAATCCGGTCGAGAGCGGCGAGGTCTCGGGTACGGACCGGCACTATGCGGTCTGGCACGATCCGCATCCCAAGCCCGCCTATCTGTTCGCCTTGGTGGGCGGCGCGCTCGAGGCATTGCGCGACGAGTTCGTCACCAGCGAGGGGCGGCGCGTCGCCCTCGCGATTTTCGTCGAGGCCGGGAAAGTCGGCCAAGCCGCTTATGCGATGGACGCGCTGAAGCGGTCGATGCGCTGGGACGAAGAGGCATTCGGCCGCGCCTACGACCTCGACGTGTTCAACATCGTCGCCGTATCGGACTTCAACATGGGCGCCATGGAGAACAAGGGGCTCAACGTCTTCAACGACAAATACGTGCTGGCATCGCCCGAGACCGCGACCGACGCGGACTATGCCGGCATCGAGACCGTGATCGCGCACGAGTATTTCCACAATTGGACCGGGAACCGCATCACGTGCCGGGACTGGTTCCAGTTGAGCCTCAAGGAAGGCCTGACCGTGTTCCGCGACCAGGAATTTACCGCCGACCAGCGCTCCCGCGCCGTGAAGCGCATCGTCGACGTCCGGGCCCTGCGGGTCCGTCAGTTCGCCGAGGACGGCGGCCCGCTGGCGCATAGCGTACGGCCCGAAAGCTACCGCGAGATCAACAACTTCTACACCGCTACGATCTACGAGAAGGGCGCCGAGATCATCCGCATGTACCGGACGCTCGTCGGTGCCGAGGCTTTCGCCCGCGGCATGACGCTCTATTTCGAGCGTTTCGACGGCACCGCCGCGACCGTCGAAGATTTCCTGGGCTGTTTTGCCGAGGTCTCGGGACGCGACCTGACGCAGTTCTTCCGCTGGTACACCCAGGCCGGCACGCCGCGCGTCGAGCTATCCACCCGCTATGAGGCCGGATCACGCCGGCTGACGCTCGACCTGCAGCAATCGACCCCGCCGACCCAGGGTCAGCCGGACAAGAAGCCCTTCCTGGTGCCGCTCGGCTTTGGTCTCGTCACGCCGGACGGGACTCCCCAGGCGATCAGGACGGCCGAGCGGGAGGGTCTGTCGGCCAGCGAACTGCAGCACGGCGTGGTCGAACTCGCGACCGAGGCGCGCTGCATCGTGCTCGAGGACGTCGCCCCGGGAACCGTGCCCTCGCTGCTGCGCGGCTTCTCGGCGCCGGTGCGGCTCGTCACCGACGCCGCCGATGCCGACCTCGTGACGCTGATGACGCACGACAGCGATCCGTTCAACCGGTGGGAGGCGGCCCAGACGGTACTGAGCCGTGTTGTGCTCGGCCTGATGCGTCGGACGGGCGCGGATCCGACCGTTCTCAAGGGGGCGCTCGCGGCGGTGATCCGAACCGGTGCCGAGGACCCTGCCTTCGCGGCCCAGGCGCTGGCGCTGCCGGGCATCGGCGAACTCGCGCGCGAGATCGGGGCGGACGTCGATCCCGCGGCGGTTCACGCCGCGCGCGAGCAGGTGAGGTCCGCCATCGGGATCATGCTGGGGCCTGAGCTTCTGGCCGTGTACGAGGAGGCGCACGACGCCGGTCCCTATGTGCCGGATGCTCGCGGAGCCGGACGCCGCGCCTTCCGCAACACCGCAATGGCATTGCTGGCGGCCGCGGACCCCGAGCGGGGCGCCGCCCTGGCGGGCGCGCAATTCGCGAGCGCCGGCAACATGACGGACAGGTTCGCGGCCCTGGCGGTGTTGAGCCTGATTCCGGGCGGCGCGCGGGAACGCTCCTTCGACAGCTTCTACGAAAGCTTCGAGGGAGAGGCCCTGGTGATCGACAAGTGGTTTGCCCTGCAGGCCGCGATCCCCGATCACGGGACGGTCGAGCGTGTAAGGCGTCTGATGAGCCATCCCGCCTTCTCCCTGTCGGTGCCGAACAGGGTTTATGCGCTGATCGGCGCCTTCGCGGCCAACCCAACCGAGTTCAACCGGCCCGATGGGGCGGGCTACGGGCTCGTGGCCGACGTGGTTCTGGCCATCGACGGCACGAACCCGCAGGTGGCCGCCAGGGTGCTCAACGCCTTCCGTTCATGGCGCCTCATGGAGCCCGGCCGCCGGGCCCAGGCCGAAGCTACGCTGACGCGCATCGCTGAACGGCCCACGCTGTCCCCGGACGTCAAGGACATCGCGACGCGATCGCTCGGTTGAGCGGGCCATGGCTCGGCGTCGGGGAGAAAGCGAGGCAGCATCAAGGCAGAAATCAAGCGATCTTTTTCGTTCCTTCACGAATGGTTTGCTGGACAAATCGGGCCGTCCCGAATCACATTGGGGCGAGTCGGGGCGATGCGGCACATTCCCCGATTCGAGGACAGTTCGAGGGGGCAACCGATGGCGCGTGAAAACGCGGCCAACGTATCCGTTTACGCGGGAACGTTGCAGGGACTTGCGCGCGCTCTGACGGAGCCCGGTCATCTGCGCATGGCCGAATACGAGCCTTGGCTCCGCCGTCTTGTTCCGATCCTGGTGGCGATCTTCATGGCGGTTCTGGCGATCGGGGCGGCGGTCCAGTGCCGCGACGCGCGCCAGAGGGCCGTCGCGGACGCGATCGGCGACATGGAGATCGTCGCGGCGCTGGCGGCCGACCAGCTCAATACGGCGCTGGCGCACCAGCCCAGCATCAAGATCGCCGATGCGATCGAGCGTGTGTTGCCCGGGCGCACCTTGGCGTCGGGCCGCCAGGTGCTCGTCTCGGACCTCCAGGGCAATATCGTGGCTGCCCTCCCCGCGCTGTCGAACCAGCGCCAGCTGCTGGCCGAACTCCTGGGTCCGGCCCAGCCCTTGACGGTCTTTGCCGACAAGGCTGGCGTGCTGCGGATCGACCTCGCCGACGGAACCGACGTTCTGGCCGCGGTGCGGCAGCTCAACCCACCTTACGGCCAGCTCGCGATCATCCATCCTGTGACGGACCTGCTCGCCGACTGGCGATCCGCCTCGTTCCGGTCGGGTTTCCTGCTCCTGTCGACGGCCTTCGTCCTGAGCGTCATCGCGTTCGCTTATTTCTGGCAGACCAACCGGTCGGTGGAGGTGGAGGCGATCCACGCCCGCGTCCACGGCCGTATCGACACGGCGCTCAACCGCGGCCGCTGCGGGCTCTGGGATTGGGATCTGGCCCGGGGCCGAATCTACTGGTCGGCTTCGATGTACGCCATGCTGGGCATGCAGGCCCGGTCTGAGTTCATGTCGTTCGGCGAGGTCAACGCTCTCGTCCACCCGCGTGACGGCGATCTTGCGAAGCTGGCAGAGGTCGTGGCCTCCTCCAAGACCAGCACGATCGACCATGTGTTCCGGCTGCGGAATGCGCGCGGCGAGTGGGTATGGATGCGGGCGCGGGCCGAACTGGTGCGCGAGGGTGCGGGATCGGAGTTGCATCTCGTCGGCATCGCAGTCGACATCTCGGACGAGAAGAAGCTGGCCGAGCGTAACGCGACGGCCGACGTGCGCCTTCGCGATGCGATTGAAGCGGTGTCGGAAGCCTTCGTGCTCTGGGACGCCGACAACCGGCTCGTCACCTGCAACTCGAAATTCCTGGCGCTGCATGAGTTGGCACCGGACAACGTCCGGGTCGGCGTCTCCTATGCGCAGCTGATCGCCAATGCGACCCCGCCGTTGATCCAGACCCAGATCTCGCTCGGCGAGAGCCCGAGGGGCGGCGCTCGGTCCTACGAGGCACAGCTCGGGGACGGCCGGTGGCTCCAGATCAACGAGCGCCGCACGAAGGACGGCGGCTACGTGTCGGTGGGCACCGACATCACGGCGCTGAAGCGGCACGAGGAGCAGTTGATGGACTCCGAACGTCGTCTCATGGCGACGATCGCGGATCTTCGCCGGTCGCGCCAGGCGCTCGAAACCCAAGCCCAGCAGCTCGCAGAGCTGGCGGAGCGCCACGCCGAGAAGCAGGCCGAAGCGGAATCGGCCAACCGCGCGAAATCCGAGTTCCTGGCCAACATGAGCCACGAGTTGCGCACGCCTCTCAACGCCATCATCGGCTTCTCGGAACTCATGGGCGCCGAGACCTTCGGCCCGCTCGGCTCGGCTAAATACGTGGATTATGCAGGCGATATCGCGACCAGCGGCCGCTACCTGCTGGCCGTCATCTCCGACGTGCTGGAAATGGCGAGGCTGGAATCCGGGCGCGTCCGGATCGATCCACAGCCTCTCGACATTGCCGAAACGTTGCGGTCGGCGTTCGACGGCGCCCAGGATGCCGCGGCCGAGAAAAACATCGCCCTGGTGGCCGACGTCGACCCCCGGACGGAACTGCAGGCAGACCGGGCGGCTATCGATAAGATCCTGTCGTCGCTGCTCAACAATGCCGTCAAGTTCACGTCGGACAACGGCGAGGTGGGCGTCCGGATCAGGCCCGCCAAGGGCGGCACCAACGTCTTCGTCGAGGACACAGGGGTCGGTATCGCGCCTGCCGCCCTGGCCTCCATCGGCCGGCCCTTTTCGCAGGCCGGAGCCGGTATGAGCAACGGCATGAAGGGGTCGGGCCTAGGGCTCGCCATCGCGCGGTCGCTGGTCGAGATGCACGGAGGCGCGCTCCGCATTCGGTCCGTGGTGGGCCGGGGCACCATCGTGATGGTCCACATTCCAGGCGCGCCGCGGCTGCAGAATTCACCCTCGCCCCGACTCGCCTACACGCGCCCCCTGCCGGTGACGTCGCCCGTCGCGGCTCCGGCCCCGCGCCCCGCTCGGGCACCTAGGGAGTCCGTCGCCTGAGATGCAGATCCATTCCGGTCGGAGAGTGACAGCCCCGCCGAGCGCTCGGTGAT
>CAXUCF010000174.1:6064-10559 GCA_964249275.1 uncultured Lichenihabitans sp.
CGTCATCGTGCTCCCCCGTGGGTCCGCAGGCCGGCCGGCCGGCGCTGCCCTGTCGCCACGGCTTGCGTGCCCCCGGCTCGCGCGGGAGCAGCGGGCAGCGTCATGATGATCCGCAACCCGGGTGAGTTGTCCTCGAGGCGCAGGTCACCACCGTGCAGGCGGGC
The DNA here is from genome assembly GCA_964249275.1 of uncultured Lichenihabitans sp. GTDB lineage: Bacteria > Pseudomonadota > Alphaproteobacteria > Rhizobiales > Beijerinckiaceae > Lichenihabitans. The sequence goes on from CAXUCF010000174.1 coordinate 6,229, forward strand.
GATCGCGGCGGCAAGCGAGAGGCCGAGGCCGGAGCCGGGCCGAGAGCGCGACCCCTCGAGCCGCACGAAGCGCTCCAGCACCCGGCTGCGGTCGGTTTCGGGAATACCCTCACCTCGGTCGGCCACCGCGATCTCGACACGTCCGTTCGATCTGCGGGCCGAGACGGTGACCGCGGCACCGAAGCCTTGCGAGGCATCCGGGCCGATGCGATCAGGCTCGCTGCCGGCAGGTGGGAGCCCGTACTTCAGGGCATTGTCGATCAGGTTCGCCATGGCCTGGCCCAGCAGTTCGCGGTTGGCCTTCACGGCCAGGGCCGGCTCGATCTCGACCCGGAGGGCAGCGCCCTTCTCCTCGGCGAGAGGCTCATAAAGCTCAGCGACATCGGCCAGAATGGCACCGGCATCGGCTTCGACCATACCCTCCCGACCCGTGCCGGCATCGGCCCGGGCGATCAGCAGGAGGGCGTTGAAGACCGCGATGAGCCCGTCGGCCTCGCCGATGACCTTCTCCAGCGCAAGCCGCCGCTGCCCTTCATGATTCGAACGCAACGCCGCCTCGGCTCCGTTGCGCAGCCGGGTCAGCGGCGTGCGAAGGTCATGAGCGATATTGTCCGACACCTCCCGCAGTTCCGCCATGAGATCCCCGATGCGGGCGATCATGGCGTTGAGGTTCTCGGCCAGCCGGTCCAGTTCGTCGCCCGTCCCGGCCAGCGGCAAGCGGCCCGAGAGGTCGCCCGCCATGATGGTCTTGGCGCTCGCGTTCATGGCGTCGACCCGACGGAGGATCTTCAACGACACCGCCAACCCGCCGATGAGCCCGACGAGCGAAAGCCAGAACAGCGAGGTGAACAGCGCGTGGATCATCACGCGGCGGAGGTTCTCGCGTTCCTCGAGGTCGCGCCCCACCAGAAGGCGAAAGCCGCTCGGCAGGAGGAAGACGCGCGCCAGAGCCAGATGGCTCGGACGGGCGTCGTTCTGCCGCTCGTAGGGGGTCTCGACAAGGCCCGGATGGTCGATCACGCCGGGCGGCAGCGTCTGAACGTTGCCGGCGAGTCCTTGGCCCGCGAAATTGGTGACCAGGTAGAGCGACGAGCTGGGCTGCTGGGTTCTGCGTTCGACTGTGGCGACGAGTTGCTGGATGCCGCCGGTCTCGTACTGTTCGGCGAGGCCGTTGATCTCGGCCTCCACGGTCTGCCCGATCTGCGAGTCGAGCAACTGGTTGACGTTCCAATCGATCCCACCGAGCACCACCCCGGCCCCGATCGCGAAAATGACCAGATAGGCCAGAGACAGCTTGAAGGCCGTCGTTCGGAACAGCTTACCGATGATGGTCACGGATCATGTATCCGGCGCCCCGAACGGTATGGAGCAAGGGTGCATCGGCGCCCTTGTCGATCTTCGACCGCAAGCGCGAGATATGCACGTCGATGACGTTCGTTTGAGGATCGAAGTGATAGTCCCAGACGTGCTCGAGCAGCATCGTGCGGGTCACGACCTGGCCGGCGTTCTTCATCAGGAACTCGAGCAGCTTGAACTCCCGCGGCTGGACCGGGATATCCTTGCCGGAACGGGACACCTTGTGGGCGAGGCGGTCGAGTTCGAGCGGCCCGACCCTGTAGATTGTGGGGTCTCCGGTGTCGATCGGCTTGCGGCGTGCCAGGATCTCCACACGGGCGAGCAGTTCGGAAAAGGCGTAGGGTTTCGGCAGGTAATCGTCGCCGCCGGCTCTGAGGCCCTTCACCCGATCGTCGACCTGGCCAAGGGCCGACAGGATCAGCACGGGCGTGTCGACTTTCTGGGCGCGCAACCCGCCGATCAGCGAAAGGCCGTCTAGCTTCGGCAACATGCGATCGACGACCAGTACCTCGTAGTGCCCGTCCTGGGCCAGGGCATAGCCCTGCAGCCCGTCGCTCGCGATGTCGGCCGCATGGCCAGCTTCTCCGAACGCCTTGACGAGGTAGCTGGCCGCCTCGGGATCATCCTCGATGACCAGGATGCGCATGCGGACACTTTCGATGGAGATGCCACCATGGCAGCGGCAGGTCGGCCCCTTCGACCCAGCCTGCCGTTCTCAGCAGATCTGCCAGGATCTGCTGGTATTGGCGTCAGCCCCCGATGTCGTGCTCAGCCGGCATTCGGGGTCGCAAGGGCCACATAACGCACGTTGTCGCCGGATTTGACGCGTAGCAGAACCGCCTTGCGGCCGTCCTTCTTGGCGTCCGCCATGGCGGACGAGACGTCCGACGGCTTGGACACGGCCCTGCCGGCCGCCTCCAGGATCACGTCGCCGGTCTGCAGGCCCTTCTGGGCGGCCACGCCTTCGGGATCGATGTCGGCGACCACCACACCGTCCTTGCCCGCTCCGGCAATCGACGCTGCAGGTGCCAGAGTCAGGCCGAGGCTCGACAACTGGGACTTCTCGTCCCTCGGCGGCGCCGTCTCGGCCCTGGCCTGCATGTCGTTGGGCAGGGTGCCCAGCGTCACGTCGACCGTCTTCTGGCTTCCTTCGTGCCAGACGGTGAGCCCGACCTTCTTGTCGGGACCTATCGAGGCGATCTTGCGGGACAGTTCCTTGGGCCCGTCGACGCTCTCGTTGTTGACGGCGGTGATCACGTCACCCGACATGATCCCGGCCTGACCGGCCGGCGAGTTCTTCTGCGGCTCGGCCACCAGCGCGCCCTTGGTGTCCTTGAGCCCCAGCGAGTCAGCGATATCGGCCGTCACGGGCTGGATCTGGATACCGAGCCACCCGCGGGCCACTACGCCCTTATCCTTGAGATCCTGGATCACGCCCTTGGCGACCTCGGTCGGGATCGCGAAGCCGATGCCGACGCTGCCACCGGACGGCGAGAAGATGGCAGTGTTGATGCCCACCACCTGACCCTCGACGTTGAAGGTCGGGCCGCCCGAGTTGCCGCGGTTCACCGGCGCGTCGATCTGCAGGAAATCGTCGTAAGGACCTGCCCCGATATCGCGGCCGCGGGCCGAAACGATGCCGGCCGTCACGGTGCCGCCGAGGCCGAAGGGGTTGCCGACCGCGATCACCCAGTCACCGACGCGTGGCACGGATCCGGCCCATTGAACATAGGGATAGTTCGAGCCGCTCTTGAGCTTCAAAAGCGCGAGATCGGTCTTCTTGTCGGTGCCCACCACGGTGGCCGGCATGAGCTTGCCGTCCTGCATCGCGACCTCGACGTCGGTGGCGTTCTCGACGACGTGGTTGTTGGTGACAATGTAGCCGTCCGACGAGATCAGGAAGCCGGACCCCTGGGCCATGCCGGTGTGAGGATGCTGGCGCTGCGCACCGCCGCGCTGCTCGAACTGGTGGAAAAACCGCTCCAGCGGGTCTCCCTTGGGGATGTTGGGCATGCCTTGCGGCCCGTTGTCGTCGCCGGACGAGTTGTCGACCATCTTGACCTTGACCGAAACCACGGCCGGGCTGACGCGGTCGACGACGTCGGCGAAGGAGCCCGGAGCGATTTCACTCGGCGCCGGCTGGCCGGCGATCTGGGCCGCATGAGCCGGATAGCTCGACATCAGGCTCGGGGCCGCAACCGTGCCGCCGAGCGCGGCGACGGCCACCGCCCCGAGAAGCACCGTGCGGATTGTCGGACGCTTGGTCATGGGGGGAGAACTCCTTGGGATCGGGCGGCGAGCAGTGTCTCGCCGTCTGCATGAGGAGCAAGATGGGGCGCGCCACCTTACGTTGCCATTTCGGGAGAATGAATTCTTGTTAAGGTGGATCTAAGTTCGCGAAGGCCGCGGCACCTCTTCGGGCGCGCCGATCAGGGCATCGACCTTGGCCTGCTCGTCCGGCGTCAGGGACTCGGGCGGTTCGACATGGCGTCGACGGAAGAGAAGCGCGGCACCGCCGAGCAACACGACCAGCACCGGCGTACCCCAGAGCAACAGCGTCGACGGCTCGAACGGCGGCTTCAGCAGCACGAAATCACCGTAGCGCTGGACCAGGTAGGCGCGGATATCGGCATCCGTGTCGCCGGCTTTGAGGTGCTCGCGCACGATCAGTCTGAGGTCGCGGGCCAGAGGGGCTGCCGAATCGTCGATCGACTGGTTCTGACAGACGAGGCAGCGCAACCCGGCCGACACCTCCCTGGCACGGGCCTCGAGAACCGCATCGGGCAGAACCTCGTCGGGCTCCACTGCGTAGGCACGGGGCGGCATGGCGAGACCGCACAGGATGGCGACCGCGACGCCCAGCCGGCCGGCCCGGGGCGTCATTCGGCGGCGGTCGGCATGACGGGCGGCGGGGCGGCGACGCGGGCGCGCCGCGGGCGGAGATCGAGGCGGCGTTGGCGACCGCGACGCCCGAC
>CAXUCF010000175.1:0-10544 GCA_964249275.1 uncultured Lichenihabitans sp.
GATCTCGTCGGGCGTCACCAGCCAGGGGCCGAGCGGCCCGAAGGTGGCGCAGCCCTTGCCCTTCATCCACTGGCCGCCACGCTCCGTTTGGTATTCCCGTTCGGAGACGTCGTTGCAGATACAGAAACCGGCGATGTGGTCGAAGACCTCCTTCTCGCCGATGTAGGACGTGCGCGCCCCCATCACGATGGCAAGTTCGACCTCCCAATCGGTCTTCTCGGACGCCTTGGGCAGCATGACGGTGTCGTTCGGCCCCACGATGCAGTTGGGGGTCTTGTTGAAGAGAATGGGCTCCTTCGGGATGGGCGCCCCGGTCTCGGCCGCGTGGTCGGCATAGTTGAGCCCGACTGCGATGAAATTGCAGGGCCGCGCCGCGCAGGGACCGATGCGCGGCGAACCGCCGACGGCCGGCAGCCCATCAGGGTTCGCGGCCTTGATCCTGGCGAGCGACTCGCGTCCCAGGTACTCTCCGGCGAGGTCCGGCACGATGTGGCTGATGTCCCGCAACGCGCCGCCGTGGATCAGGCCCGGCTTCTCGCGTCCAGCGTCACCGTAGCGAACCAGTTTCATGACGATCTCCCATAAGCCGGCCCTATCGGTCTCGACGCGGCTGCCATCGGCGACTATGCGGGCCGGTGGCGGCCGCGACAAGGGTGCGGGGTCGGCCGACGGTCGTGCGTCAGCTCTGCACCCGCACATAATCCCCGGGAGCGTCGCAGAGCGCGGGAAGCTTGCCGGTCCCGGGCTCGCGCGCCTCGACCTTGCCGGGCTTTTGCGCCGCCACCCAGGAAATCCAGTCGGGCCACCAACTGCCGGGCGTCTCCGCCGCGGCCGCAAGCCAGTCCTCGTAGGTGCCCTCGACGGGGGGTCCGGACCAGAACTGGTATTTCGGCTTGTAGGGTGGATTGACCACGCCCGCGATGTGGCCCGAACCCGCCAGCACGTAGCGCATCGGGCCGCCGAAATACTGGGCCCCCACGTAAACCGAGCGTGCCGGCGCGATATGGTCCTCACGCGTCGCCAGACTATAGGCCGGGATCGTCACGCGGCCGAGGTCCAGCGTCTCGCCGCCCAGCACCATCTCGCCCTTGGTGAGCTTGTTGCCGAGATAGCAGTTGCGCAGGTAGAAGGCGTGATTGGCGGCCGGCATCCGGGTCGAGTCCGAGTTCCAGGTCAGCAGGTCGAACGGCAGTGGCGCCTTGCCCTTGATGTAGTTGTTGACCACGTAGGACCAGATCAGGTCGTTCGGCCGCAGCATGTTGAAGGCATTGGCCATCTTCGAGCCGCTGAGATAACCCCGCTGCTTCATCTCGGCTTCGACGGCGTTGATCTGTCCCTCGTCGGCCAAAACCTTGAGGTCGCCCGCGTTGCGAAAATCGGTCTGCGCCGTGAAGAACGTAGCGCTGGAGAGACGCGTGTCGCCCTTGGCCGCCATATAGGCCAGCGTCACGGCAAGCAGCGTGCCGCCGACGCAGTAACCGACCGCGGCGGCGTCGCGCTCGCCCGTGGCCCCTTCCATGGCATCGAGGGCCGCGAAGATGCCCTCGCGCATGTAGCTCTCGAAATCCTTGTCGGCGTGGCGCTCGTCCGGGTTGACCCAGGAGATCATGAAAACGGTGAAACCCTGGTCGACGATCCATTTGACGAGGCTTTTCGCCGGGTTCAGGTCGAGGATGTAGAATTTGTTGATCCAGGGCGGCACGATGAGGAGCGGGCGCCGATACACATCCGGGGTCGACGGGGCATACTGGATCAGCTCCATGAGATCGTTGCGGAACACGACCTTGCCGGGCGTCACGGCCATGTTGACGCCGAGCTTGTGCGCGGTGGTGTCGCTCTGCCGGATCTTGAGGTCGCCGTCGCCCGCGGCAATGTCCTCGGCCAGCATCCGCATGCCGCGCACCAGGTTTTCGCCGCCTTCCGCGAGCGTGTGTTTCAGCAGCTCGGGGTTGGTGACGAGGTAGTTCGATGGCGACAGTGCCCCCGACAACTGGCGCAGGTAGAACCGCGCCTTGTCACGCGTCTCCTCGTCGAGTTCGGCATCCTCCACGAGCGTATTGGCCCAGTCGGTCGTACGCAGATAGGCTTGGCGGATGAAGTCGAAGGCCGGGAACTCGCGCCATTCCGGTGCCGCAAAGCGTTTGTCGGACGCCACGGCGGCCGGTGAGGGCTCCGGCGCCGCCCCATCGGTCATGCGCCGCATCGTGTCGGCCCACAGGTCGAGGATCTGGCTCGACAGCGTGGCCTGGGCCACGACCATGCGGGTCGGGTCCATGAACCAGTAGCCCGCCACCTGGCCGAGCGTCTTCACCAAATCCTTCACGTCCTCGCCGCCCCCGAGCGGCGCAGATGCCCTCCGGCTGCGTGGCTCCATGTAGGCTGCCGCAACCTTCTGGCTCTCTTCGAGCAGGAGACCCATGTTGCGCGACAGGCGCTCGAATTCCGATAGGCCGGGCGTCGTCACCCGTTCGGTACCCTTGGCCGGCGGCGCCGTGGTTGGCGCCGTCGGGCGTGTGGCGGCGGCCGGAGCCGTTTCAGCTCCTGCGACAAAGGCTGGCGTGATGGGCTCCGTGGGCGCGACCGGCTCCGGCTCCCGTTCCATGCTGGTTTCGCGGTCCGCGTCCCGGCCTCGCACTGTCGCTGCAGCATCGATGGCCGGGTGGTCGGCGCCGCCCCCCTCCTTTGCCCTCGGGGCGAATGTACGCGCCGGACGTTGCGATGCTGCCTTCGGTCCGACACCGGCGTGCTTGCGCCCATGCCCCTCGTCGGCCGTCGCGGGGCCGACGCTGCGATCCGGCGCCTGCGCCATCGCATCCGGACGTGCCTTCGCCACGTCGTGCACGGACGAGACGAGGTCGTGCAGCGGTTTAGGCTTGACGCGGGAGTCCGACCGCGACGGACGCTGACCCTTCATGAGGCACCTCATCTTCGTGGCATCCCGTCGGCGAGCGCTGCCGGGCTTCGCTTCCGCGACCCGAACGGCACCTGCTTCGCGGCTCACCCTGCGCAAAGCTCCGACGTGGTTCGCTCTGCCGCGATTGCCGATGATCAACGCACAGCCCGCCCGCTTGGTGGCTGCTGGATCCGGGGTCCTGTATCGACGCAACTATCCGTCCAGTTTCCACCATAATACTCGGCTAGCCGCGACGCCGAAACCCGTCCGGTATCCGAGCTCGCCGCCGGTCGCGCAGAAGTGGTGTTCGCGCAGGAGTGCTGCTGATGTGTGGAACGATCCTCCGCCGCGAGCCTGCTCGGCGTCACCCGGTAGCCCTGGCCAGTGCCGCGTTGTTGCTGCTCGCGGGTTCGGCGACGATCCGTGCCGCCCGGGCCGCGGAGGAGAGCGCGGACAACCCCGGCCTCTGGGAAAACCTGCTCCGGAAGCTCGATGTCAAGGCAGCGCCCGCCGAGCCGGCTCCCGATTTCGTGAGGAGGACGCGTCCCGATCCTTCCAGGCTCGACTACATGCAACCGGCCGTGCCCCACAAGGTCAGCCCGCTCGCGGTGAAAACGCCCGCCCAGATTCAGGCCGCCAAGGACGCGCTCGACGCAGCGAAAACCCGCCAGCTCAATCCGGTGCCAAAGCTGCCGGTCGACCTCACGACATCGAGCAAGGCCGCCAAGACGAAACCTGCGGCACCCGTCGAGTGATTTACCGAAGTCTTACGACGCCGTATTAGGCTGCGGGATCCGACGCATCCCGCCGCTTCCAGCCAAGGTCGTCCGTCCCATGTCCGACTTCCATCGCGTCCGCCGTCTGCCGCCATATGTCTTCGAACAGGTGAACCGCCTGAAGGCTGCGGCGCGGAACGGCGGCGCCGACATCATCGACCTCGGCATGGGCAATCCCGACCTGCCGGCCCCCAAGCACGTCGTCGACAAGCTGGTCGAGACGGCGACGAAGCCGCGCGTCGACCGCTATTCCGCCTCGAAAGGGATCGCGGGGCTCCGCCGCGCGCAGGCCGGTTATTACGCCCGCCGGTTCGGGGTGAAGCTCGATCCGGAGCGCCAGGTCGTCGCCACGCTGGGCTCGAAGGAGGGCTTCGCCAACATGGCGCAGGCCATAACGGGTCCCGGCGACGTCGTCCTGGTTCCGAACCCATCCTACCCGATCCACGCCTTCGGCTTCCTGATGGCGGGCGGGGTGATCCGCTCGGTGCCGGCCGAACCGACGCCGGACTACTTCACGGCGCTGGAACGCGCGGTCGTGCATTCGATTCCGAAGCCGCTGGCCGTCGTGGTCTGCTACCCGTCGAACCCGACCGCCATGGTGGCGTCTCTCGATTTTTACCGGGACCTCGTCGCTTTCGCGAAGCGGCACGAGATCTTCATCCTCTCGGACCTGGCTTATTCCGAGGTGTATTTTGACGGCGAGCCGCCGCCCTCCGTGCTGCAGGTGCCGGGCGCCATGGACGTCTGCGTCGAGTTCACCTCGATGTCGAAGACCTTCTCGATGCCGGGCTGGCGCATCGGTTTCGCGGTCGGCAACGAACGGCTCCTGGCCGCGCTGACCCGCGTCAAGAGCTACCTCGACTACGGCGCCTACACGCCCATCCAGGTGGCGGCGGCCGCGGCCCTCAACGGACCGGAGGATTGCATCGTCGACATGCGCGCCATCTACAAGGCCCGGCGCGACGTCATGGTCGACAGCTTCGCCACCGCCGGCTGGACCATACCGGCCCCCGCAGCCTCCATGTTCGCCTGGGTGCCGATCCCGGAGCGCTTCCGGCACCTCGGCAGTCTCGAATTCTCCAAGCTGATGATCGAGAAAGCCGAAGTCGCGGTCGCGCCCGGCATCGGCTTCGGCGAACATGGAGACGACCATGTCCGCCTGGCGCTGGTCGAGAACGAGCAGCGCATCCGCCAGGCTGCGCGGGGTATCAAGCGTTTCTTCGACAGCGCCGACGCGATGCTCCATAACGTCATCGCTTTGAAGCGGCCGGCCTGACGTGCCCGGACCGCGGGCGCCGTGACGGGCCGGGAACAGCAGGGCGACAGTGGCCGGCGGAAGCTGGCGCAACTGCTGTCGGAGGCCCGGGCCGTCACGGTGTTCACCGGTGCCGGGATCTCGACCGAATGCGGAGTGCCGGACTACCGCTCCCCGGGCAGCCCCTGGCGGGTGCATCGGCCGATCGGCTTCGAGGATTATCTCGCCGATCCTGCCCAGCGCGCCGAAGCCTGGCGGCGCAAGTTCGCCATGGACGACCTTTATGCCGGGGCTCGCCCGGGGCGGGGCCACCGCGCGGTGGCACGATGGGCCGGTCGGAACATGCTGCGCTCGGTCCTCACCCAGAACATCGACGGGCTGCACCAGGCCGCGGGCCTCCCGCCGGAAAGTCTCGTCGAGCTGCACGGCAACGGCACCTATGCCCATTGCCTGGTGTGCGGCGCGCGCCATGCGCTCGCACCCATCCGGGTCCGGTTCGAGCGCGATGCCGCGCTGCCGGTGTGCGACTGCGGCGGGATCGTGAAGTCGGCCAGCATCGCCTTCGGTCAACCGCTCGTCCGGGACGATCTCAAGCGTGCGGTCGATGCCGCACTCGGCTGCGACCTCTTCATCATCCTCGGATCGACCCTGCTGGTCCGGCCTGCCGCACGGTTCCCGGAACTCGCATTGCGCAACGGCGCCAGGCTGGCGATCGTCAATCGCGAAACCACGCATCTCGATGACGAGGCCGACGTGGTGATCCACGACGATATCGGCGACGTGCTCGACCCTCTTTGAGGCGTGATCCTGCCGCGTCTTCCCGGGATCGGGCGTCAAAAACACACATTTCGTAAAGTTGGGACCTGCCTGCAGTTTCGCCTTTGCCGCATTTTGGCCGGTGATAGACTCGGTTGGTTGCGATTCAATGCTGATTCGGCGTCGGGCGGGGCGCCGCGATCGGGCCGTGGATCGAGCGCTCGTCGCCCTCGGGGTGTATCCCGATCGTGGGCGGCGATCGGGGTCCTGCCTGGAGCGTGCGGCGGATGCGCGCCCGGGACGCGCGTGATGTTGGGGTCGGGGCGGTCGCGCCTCTGGACAGGGTGGTTGCGTTGGGCAGCAAAGATCAGTCCTTGGAACTCCATCCCGAACTCGGGGATGCCGGCGATGCCGCGCTCGACCTCATCGAGCTCGCGGGCGAGATCAAGTGGTTCGATGTCTCCAAGGGCTATGGGTTCATCGTTCCGGACAACGGCCTTCCGGATGTGCTGGTGCACGTGACCACCCTGCGCCGCGACGGGTTCCAGACGGCGCGGGAAGGGGCTCGCGTGGTCTGCGAAGTGCTTCGCCGTGCCAAGGGCCTTCAGGTCTTCAAGGTGCTGTCGCTCGATCTGTCGACGGCCGTCCATCCGTCGCAGACGGAGCCGCCCCGCACGCACACGCAGGTGGTCCCGAGTGGGGGCTTCGAGATCGCCATCGTGAAATGGTTCAATCGGGTGCGGGGATTCGGATTTCTGTCGCGAGGCGAGGGCACCGAGGATATCTTCGTGCACATCGAGATCCTGAGACGATACGGCCTGACCGAACTCAAGCCCGGCGAGAGCGTCCTGGTCAGGTTCGGCGATGGCCCGAAGGGACTTATGGCGGCTGAAGTGCGCCCCCTTGAATCGGGCTCGCCTTCGTCGCATTGAGCGGATCACACGGGCTCTGCACCCGTACCGCGGACGGATCGCCCATGGCTCAGCGTGTCTCGACTGCCCTCGTGTTCATGGCCGCGCTAGCGGCCGCGGAGGCCGCCACGTCGGCCGCGGCCGACCCGGCGACCGACGATCTGTCGATCGTGACCGCCACGGGCCCGCACCACTTCGCCGTCGAGGTGATGCGGACCCGCGAGCAACTGGAGCGCGGCCTCATGTACCGCCGCCAGATGGCGGCCGACCACGGCATGCTGTTCGATTTCGGCGCGGTGCAGCCCGTGACCATGTGGATGAAGGATACCTACCTGCCACTCGACATGGTGTTCATCGCGGCGGACGGCCGCGTCGTCTCGGTGAAGCGCGACGCGGAGCCTCTTTCCGAGACGACGATCCCGTCCGGCGGCGACGTGCTGGGGGTGTTGGAGGTCAATGCCGGCACCGCGGCCCGCATCGGCCTCAAGCCCGGCGACAAGGTGGTCGACCCGATGTTCAGGCCATGAGCCATGGTCCATCTCGAGACAGCGTTCGCGCGCCCCCCTCGGCCTTGTCGCTCGGGCGGCCGCATGGTAGCCCTGCCGTCGTCAGGGTTCGGTGACGTGTCGGGGTATGGCGCAGCCTGGTAGCGCATCTGCTTTGGGAGCAGAGGGTCGCAGGTTCGAATCCTGCTGCCCCGACCATCGTCGGCGACGACACGACCCGCGCCCGCTCCGCCAATGCATCAATCGCCCGAGGTGAAGAGCTTGACGATCGCCCGCATCTACCGTCCTACCCGTGGCGCCACGCAGTCGGGACATGCCCGCACCAAGGCCTGGCTTCTGGAATACGAGCGGACCGAACCTTTGGAGATCGAGCCCTTGATGGGCTGGACGGGATCGTCGGAGACCGAGATGCAGGTCAAGGTGCCGTTCGACACGCGTGAGGAGGCCGTTGCCTTCGCCGAGCGGCGCGGCATCGCCTTCGAGATCGAGAATCGGCCTCCGGAAGAGGAAAGGCGGGGGCTTTCCTATTCCGACAACTTCAAGTCCAATCGTGTCGGCCAGTGGACCCATTAGCGCGTCGACGCGAGCGGCTCGGGGCGCCGTGCCGGCAGCGCGCGAAGAACAACCGACAGGCTCCGCGTCGGATCAGGTTCCAACGCCTGCCGGCCTCAAGGCGGCGAGGCTCCGTAGCTCAGTTGGATAGAGCAGCCGCCTTCTAAGCGGCAGGTCGCTGGTTCGAGCCCAGCCGGAGTCGCCAGTTTCGTCGAAGACGTCGGATTCCGGCAGAACGTCCGGGTACTGGCGCGGCGCCGGTTCACTCCCGGTCGCCTGCGATTAGGAGCTTCTGCGCCAAGCTGCGCGGCAGTGGTAAGCCAACTCAGGTCGCTCTTACGGCGTGCATGAGAAAGCTGCCGACGATTCTTGATGATCAGGGGTAATCAGAGTTGGTGCCGGGCAGAGACAACCCCAATCGCCTCCTGACCAACATATCCGAGTGACACCCGCACCCGGCGCTTAAGCCATCATCCAAGTTGATCGAGCGAAAGAAGTGCATGTCTGTATCGTTCGGCGCGACAAGCACGGCCGACGAGGTGATCGAGGGAGTCGACCTGCACGGTCGACGCGTGCTCGTGACCGGCGTCTCTTCCGGGGTTGGCGTGGAGACGGCTCGTGTCCTGGCAGCTCATGGAGCCCATGTGGTCGGCGCTGCCCGCGACCTGAACAAGGCTCGGCGGGCGACCGAGCGAGTCCGCGCCGAGGCAGCACGGGGCGGAAGCTTCGATCTGATCGAGCTCGACCTGGCCTCCCTGGCGAGCATCCGTGCTTCTGCCGACGAACTCGTGAAAGCAGGCGAGCGCTTCGACGTCGTCATTGCCAACGCCGGTGTGATGGCGAGCCCGAAAGGAACGACCGCTGACGGATTCGAGACGCAGTTCGGGACCAACCACCTCGGGCACTTCGTTTTCGTCAACCGCACTGCGGGCCTCATCAATCGCGGCGGCCGTCTCGTCACGGTCGCCTCAGCCGGCCATCGCGGCGCCGATGTCGATCTCGACGATCCCAATTTCGCGCACACGCCCTACGATCCTCTGGTGGCCTATCGCCGGTCCAAGACGGCGACGATTCTTTTCGCGGTCGAGTTCGACAGGCGTCACAAGGCCCGCGGCGTCCGCGCCACAGCGGTGCACCCTGGCGCCGTGCTGACCGAGACCACCCGCAAGATGATAGAGAACCAGCCGGCGGCCGCTTCTGCCTTCCGATGGAAGACGGTCGAGCAGGGCGCGGCGACATCGGTGTGGGCGGGGTTCGTCGCTGCTGAGGACGAGGTCGGCTGCCACTATTGCGAAGACTGTCACGTCGCCGACCTGAACGACGATCCCGCGGCGGCTTTCGGTGTACGGGCCTACGCTCTGGATCCCGAGCACGCCGAAGCGTTGTGGATCACGAGCGAGAAAATGGTTAACGAGCGCTTTTGATTGCTGACTGGATAAGACGCAAACACAGCTGCCAATCTGTTCCATAACTCATAAGCGCTGGCCTCGAGCATAGGCGCTCCGTCCGGTCGGGGCGCAAGGCACCCAATGTGACCGCGTGTCGGCTTGATGGTGACCCTTTGCTGACCCGCGGCATGGATAGATCGCGCCTGCAGGCGATCTATCCTCCTTTGGCTCAGCGCCGGCCACGCCCGCCCTCAGGCGAGTTCCACCGCCCCGACGTCCCCCGCCTTGGCCGGCTTGCCGGTGGTCACGGCCTTCACATAGCCGAAGGCGTAGACCATGACGCTGGTGGGACTGTCCCAATATTCGGCCCGTTCGGCATGGACCCGGATCAGAACGACGTTCTCGTCATCGGAGCCGCCGGGGAACCAGGCGCGGTAGATCTCGCTCCAATGCGCGGCGACCTTGACCCGGTCGTCCACGATCTCGGCGCGACCCGTGATCGAAACGAAATGCTGCTTCCTGGGATCGGAAAAGGCGACCAGGACCTGCGGATCGGCGTGGAGTTCCCTCACCTTGCGCGAGTCGCGCTTGGTGAAGAACCAGAGATCGCCATCGTCCTCGACCTTGCGATAGGCCATGGGCCGCGCATGCAGCGGGGCGCCGTGGCTGCCCCGTGTGGTGAAGAGGGCGTAGTCGATCCCCGCGATGAGGTCGATCACCTTGCGCCGGCCAGCCTCGGTTGCTCCGTCGTCCATTCGGTGCCCCTCCAATGCTCGACCAACGGCCGGATCGGCCGAGGTCACGCCCGAAGAAACGTCGGCCCGGGGCCGGGGTTCATGGGCGTGCTTGGGGCCGAACAGCGCAGCCGTGCGCCCGGCGTGCCCTTCACTGCTTGAGCCCGCAGATCGGCTTGCCGTCGCGGTCGGTGCGCGGCACGATGCCGCCCCAGGGTGTCACGATGTATTGGCAGCCGGTGCCGCCATCGGTCTCGACCAGAAGGCCGGCCGTGCCGGTCGAGGGATCGATCCTGCTGCTCCAGGGCAGGTTCCCGCTCGCCGTGTCGCGTACGAGCCACAACACGATGGCCGCCACCCCGATCCAGCACAGGACGTAGACGAGACGCGCCAGGCGTTCGGCATAGGTCACGGCCTGGCCATCCTCGGATCGTTCAGTTTCCCATCGGTCGTCCTCACGCCTACCATCCCCCTGTTCCCGGCTCGCCCTTGAACGGCCCGGCGAATTTGCCGGTCACCCAACCGCCGTAGAAGCCGCCCGGCTGCGGCTCCGCCCGCTCGTCACCGACGAAGCAGCCGTCCATCGGCCCGGCGTAGAACGCGACATGGCCGGCGATCGCCTCGTAGGGGTGGAGCGGCGCGGGATAGGTCCAGCCGGCACGGGCTGCCCGCCGGCCGCCGAGCACGACATCGTAGTACAGCGCCGGCCCCTTCCATTCGCAGACCGAACCGCCCCCCGCCGGCACCAGCGCCCCCGCCACGACGTCGCACTC
>CAXUCF010000176.1:0-6455 GCA_964249275.1 uncultured Lichenihabitans sp.
CCCGCCCCCCCCCCCCCGGGCAGCCGGGGCCGCGGCCCCGGCGGGGCGGCGCGCAATGCCGGATCCGCCACCGCGACGCGGGCGCCGGGCGCGGCGCGGCGCAGCGCCACCGCGAAGGCCAGCCCCGCGATACCGGCCCCCGCCACCAGGACGTCCGTCGTGTCCAACATGGTGCCGCCGTGCTCGATCATGTCTGGGGTTCTGGAGACCGGGCTCCCGGACGTCAAGCCGGCGGCGCCGCGGCGCCTCGGAGCCCGCCGGCCTCAGGTCGAAGCGGAGCCTCGTCGCAACCCTGTGAACGGTTCGCCGGTTGTTGCTGGCGCATGTCGCCGAGGGTCAGTGTCTCGGTTCCGCATCCGATCGGAAGGGGCCACCCTCGGCAAGCCGTTCGACATCCGATCGTCGAGGCTATGGGCTGCTAGGGGTGGAGAGCTGCTGTTGACATCCGGCCCACTTTTGGATGTTCCGCTCAGCGCCCATGTCGGCCATCGCGCCCGCTATCGCCACCTCCTGAAGCCTGCCATTGAAATTCCAACCCGGTAGGTCGCTGTCGCGCCAGAAGCGGGCATTCCCTTCCAAATCGCAGGCAGATTTTGTGGAACTAAGCTACAATGAAACCAGCTCGGCGAGCTTGGTCGCCACAGTTGCCATTGTAGCTTCTGCTGTGTTCAGCCCGCTCCGCGAGCCGAGTAAAGGGCTGACGTCACGGAGAGCTTCATACGTCGTTCCGTGTACGATGGGGACGAGCAGGTCACGTGCCAGGAGCGCTGAAAGCTCCTTGTCGGCGATGCCCTCTTCTTGGACGCGGCGCAGCAGCGAAGGGGTCACCAACACAATCCCGACCCGCGACTTCGCCAGACCTTTGTCGATTTCAAGGAGCAACGTCGAGCCGAGCAGGACGTCCTTCTCGCTGAACCAGACCGAAACACCGGCCGCCTCAAGCAGATTGTGAAGCTCCTTGGCGGCCTCTTTGCGATCGTCCCACGCGTGGCAAAGAAAAAAGTCCCGAAGATCGGGCACGGACGCTCGCCTCTCGACGTTCTCACGGATTGGCGTGAGCGTGCGCACCTGCTCCGGGGTGTACACGACGGTCGAACTTGCTCGGGACCAGCGCGGCTTTGCGCTACTTCCTGACCCGCTGCTGCTACTCCGGCCGCCCCCCACGCTGCTCGACGAGGTGTAGGACGGGGACGAGTATGACGACCCGTAGCCACCATAGCCTCTGGAGCGGCCCCAGGTGCCACCACATGCAGGACAGGCCGCTGCAGCGCTCGATGAGCGATGTCCCTCCACCGGTGCTGTGCATCTAGCCATATTCTAGACCTTGCGGAACTTGTCAGGGCCGGGGCCGACGTTGCGCACGCGAGCGACGTGCACCGTAGCGTCCGGGTAGCGCTGCTTCACCCCGTCGATCACGGCCCCCTGGGTGGGCGCAGTGATCACCGCGCGTTGGCCATGTTCGTGCTTGGCGCCGAAGCCACCGTCGGGGCGAGGCTCGATGAAAATTTTGTCCTTGGACATGGCGAAATCTCCTTATCGGGTTGACGTGGTTACGTTCCGTACTGCTATCTTGACGATATCGTCATGTTAGAAGCCGCACGAAGGGATAACCCGCGTTTGGCCAACGTTACGATAAGTCACGTTCCCTATACGGAGTCGTCATGCCCGAGTCAAGTTTGGACTCAATCTTCGCCGTTCGCCTTCGCGAGGCGCGGGAACGGCAAGGCCTGAGCCAGGCGGAACTCGCCCAACGAGCGGAAATGCAGCCGTCGGCCGTCGCCCATTTTGAAGCCAATCGGCGCAAGCCTTCATTCGATAACGTGCGGCGGCTAGCGAAGGCGCTCGATGTCTCGTCCGACTATCTCATGGGCTTTAAGGTGATGGTGGCGTTCCGAAACGAGGAAAAGCTCACCAGTGGCGATCGGGACTACGTTCAGGGGCTGATCGACAAACTGGCTGGGGAAGGCAAAAAGTAATGGCCGGCTTCCGTCTGCAAATGGCGACTCAGACAGGTGAGAAAGTCGCCCGCGACGAGGGATTTACGTCACTCCCGGTGAAGCCACTGATCATCGCGGAGCGCAAAGATTTGCACGTCGAGAAAAAGCCTCCAGGGATGAAGGGCGTCTCCGGAGCGCTTATCTTCATGGAGCCAAAGCCTCTGCTCATTTACTCCTCAGAGCACCAGAATGGCGGCTTTGAAAATTTCAGTATCGCCCATGAACTGGGCCATTACTGCTTGCCCGACCATCCCGAACAAATCCTGCAGAATGGCGGGCAGCACTTCTCGAAGGCTGGTTTCAGCGAAGGTTCGCTTTCCATCGAGCTTGAGGCCGACCATTTCGCGGCCGGGCTGCTCATGCCGGGCTTCCTCGTGCGAAAGCTCATCGACGAGTCGGAGGTCGGACTTGAGGGAATTCGCGAACTGGCGGGGTCGGCGGAGGTCTCAATAACTGCGGCTGCGATCCGCATCGCGCAGTGCGCTCGTTTCCCGATCTGTATCGTCGTCAGCGAGGACACCGCTGTGCGCTACGCCTTTCCCTCGGAGAGCTTCAAGGATCTCGGGAAGAACATCTTCCTGCCGAAGGGAGCCGCGCTGCCTGGCGCTTCGACGACAGCCCGCTTCAACGCGCTCGCCAGCAATGTGGCTTCGGGCCGCCAAGCGACAGGCGAGTGCCGCCTTCGCGACTGGTTCGATACCGACCGAAACCCTGCCCTCGATGAACAGGTCGTCGGGCTGGGCTCTTACGGCCTCACGCTCACGGTGCTGTCTTCAGACGAACTCGCTATCGATTCCGACCCGGATGAGAACGACGAAGATGCCGCGCTTGAGGAGAGCTGGACGCCGAGGTTCGCCCGGGGACGGTAGCGCGCCTACGACCGTGAAACGGCGCCAAAGCGGTCGCTCTGAACATCGCCTAAGAGTCAGCCATGGGGGCGCCGACTTCCATAGGGAGTGCCGTGCCATGACGGGTGCCCGACAACCGACCTTTCCAACGGAAGAGAAGAGTCATCCCGAGCCGCTCGCTCTGTCGATTTGAATGACCGGTTCAGCAAGCTGACGTTCCGAAAGCCGCCGGACAGCTGTCGGCCAGGCTCGATCAATGATGGTGGATCAGGCTGCCAACAAGCGGAGCTTCTGAAGGTCATGGAAGGGTCGGGATTAGACGGTGCAATCGGCCGATTTTCGAACTGAGGCACACCACCCACCGACGGCCCGACATGCGCCGGCCGAAACCGCGCGTTAACGTGCGTCGTGGAGGAGTTCGCCATGCTCGACCGCCCATCGCCTCCGGACGACACCTTGCCGGTCTTCCCGGCCCCGGCGAGTCCCGACCTCGCCGATCAGGCTAGCGCCTGGCTGGTCCGGCTCCGCGGCGAGCGGCGCATGTCGGACGAGACCGTGGAGGCCTATGGCCGCGACCTCCGGCAGTTCCTGGTCTTTCTCGCGGAGCACCGGGGCGAGCCGGCCGATCTCGCGGGTTTCGCGAACCTGTCGCCCACGGACCTGCGCGCCTTCATGGCGCGGCGCCGGTCGGATGGCGTCGAGAGCCGCTCGCTGCTGCGCAACCTCGCCGGCCTGCGCTCCTTCGCGCGCCACCTCGAACGCGACGGGCTCGGCCGCGCCGCCGTCTTCGCCACGGTGCGCTCTCCCAAGGTGGCGCGGCGGCTGCCCAAGCCCGTGCCGGCGCCGGCCGCCATCGCGATGACGGACCCCGCCACCCGCGACGGGGAGGAGCGCTCCCCCTGGGTGCTGGCGCGCGACGCCGCCGTGCTGGCACTGCTCTACGGGGCGGGCCTGCGCATCGGCGAGGCGCTCGGCCTCACCCGCGACGCGGCGCCGATCGGCGGGCAGGACAGCCTCACCGTCACGGGCAAGGGCCGCAAGACCCGCATGGTACCGGTGATCCCGCCGATCCGACGGGCCGTCGAGTCCTACCTCGCGCTCTGCCCCTTCGCGTTGCCGGGCGCGGGGCCGCTGTTCGTCGGCGTCCGCGGCGGCCCCCTTTCGCCCCGCATCATCCAGTTGGCCGTGGAGCGGCTGCGCGGCGCGCTCGGGCTGCCGGCCAGCGCCACGCCGCATGCGCTGCGCCATTCCTTCGCGACCCACCTGCTCGGCCGCGGCGGCGACCTGCGCACCATCCAGGAATTGCTGGGCCACGCCTCGCTGTCGACCACCCAGGTCTATACCGCGGTCGATTCTACCCGCCTCATCGAGGCCTACCGTGCCGCGCATCCGCGCGCGCGCTGAGGGCGCCCCATGAAACAAAAGCGGTCCCTGGAGACCCCTGACCGGGAACGCGCGCTGCGGCGATGGCCGGCCCTCCTCGTGGCAGGCCTTGCGGCCGCGCCCGCTGGCGCCGGGGAAGCGCCGAGGCTGCGCGTGGCTCTGGCGCCGGGCGCACCCGAGGTCGTCTTCGCGGCCCCGCAGGACGGCTGCGACCCCGACGACGTGCCCGACGCTCCCGTGCGGGCGTTTCGCGGTGCGGACGGCGGCGTGACGCTGTTCGGTCTCCACTCCGACAACCGGGCCCTCAAGGGGCCGTCGTTCGATCACCTGAAAATCGACTGCCACGTCGTCTACCCCTCGCACGGCGATGCCGACCCGGCCCGTTACGACGACCGCAGCTGGGTCGCGGCCACCTGGACCGATGACGGCCGCAACGTGTCGGCGCTGATCCATCACGAATATCAGGCCAGCGAACATCCGGGGCGATGCCGCTTCCCGGACTACATGCAGTGCTGGTTCAACACGGTGCTGGAAGTGCGGTCGACCGACGGCGGCGGCGATTTCACCCGGCCGGCCAGCGTGGTGGCCTCGGCACCGTTCCGGCAGGACCACGACCAGGGCCGCCATCGCGGCTTCTTCAACCCGTCCAACATCGTGTCGGACGGGCGCTACGCGTATTTCATGGCCTCGACCACGGGCTGGCGCCGGAACGGCACCGAGACCGTGCCGGAAACCCCTGGCCTCGCCCCGGAAGCCGGAGCGGCGCCGAGGGCTGGAGAAGCTCAGGCCGGGGGCGTCGACCAGGAGGCGGGCGTCTGCCTGTTCCGCTCCGAACACCCGGCCGACCCGCGCGCTTGGCGGGCCTGGGACGGCCGTGCCTTCACGATCGCCTATGCGGATCCGTATCGGGCGCGCCCTCGCTCCATGCCCTGCGTCACCGTGGCACCGTTCCCGGCCCCGGTCGGCTCCATCGTCAAGGTCGAGCCGGGCGGGCTCTGGCTCGCGGTCTTTCAGGCCAAGGCCGACGCAGGCGCGTTCCCGGTGCCGGGATTCTACGACGCGGTTTCCCGCGACCTCCTGCATTGGAGTGCTCCGCGCCTGCTCCTGCCGGGTCCGACGCTTTACGACGACCCCTGCGCGGCCGGCGGTCCGTTGATCGCCTATCCGGTGATCCTCGACCCGGCGTCGCCTTCCCGCAATTTCGACCGCAGCGGCACTGTCGCGGACCTTTACTACGACGTGCTGGTCACCCAGGGTTGCACCATCACGGGCCGGCGCAGCCTCGTGCGGCGCAGGATCACGGTCGACGCCGTGCGGTGACGGCGGACGACGACGCTCGGCGTGACGTCGTCAGCGACGCCAGGCCATGCAGGACAGTCCGCCCGTGAACGGCTTGGCGATCGGCTCGGCGAGGTCGCCCAGCTTGCTCGTGCCGATGCCGAGCCCGCACAGGGCCTCGACGAACCGCACCGCGACGCCGACGCCGTCGATCACCGGCGCGCCGAGGTCCCGCGTGAGGTCGGCCGCGAGATCGGCCATGCCGGCGCAACCCAGCACGATGGCACCGGATCCGTCCTCGTCGAGGGCGCGGCGGCATTCCGCGACGATCCTGGCGCGGGCGTCCGAGGCGGGATCCTCGAGGTCGAGCACCGCGAGTTCGGTCGAGCGCACACGCCGGCAATGGCGCTCCATGCCGTAGGAGCGCAGCAGGTGCTCGGCGATGATGCGGGTGCGACCGAGCGTCGTCACGACGCTGAAGCCCGTCGACACGAAGCTCGCCGCGTGCATGGCGGCCTCGGCGATGCCGAGCACCGGCCCGCGGGCCGCTTCCCGGGCCGCGAGAAGGCCGGGGTCCCCGAAACAGGCGATGACGTGGCCGTCGCAGCCGTCGCGCTCGCCCACCCGGATCTCCTCCAGGAGCCCGACCAGGCTCATCGCCTCGTCGTAGTGCCCCTCGATCGACACCGGCCCGGTCGGCGAGGTGGCGGCCACGATGGTGGTGCCGGGCGATGCGGCCGCCCGAGCCGCGGTCGCGATCGTCTCGGTCATGGAGGCCGTGGTGTTGGGATTGATGACCTTGATACGCATCGGCGAGGATCCCTGCCGTCGGCACGGCGTTTGTGGCCTGGATGTGGCACGTGTGGCCCAGGTTGGGCCAGGTCGCAACGATCGCGCCACCCGGCTTCATGGCACATTCAGGGCCGAGGCCCTTGATCGGACTGCGGTC
>CAXUCF010000176.1:6609-9357 GCA_964249275.1 uncultured Lichenihabitans sp.
ACACCGACACCGGCCGCACCCGCGACGCCCGCCGCACAGCCCCCGGCTGCGCCCTCACCGACCGGCCCGGCTGCCACGCCGTCGCCCACCGGGCCCTCGGCCACGCTGGCCAAGAAGACGCCCATGGCGAAACCCATGATGGCGGCGAAGCCGACGATGAGGAAACCCGTCATGCAGAAGAGCACGATGCATCGCGGCGCCATGATGCATCCACGCATGACGAAGCATCACGGGATGGTCATGAAGCGCAGCCGAAGGATGACGATGCGCCGCGGCATGATGGTGCAGCATCACGCCACGATGATGCGTCACCGGGGTACCATGATGAAGCACGGCCGCATGACGGCGATGCATCGCGGCATGACGGTGCAGCATAGACGAATGATGGCGATGCGCCACGGCAGCATGATGAAGCGTCATGCGATGCCGATGCGCCATCGCGGCATGATGATGCACGGCCGCATGATGCACCACAACACGATGCGTAAGGTGTCGATGAAGAAGAGGTGATCGGACCTCCTCCGGTCGCGTGACGCCGGAGCCGGGCCGGGTGCCCGGCTCCCACGCCCTCACGACGGCAGCGTGAGGACCCCGGCGGCGCCGTTGCGGGTGCCGAAGACGAGTTGCGTCCCTGGCTCGTTCCAGCCGAGCGCCGAGACGGCGCCGCCCTCGACGTCGTCGCGGCGCACCAGGATCTCGGAATTGTCCTTGAGCCTGACCATGAGCACCAGGCCGTCCTCGTAGCCCAGCGCCAGCACGCCGGCCCGGGGATGGAACGCCACCTGGGACACGCGAACCGGACGAACGCCGCATTCGCGCGGCGCCTTGCCCATCGGGCCGTCCTTGCCCTCGAAAGGCCAGACCACGCAGGCCTCGGCGCCCGATGTGGCGAGCCAGTCGCCGTCGGGCGACCAGGACAGCGAGCGGGGCTTCGATGGGTAGCCCGACATCCGCATGTGCTTCCCGTCCGAGACTCGCCAGCCGTGCATGGCGTTCTCCTGCATGGTGGTGACCACGAAGCGGCCATCGGGCGACCACACGATGTCGAGGTGGGACCCCTTCCATTCGAGCGGTTGCGGAGCCTCGGCCGTGTTGGGGAACCAGAGCGAAGCACCGTTGTAATGGCTGAAGGCGAGCCGGTAGCCCTTGGGCGCGAAAGCGAGGCCGCGCACCGAAGAGCCAGCCGCGGCGCTCTTCACCTCGCCCTTGGCCGAGCGGGCCCGGACGTTGCGCCCGCTCGCCCAGGCGACCGCGCCCGAGCCGTGCAGGGCGATGGCATCGATCCAGCCGCCCGTCTCGGCGCCAAGTTCCTCGGCGACCCCGTCCGCCCCGGTCGAGACCACGCGGCCGTCGTCGCCACCCGTGACGATGCGGCCGCGGTCGGCTGCCGCCGCCAGGATCGCGCCCTCGGGGTGGGCCGCCACGCGCCGGGGTGGGTCGCCGGCGAACAGCACCGCCCCGTCGCCGAGAGCCAGGACCGGTGTCCGGCCCAGGAAGACCGCCGCCGTGACGTGGGCGCCGGCCGCCACCGGCGTCACGTTGGAGGTCAGGCTGTCGGTCGGGGCTGACGGCATGGCGGCGATGGCTCCGGAGACGGTCGCGGACGAGACGGTCTCATGTCACAGCGAGAAGCCGCCATCGGCCAGGTGGATGGTGCCGGTGGTGTAGCTCGACTCGTCGGACGCGAGATAGACGGCCAGCATGGCGATCTCGTGCGCCGTGCCGAGCCGCCCCATGGGCTGGCGGTCCACGAAGGCCTGCTGCACCGCGGTCCGGCCCTGGCCGGTCGAGGCCGCCAGCGTGTCGATGCGGTCGTCGAGCGAGGGGCTCTCGACCGTGCCGGGGCAGATGGCGTTGCAGCGGATGCCACGCTTGATGAAGTCGGCCGCGACCGCCTTGCTGAGCCCGATCACGGCCGCCTTGCTGGCTCCGTAGACATAGCGGTTCGGGATGCCGCGCACCGATGAGGCGCCCGACGCCACGTTGACGATCGAACCCCTGCCCCGCTCCAGCATGCCGGGCAGGAAGGCCCGGATGGTGCGGTGCATGGACTTGACGTTGAGGTCGAAGGAGAAGTCCCAGTCGCGCTCGGAGCAATCGAGCACGGTGCCGTGGTGCACGAAGCCCGCGCAGTTGAACAGAACGTCGATCGCGCCGATCGCACCGGCCATGGCCTCGACCGCCTCGGTCGAGCGCACGTCGAGGGCCCGCAGGTCGGCGCCCGCGAGGCCTCCGAGCTTGCCGAGGTCGAGGTCGGTCGCGACCACGCGGGCGCCTTCGGCCACGAAGGCCTCCGCGGTGGCGCGGCCGATTCCCTGCCCGGCTGCCGTCAGCAACGCCGTCTTGCCCGCCAGACGCCCCGCCATCCCGGCCTCCCGATCCCGTGCCGCCGCGCCCTCGCGCGACCGTTCCGAGCCGGGTTAGGAGTCGCGCGACGGGATGTCAAACGGCGGTCGGACTGGCCGCTGCAGGGCCGCTCAGGGATCGCGCGTCGGCCCGGATCCTGGCGTGTCGAAGCTACAGCCCCGCGCAGCACCCGACGTCGATCGCATCGGACGCGGCCTCGATACGGGCATTCGGCAGCCGCGACACGGCGCCGGCCGTCCGCAAGCCGCCCGCTGCCGGCGCGAGCCGGTGCCCCGCAGCGCGCAGCCGGGACGCCAGTGCCGAGTCGACATCATCGTCCACCCGCACGGCCGCCGCCCGCCCGTCCGGGTCGTGGACGGCTTCGGCGGCTTTCAGGGCGTC
>CAXUCF010000176.1:9367-10412 GCA_964249275.1 uncultured Lichenihabitans sp.
GCCGAAGCGCGGCGCGGCGACGCTCGCGGCCGTGAAGGCTCCCATGATCAGGCGCGCCGCGAGCTGTGCTGCCGCGATGCCGCCGTTACCTCCCGTGGCGCCGAGGCTGGCGACGCGCCCGTCGCCCGACGTCATCAGGGCCGGAACGGAGACGAGAGACGCCGGTCGTCCGGGTGTGAGCAGCGGGCCGACCCGGGCATCGAGCGCCAGACCGGCACCACGGTTGCCGAGCAGGATCCCGGTCCGCCCCGACACGACGCCCGAGCCTAAAGCGCTCCCGATCGACTGGACGAGGGACACCGCGCTGCCGTCGCGGTCCACGGCACCGATCCAGATCGCCTGTTCGACGAGCCGGGGCGGCGTCCAGGTCAGACCGTCGCCGGCGCGTCGGCGGTCGATGCGCTGGCTGTCCAGCACCAAGCGTTCGGCGTCCAGCAACTCCGCCGGATCCCGATCCGCCGCAACGCAAGCCAGAAACATACATACCGCATGTTTCGCACTCTCGATCATGCCCTGCCAGTGGTCGAAGCTGTCCGGCTTGAGGTCGCGAAAGCCGGCCAGCAGGCCCAGCGCCACCGCGGCCTCGATGCCCGACCGGTGGGACGCGACGTCGATGCTTCCTCGGCCGAGTTCGAGCGAGGCGGGCCGGTGCCACCGGGCTTCGACGCCGCGGCGGAGATCGGCTCGCGTCAGCGGACTCGACTTCTCCTCGAGGTCGGCGCCGAGTTCCCTCCCGACATCGCCCCGGTAGAAGTCGTCGAGCCCGGCGTGGACGAGGTACGCCAGCGTCTCGGCGAGCGCCGGCCAATGTCGCCGCGACCCGACCTCCGGGACCGCCCCATCGGACAGGAACGTCGGCGCGAAGTTCGGCAGGGCCGACATGGCCGGGGCGGCCGCTCTCAGTGCCTCCGCCAACTCGCCCGGCAGGTCCACACCGTCGCGCGCCGCCGCGGCGGCGGGCGCCAACAGGCGCGCCAGGGGCTGGCGGCCGCCGAGCGCCGGCGAGAGCTCAAGCGCTGCCGCCCACCCCGCGCCCGCCCCCGGC
>CAXUCF010000177.1:0-9739 GCA_964249275.1 uncultured Lichenihabitans sp.
AGGCATGGGCGCGGTGGGCGGCCGAGAAGGCGTCGTTGACGAAGATGTCGCCGAGCGCCGCCAATTGCTCGACGAAGGCGGCCTCGTTCTTCTCCTCGCCGGCATGGAACCGCGTGTTCTCGAGCAGCACCACGTCGCCGTCCCGCATGGAGCCGATCGCCGAATGCGCGATGTCGCCGACGGTCGCGGGCACGAAGGCGACCGGACGGCCGAGCTCCTCGGCCAGGGCCGCCGCGATCGGCTTCAGCGAGTTCTTCTCGTCCGGCCCGCCCTTCGGCCGGCCGAAATGGGCCAGCAGCACGGCGCGGCCGCCCTTGTCCGAAATCTCCCGGATGGTCGGCAGGATGCGGGCGATGCGGGTGCGGTCCGTCACGCGGCCGCCTTCGGTCGGCACGTTGAGGTCGACCCGGACGAGCACGCGCTTGCCATGGAGGTCGGCGTCGTCGAGTGTGCGGAACTGGGTCACGGGTGGCCTCTCCGGAGCGATACGGTCGTCCTGTTCTCCATCGCACGCGATCCCGGCGGCCCTCAAGGGCGGGGACGCGCGCGGCTGTGCCGGAACGCGGCGGCCCGTAGGTCTGCCGCAACCTGCGGGCCGGCGAACACCCGAGAGCGAGGCGGACACCACGCTCGCCGCCGAGGAAGCGGAGGTCGCCAAATCCATTCTCATCGCCGGCAACGCCGAGCAGCGCGCCCTCATGGCTCGATCCCTCGCCTGGGAAGAGGAACGGGAGAATATCCCGGTCGCTTCGCTGGCCAGGGCGCCTGCGTCGTCACGTCGCCGCGCGCGAGCGACAGGGTCGAGCCCCGCGGAGATCACGAAAAATTCACCTTCGCGCTTTCTATGTGGATGCTCATTCGAGGCCTGCATCCTCTTCTGTGAGCAATCCATGAAGTTCCGCGTCGCGCTGCTTGCCCTGCTGCTGACCACCATGACGATCGGTGGCTGTGTCGGCCCTCGCCCCTGCCCGCCGGGCACACATCCGGGGCCGTATGGTCGTCGCTGCTTCGTGAACGGCTGACCGGCCGGGTCGGTCGGCCTTTTCCCACCTCCTGGTTGCCCCAGTGTTGTCGAGCCCAGTCCTCGCCGAGGAGGACGTGGGCCCGACGGCGCCGGTGGAGATGCCGCAGACCTTGAGGGCGGGTGAAACGCCCACGGGCGTGCCGCCTCGGCGGGGGTGAACGCGGGTCCGGCGCCGGGCACCGTGACGGTCGGCACCCGCCAGGTCGGTGGCGACGAGACCTGACCGTCGACCTCGGCGAGGTCGACCTGCGCTCGCGGCGGATTGTCACGGTGCATGGCACATGGGGAGATCGCGCCGAAACCTTCGCCGCGATCTTCGACGGGAGAGGGCCCGCCGTCGTCGGAGCCGGAGCGCTGCCCCGCCGGCCCGCGATCGTCAGATCAGCTTCGCCATTGCGACGGCCGTGTCGGCCATGCGGTTCGTGAAGCCCCACTCGTTGTCGTACCAGCTCATCACGCGCACGAAATCGCCGTCGATGACTTTGGTCTGGTCGGTGTGGAAGATCGACGAATGCGGGTCGTGGTTGAAGTCCGACGACACGTTGGGCAGGTCGGTGAAGCCCAGCACGCCCTTCAGCTCCTGGGAGGCGGCGCGGCGCATCGCGTCGTTGATCTCCGCCACCGTGGTGGTCCGCTTGGTCTTCACCTTGAGGTCGATCAGCGACACGTTGGGGGTCGGCACGCGGATGGCCGAGCCGTCGAGCTTGCCCTTCAGTTCCGGCAGGACGAGGCCGATCGCCTTGGCGGCGCCGGTCGAGGTCGGGATCGACGAGAGGGACGCGGCGCGGGCCCGGTAGAGGTCCTTGTGCATGGTGTCGAGCGTCGGCTGGTCGCCCGTATAGGAGTGAATGGTCGTCATGAAGCCGCGCTCGATGCCGATCGCGTCGTTCAGCACCTTGGCGACCGGCGCCAGGCAGTTGGTGGTGCAGGAGCCGTTCGACACGACGAGATGCCGGCCCGTGAGCTGGTCGTGGTTGACGCCGTAGACCACGGTGAGATCGGCGCCATCGGCCGGGGCCGACACCAGCACCCGCTTGGCGCCCGCGTTCAGGTGGGCCGAGGCCTTTTCCCGGCTCGTGAAGATGCCCGTGCACTCCATGGCGATGTCGACGCCGAGCGCGCCGTGCGGCAGCATCGCCGGGTCCCTGATGGCCGTGACCTTGATGGGGCCGCGGCCGACGTCGATCGTGTCGCCCTCGACCTTGACCTCGTGCGGGAAGCGGCCGTGCACGCTGTCGAAGCGCAGGAGGTGGGCGTTGGTCTCGACCGGACCGAGGTCGTTGATGCTGACGACCTCGACGTCGTCGCGCCCCGATTCGACGATGGCCCGGAGAATGTTGCGGCCGATCCGCCCGAACCCGTTGATGGCGACCTTCACGGTCATGCGAGAACCCCCCTGCGCTGGCATCCCGGGCGCATGATGAGGCGCCCAGGGAAAGACTGCTTTCGGACATCGCGCCACGCCCTCGAGCCGACGGTCTGGCGTGAGACAATCGATCTCCCTGGGGACCCCTTAGCGCGGTTGCGGCGCGAATGCGAGCCGTGCGCCGCCGGCGATGCGGCACCTCAGGCTCCTCGATTGACCTCGCCGCGTTTCGTCGCCAGGGTTGGGTCGGGTATCCGACCTGCCGGCCGGTGCCGTCCTGCCGCGCCGAAACATCATGATCATTCCCGACCGTCTCCAGCGCGCCGTCCAAAGATTGACCGGTGCGCTCGACAACCTCGAAGTCGCGGCGGCCCGCCGGGCCGAGATCGAAGCCGCTCGGGGCGACATCGACCAGGAATATGCGGTCATGCAGGACGACCGCTCGCGGCTTGCCGTGGAACTCGACGCTGCGCTGGCCCGCTCCCGAACGCTCGACCGCACGGCCGAGGAGGTCGCCGGCCGCCTGCAGCGAGCCGGCGCCACCGTGCGGAGCATCCTGGCCGAACTCTCGGCCGGTGGTGACTCGGCAGGTAAGGACTTGGCGGGGGAGATCGGTCCCGCCGACACCGCCGCGGGCGCGCCACCCGGGCCGGACTGAGGCGAGGCGTCGCATGGCACAAGTGAGCGTCAGGATCGCCGGCCGCCAGTACCGCATGGCCTGCGGCGACGGCGAGGAGGAGCACCTGAAAGGTCTGGCGGCGCGGCTCGACGGCAAGATCGACGAGCTGCGGGGGAGCTTCGGCGAGATCGGCGACAGCCGCATCACCGTCATGGCGGCCCTGACGATCGCCGACCAGTTGAGCGAGGCGGAGCGGCGCCTCGCGGCGCTCGAAGGCGAGATCGATCGGCTGCGCGGCCAGCAGGCCGGTCACGAGGCCGAAACGGCGGCTCTGGCCGAAACAGTGGCGGGCGCCCTCGGGGACGCCGCGGGCCGCATCGACCGTGTGGCTCAGGCCCTCAATGCTGCCCCGCGCTCGTGAGGGCCAGGCTGCCCCCGGCGTCGATCCCGACCGCGCCCCTCGGCTCTGCCGGCGATCGATCGCAGGAGACCCGCAGCCGCGACGGCCTTCCATGCGTTACGAGGAGGGCGGGTAGCGCCAGCTTTGCAGCCAAGCCCCGAATTGCTCCGGCTCCATGGGACGGGCGAACAGATAGCCCTGCGCTTCGTCGCAACGGGCGCTCTCGAGGATGTCCAGCACCGCCCTGGTCTCCACACCCTCAGCCACCACGCGATAGCCGAGGTCGTGGGACAGCGAGATCATCGTCTCCACCAGAACATGCTTGCGCGCGTCCGCGCCGAGGTCACGCATGAACGACTGATCGATCTTGACGATCTGGGCAGGAAGCCGCTGCAGGTAGGAGAGGCTGCTGTACCCGGTTCCGAAGTCGTCGATGGCCAGGTGCAGCCCCGCGGCCGCGACGGCTTCCAACACTGCGAGCCCCTGGCCCGCGTCCTTCATGACGGCGCTCTCGGTGATCTCGAGTTCGAGGCTGCCGGGCGCCAGAGAATGCTCGGCCAAGCCGGCTACCACGCGACCGACGAAGTCGTGCTCCAGCAGATTGGCCGCCGACACGTTGATCGAAAGCTTCAGGTCGAGCCCCGCATCCCGCCACGCCGCGAGTTGCGTCAAGGCACGATCGAGGACCCAGGCCGTCGCGCCCTTGATCATCGACGTCTGTTCCACGAGCGGAATGAATTCGCCCGGAGAAACCGGGCCGAGGGTCGGATGTGTCCAGCGCAGCAAGGCCTCGGCACCGAGACAGATGCCCGAGGCGAGATCGATCCGCGGCTGGTAGAGGAGTTTGAGCTGGTCCGAGTCCTCCAGAGCGGTTCCGAAGGCATTCAGGAGCGTGAAGCGCCTTCGGTGGGCCACATCCTGGTCCGCCGAATAGACGCTCACCTTGGTTTCCGCTTCTCTCGCGTTTTGCGCGGTGCCGTGAGCCATCCTGAGGAGATCGCGCGGTTGGACCTGACCGAGTGCGAACGGCACGACGCCGATGGCGGTCGTCGTGACGAACCGGGAATCGGAGGAACTGCGCACCTTCCTCAACCACTCCGTCAGCCTCGCGACATAGGGCTGCTCCTCGGCATCGGCGGGGGCCAACAGGACGAACTGCGTCGCTGCCACGTAATAGGCCGTTCGGCCAGGGCCGATGGCCGACCTTATCGCACGAGCCGATTCGGCCACCATGTCGTCCAGGTAGGCGGGACCCATGACCCGCACCGCATTGCTGAGCTGTTCAGGGCTGGCCAGATCCAGCAGAACGGCAAGGCGCCGCTCACCCGGGCAGTCTCGGGCAAGGTCTTCGAGATCCTCGACGAACTGGATGCGGTTCGCCAGGCCGCTCAGCGGATCGATGCGGCCGAAGGCATGTTGCAGTTCGATTTGGGCCATCACCATGGCGGCCAGGTCGCTCAAGGACGCCATCTCCGACTCGGATGCCTGTCTCGGTTCCAAGCCGAGCACACACATGGCGCCCAGGCAGAAACCGTCGGAGGTGGTCAGCGGTGCCCCGGCGTAGAAGCGGACGCCCTGCTGGGCGAGCGGGCTGTCCCGGTAGCACGGATCTCCAAGCAGGTCCGGGACCACGAGCGCGCCGCAACTCTCCGCCACCTCGGCGCAGGGTGCCTTGTCGCGAGGGATCGACCAATGATCGACCCCGACGCGGGATTTGAACCATTGCCGGTCGAAATCGGTGAGCGAGACCGCCGCGATCGGCAGAGCGAAGAGCTGTCCTGCCATACGGGTGATGCGATCGAACGCCTCGCTCGGGGACGTGTCCAGCAGCCCGAGTTGATGAAGTGCTCCCAGTCGGGCCTCTTCTCTAGTTTCCATCTCACGTCATCCCCGTCCGACAACACGGTACACACGCCCAGGTTACATGACACTTAACAATCGGCGCGTCAGCTTGTCACAAAGCTCACATCGATCGAACTGCAGATGGGCCTGCCGCGGCGAGTCCTGCGTGCAGGCTGAACCAGATCTTGTGAAAGAAGCAAAGATCTTCATCTCGCTCGCGCCACTCAAGACGCGGAAGCACCTCGTTCTGTGCAATCGACCGCGAGAGCGTCGGCACCGATACCGAAACCTTGAGCCGAGTCGCGACAGTCGGGACGTTTCGGACATCTCAGGTCCATGGCGAGCGGCTGCACGCGTCACGCGCGTCCTCGAGGGCCAGGGCCGCAGGCTCTCCAGCGGCAGCGACGATGTGCTCCAGCTTGCGGGCCAGGCGCGTTGGCGTAAGACGGTGAAGCAAATCGACCCCGGATGCGCCTTCATGTCCGCCGCCACCGCCAATGCCTTCGTCCTGGTCGCGATCGGGCTCGTCTTCGTCGTGCTCTGCGCCGGGCTGATCAACATGGTGCGGGGCGGCACCTCCAGCACGTCGCAGCGCCTTATGCGCTGGCGCGTGGGACTCCAGTTCGTGGCCATTCTGGTGGTCATGATCGTGCTCTATTTCAGGGGCTGACGGCCGTGGTGGTCCTCAACCGCATCTACACGCGCACCGGCGACGACGGCACCACGGCGCTGGGCACCGGCGAACGCCGGTGGAAATCGGACGCCCGGGTCGCGGCCTACGGCACCGTCGACGAGACCAATGCCGCCATCGGCTTGGCACGGCTCGCAGCCGCGACCGAGTCGCCCGACCTCGACGCCATGCTGGGCCGCATCCAGAATGACCTGTTCGACCTCGGAGCCGATCTCGCGACCCCGCCCGTGGAGGGCGAGGCCGAGGGCAACGCGCTACGCATCGTCCAGGCCCAGGTGGACCGGCTCGAGCGCGAGATCGACGGGCTCAACGCCGACCTGTCCCCGTTGCGCTCCTTCGTGCTGCCGGCCGGCACGCCGGCCGCCGCCGCGCTCCATCTGGCCCGCACGATCTGCCGTCGCGCCGAGCGGCTGATGGTGGACCTGAAGGAGGGCCGCGGCGAAAGCGTGAGCGGGCCCGCGCTCGGCTACGTCAACCGCCTGTCCGACTTCCTGTTCGTGGCGTCGCGACATTGCAACCACCTCGCGGACGGCGACGTGCTCTGGGTTCCGGGCAAGAACCGCGTCTAAGCAGCCTTGCGTGGCGAAAGCCACGATTGATTTCGCTTTTCAAAGTGAAATCAATGCTGCCCAGCATCTCAAGTGTAAGCAGATTTGCAAAAATCTGCTTAGGGCTCCCGCCGACACAACCGCCTTCCCCGGTGTCGGCGTGATCGACTCCGGTGGTCATCCCGGACCAGTGCCGAGAGGCGCGCAGATCCGGGATCCAGACCTCGTGCTGGCCGAATAGCGCACGGCGCCCTTGGACCATCCTGCAGCGTCGGGCCTCTCGGTCCGGGTCTTTGCAGGCGGGACGATGTCGCGCTTCGCTTCGCCCGGAACGACCGCCGGGAAAGGCGATCAACCGGGAAAGGCGATCAACGGAGAATCGATCGGCACGGCCGACACCCGCCTCGAGCCGCCCCACCGTCGCACGAGGTCACCGAAGCCGCGGACCACCCGGGGAGCCTCCGGCCGTTGCGGATGCAATGGTTCCGGCAGCGTCTCATCAACTGTTCAGTTTATCATCGTTCCAATCTGCAGTTCGGAGTCACTCTAATCTGTATCCGATAGTTTATAAATGCTATAAAGTAGTGAGATGGGCGACATCATGCTTGAACCATTGTCACCTATGGCCTACACGGGTGTCATGCCGGTCATGATGTGGGAGACGGTGCGGTGCTTGTGGCTTATCTCATCATGCTGCGCGAGGGCATCGAAGCCGCGCTGATCGTCGGCATCGTGGCAAGCTACCTCAAGCAGACGGGCCGACAGCGTTTCATGCGGTCCGTGTGGCTCGGCGTGGGGCTGGCCGTCGTGATCTGCACGGCGCTCGGCTTCGGCCTCTCGCTCACGACATCGGAGTTCCCGGAGAGGGCGCAGGCGCTGCTCGAAGGCGCCGTGGCGATCCTCGCGACCGGCGTGCTCACCGCCATGGTGTTCTGGATGAAGAAGGCCGCCCGGTCCATCAAGGCCGAGGTCCACGGCTCCATCGAGGCGGCGCTCGGCCGGGACGACGGCGGTGCGATGGCCCTGGTCGTGATGGCGTTCCTCGCGGTCGGTCGCGAGGGCATCGAATCCGCCTTCTTCCTGCTCGCGACCGTCCAGCAGAATCAGGGATACGGCCCACCGCTCGGGGCATTGCTCGGCGTGCTGTCGGCGGTGGCATTCGGCACCGCCGTCACCTACGGCGGCTACAAGCTCGATCTTCGCCGCTTTTTCCGCTGGACCAGCGTGTTGATCGTCTTCGTGGCGGCGGGCCTGCTGGCGGGCGCGCTGCGGTCCTTCCACGAGGCTGGGTTGTGGAACGGGCTGCAGGCGCAGGCTTTCGATCTCGGCGCCTTGGTTCCGGGCGACGGCGTGGTCGGCATGCTGCTGACCGGCCTCTTCGGCTATCAGGAGGCGCCGAGCGTCGGTGCCGTCGCGATCTATCTCGCCTTCCTGCTGCCGGCCCTTTGGTTCCTGTTCGCCCCAGGCCGGAAGGCCGCTTCGGTGCCGCGCCCCGTTTGATGCATCAAACGAAGGCGCCTCCCGGGTCGACCCACGCTTTGGCGGGAAGGCTATGCGGACTGCAACGTGAGCGCATTGCCATGACGGAATTCCTGCCCGGCTTCGACCGCGCTACGATCGAGACCGAGCCGGGCGTGTCGATCCACGCGCGGAGCGCCGGCCGCGGATCCCCGGTCCTGCTGCTGCACGGCCATCCGCAGACCTCCTCGACCTGGCACGCCGTGGCGCCGGCCCTGGCCGAAGGGCATCGTGTGGTGGTGATGGACCTGCGCGGCTACGGCGCCAGCGCCAAGCCGCCGTCCGGCCCCGACCACGCCACCTATGCGAAGCGCGCCATGGCGCGGGACGCGGTCGCGGTCATGCGGCACCTGGGCCACGCGCGCTTCGCCATCGTGGGCCACGACCGCGGCGGCCGGGTGGCGCATCGGCTCGCGATGGTCCATCCCGATGCCGTCGCGGGCCTCGCGGTGCTCGACATCGCGCCGACGCTCCACATGTACGAGACAGCGGACCGGCGCTTCGCGGAAGCTTATTTCTGGTGGTTCTTCCTCATTCAGCCCGAGCCGCTGCCCGAGCGCCTGATCGGCGCCGACCCGGAATTCTTCCTGCGCCACCACCTCGCCCAGCAGAGCAAGACGGCGGGCGTGCCGGCCGAACCGCTGGTCCGGGACTACCTGCGCCATTACGACGATCCCGCCGCCATCCACGCCATTTGCGAGGACTATCGCGCGGCCGCCACCATCGACCTCGTCCACGACAGCGTCGACCGGGAGGCGGGGCGGCGGGTGACGTCGCCGTTGCTGGCCTTGTGGGGCGCCGAGGGCACGGTGGGCAAGCTCTACGACGTGCTGCAAACGTGGCGCGCGGTGGCATCCGACGTACGGGGACGGGCGCTCGCCTGCGGCCACCTGCTGCAGGAGGAGCGGCCCGACGAGACCCTGGCCGAGTTGCGGGCCTTCCTGGCCGGGTAGCGGCCGCGGCCGCCCGACGTGCCGGACGCTCCGCTACGTCTCCGACGCGACCCGCAGCGCCGCGAGATCGTGCCCCATCTTGAGGCGCTTGGTCTCGAGATAGGTGGCGTTGTGCGGGTTCGGGCCGATGCGCAGGCCGCGACGCTCCGCCACCGTGATGCCGTAGCGTTCGAGTGCTGCGCCCTTGCGTGGGTTGTTGGACAGCAGCCTGAGGCGTCCGATCCCCAGAGCCCCGAGCATCTGCACCGCGATCCCGTAGTCGCGCATGTCGGCCGGGAAGCCGAGTTCGGTGTTGGCCTCGACCGTGTCGAAGCCGCGCTCCTGCAGCGCATAGGCCTTGATCTTGTTGGCGAGCCCGATGCCGCGCCCTTCCTGGCCGCGCAGGTAGAGCACCGCGCCGCCCTGGCGATCTTCGCCGACAAGCTTCAGGGCATTGCGGAGCTGCTCGCCGCAGTCGCAGCGCAGCGAGCCCAGCGCGTCTCCGGTAAGGCATTCCGAATGGAGCCGGACCAGCGGCTCCGGCCCGAAAGCGCCCTGGCCTCCCGGCCGTCGCAGCAGCGCCAGATGCTCGCTGCCGTCGAGGAGGCTGCGAAAGGCGTGGACCTCGAACGGCTGGGTCGCATAGAGCGACGGCACGGTCGCGGCCACCACATCCTCGACGATCGTCTCGGTCGCGAGCCGATGCGCGACCACGTCCTGGATCGACACAATGGCGAGGCCCTGCCGCTCGGCGAAGCGGGCCGCTTCTCCGGCCCGCGCCAGCACGCCGCCCGGCCGG
>CAXUCF010000177.1:9749-10250 GCA_964249275.1 uncultured Lichenihabitans sp.
GTTGTCGAAGCTCGCTGGGCTGACTGAAGAGCGCGTGCGGCTCCTGCTCGACGACATGCTCGACCAGTGGCAGGCGCTCGACCGACGGATCAAGGCGCTGGACGACGAGTTTGCCGAGATGGCGCGCCGAGACCCGGCCGCGCGCCGACCCGGGCCGCTCCCCGGCCCCGCGCCACCCCCCCGCCCGGCCGGGCCGCGGCCCGCGTGACCGCCAGTCCGCCGCCGAGGTCCGCCGCGGCCAGAAGGTCCGCCGTGGCCTCGATGGGTTGGGCAGACACCAGCACACCGCCGGCTCGCGCCGCGACACGGCTCATCCCGAATGCCGCAAGTTCATCGGCCGCCACCGCCCCGGCCAAGACGGCGTCGAGCCGAGCGACGGCGCTCTCGTCCCCGGGATCGGCCATGCGCAAGGACGCCGACCCCGAATCGGGAACCGCCGCCGAGGACCCCGCGATGGCCGTCAAGGGGCCGACACCGCCGAACACGAGATGCCGTGCCGCG
>CAXUCF010000178.1:0-4421 GCA_964249275.1 uncultured Lichenihabitans sp.
CAGGCGCAGGATGGGCCGAAAACTGCCCGGCCGATCGTCGGCTCGTCCTCACTCACCTTCCGGCCGCCCCCGCATGGACTTCACGTCAGCGCGGATGCGTTTGCCGTCGAGGCGGCGCAGTTTGGAACCCAGCGTCGGCCGGGTGGGGCGGCGCGGCGGCGGGGGTGGCGCAGCAGCCTCCTGGACCAATGCCACGAGGCGCGCGAGCGCATCGGCGCGGTTGCGCTCCTGGGTGCGGAAGCGCTGGCACGTCAGCACCAGCACGCCCTCCTTGGTGAGGCGGCGGCCCGCCAGCCGTTCGAGCCGCGTGCGCACGCCCTCGGGCAGGTTCGGCGAATGGCGCACGTCGAAGCGGAGCTGCACCGCCGTCTCGACCTTGTTGACGTTCTGACCGCCGGCCCCCGACGCGCGCAGGAAATCCTCCTGCAATTCCCTCTCGTCGAGCGAGATGCGGTCCGTGATGCGGATCACCGGGAGACTCCGTGGGCGAGCCGGCAATCGCGCGGCTTCGCAGTCCTCCCTATACAGGATCAAGCTCCATGGGGCGACGCCCGCCACCGCTCTCCCGGCGGCTACGCGGGTGACCGAACGCGGGTCTGCGCCCGATGCGTCTCTTGCAACCGCTTCGATCGGGGACCGCGCCGATCGCTCCAGCGCGGCTGCGCCGGGGTGAAGACAGCCGACCCGCAACCCATTCATGACAGCCGTCGTTCCAATCGGCGGGCGTAAGAGGGCTCCGCGATGGTCGAGGTCACAAGCGCCGTCGATTGAACGGCGCATTCGCGCCGGACATCGGCCACGGTGTCCCGTCATAAAGGCCTAACCAGCGGCGTCCTGTCGCAGGTTTTCGACCGGTGTGGCTCGGTTCAAGCTCGGGTGCCCGGTGTTTTAGCTGGATCCATGCCGAGGCACACCTTACCATGGCCTCGTGGCCGGTCCTGGCCCGGGGCGCACTGACCCCATGCGGCAGTCTCAGCGACAGACAGCAACCGCGATTTGGACGGCCTTCCGGGCCGGTTCGCGTCGGATCGTGTACCGTACGACCGCGGCTCTCCTGTGCGTCGCATTGCTGCTGGTCGCGGCTGTCCTGTGGCAGTATCGAGCCAGCATCTACAAGGACGCGCAAATGCGCGGCGCCACGCTGGCGTTTCTGCTCGCGGAACAGACCACCCGCACGTTTCAGGCTGTCGACCTCACGCTGGCCGGCCTCGAACCTTTTTATGAAGGCGGCGCGCTGCCGGACCATTCCCCCGGCTTCGAAAAGCTGCTCGCGCAGCGCGCGGACGAGATCGACTTCATCCACGCGCTCTACGTCGTCGACCCGAGCGGCCGGGTGACGCAGACATCGGGAGCGATCGGCGACGTCGTGTCGGACGGGTCGGCGCGGTCCTATTTCTCGAAGTTCGAGCGCGACCCGAGACTGAAGTTCCTCATCGGCCAGCCCTTGTTCAGCCGCCCAGGCCGGCTCAGCGCCATCCCGGTCATGCGCCGTCTGGCCAGGGCGGACGGCAGCTTCGGCGGCATGGTGGTGGCGAGCGTCGAGCCGAAGTATTTCAGTGACTTCTACCGGAACCTCGACCTCGGCCGCCGCAGCTCGATCGACCTTTATCAGGACAACGGCAGCATCCTCCTGGCATCGACGAGCGGGGAAGCGTCGGCCGACACCGTTCCGCCGCCGGGTTGGGAGCCGACCTTCGACCTCGCCTCCACGCTCGGCAACTTGCATTCCTCCGGCGCCGAAAGCCCGCGGCGGCTCGTCGCCTTCCATCGCGCCACCGGCTACCCGCTGGTGGTGGCGGTCGGCATCGACCTCGCCGACCTCCGCATCCGCTGGTGGCGCGTCGCCACCCCCACGATGGTGGCTACGGCGGCCGTCGTGCTCATGGCTGGCGCGCTGGCGGCTCTGGTGGCGCGCCGCCTCGACGAGCACAGGCGGGCGCGTAATCGGGCCGTAACCATGCAGAAGCTCGAAGCGCTCGGCCAGATGACGGCCAGCGTGTCGCATGACTTCCGCAACCTTCTCACCGTGATGACCTCGACGCTGCGGCTGGTGCGCAAGCGCGGCCCGGACGAGGCGGTCCTGCAAGCGGCCGAGGAGGCGGTGGAACGTGGCGCGAGGCTGATCACGCAGTTGCTGGCCTTCTCGAAGAACCACGAGATGCAGGTCCATGCGGCTTCCATCAATGGCCTGGTCGAGGACATGGAGCACGTGCTGCGCCATGCGGCAGGCCCGGATGTCGCCTTGGTGTTCGACAAGGCCGAAGGCCTCCCGCTCTGCCGGGCCGACCAGACGCAGTTCGACGCCGCCCTCATGAATCTCGTGGTCAACGCCCGCCAAGCCATGCCGGGCGGCGGCACAATCACGATCTCCACACGCCTCGCCGGCGACGGCGGCGTGGAGCTTCGGGTCGCCGACACCGGCACCGGCATCGCGCCCCAGGATGTGAAGCGCGTCTTCGAACCTTTCTTCACCACCAAGGCCGACACCGGTACCGGCCTCGGCCTGGCCCAGGTCTACGGCTTCATGCGCCGCATCGGCGGCGATGCCACGGTGTCGAGCGCTCCTGGATCCGGCACCATTTTCACGCTGCTGTTCCCGCGCGCCGAGGGCACGGCCGGCCGGGATGTGGAAGCCGTACGGCCGGCCGCCTGAGCGTGGTGGGAGGGCGCCATCGCCGATATCACGGCGTCACCACGGCGGCCCCACCGAGTTCGCAGAGCCGCGCGTGGCTCAGCCGGGCGAAGGCGCGCAACGGCGTGCCGGTGGGGCTGACGGCAAAGCCGGACCAGGGCTCTGGGTCGGCCATGTCGGGATCCCGTGATGCCACGCCGACGATCGCGTCCGTCCCGTCCACGAGATAGACCCGGTCCGTCATCGCCCAAGCATCGCGCGCCCAGCCCCGGCCCGACACCCGCACGCCCCCGGGCCCGAGATCGGCCGCGGCCGCGGCCATATCGATCGATCCCCCACAGAGGGCCCGGCCGACCGTTGTGCCGGCCCGGGCGACCGGCTTGCCGACGAGGCCGGCGTCGCGCTGCCCGAAGACCGACAGGCCCTGCATCCTGAGGAAGGCCGCGCCGGCTTCCACCGGTCCGTCTACATCGTAGATCGCCTGGAACGAAACTTGGTCTTTCAAGCCGAGCAGCAAGGCGTCCGCCGCTGCGCGCTGTTCGCGCGCCCTCACTTCCATGCCGCCCTTCTGGGAACCCTGGGACCGGACGGCGCCGACGATCAGCACGAGGGCCGTCGCGCCCACCGCACAGCGCAGAAGCACCGCCCCACGCACGCGGTTCACGAAGGACCACCAATAGACCAGGATCGCCGACCAGAACGTCGCGGCGCCCGTCGCGTAACGGCTCGAGAAGGCCTGGTCGAGACCCATCCCCAACCGTCCCAAGCCGGTGACGAGCGCACTTCCAACCGTGAACAGCATGATGCCGAAGAGCGCCATCCGCACCGGATCGGGATCCCGGCGCAGGACGACGGTCCAGGCGGCGCCAGCCATGGCGACCAGCCCCCACAGGCCGAGGAGCCTCGCGGTGCGGAGATCGGGTTCGAGGAAGTTCCCGATGTAGATGGCCGTGTAGGACAGCAGGCGAAGCGGGTGCCATAGCGACAGAGCCAGCGGAGTTTGGTCGGCCGCGACCTGGTAGCCGTGGAAGTAGCAGACCGCGAGTACCGCCAGCACGGCCCCCGACGCCGCCACGATGCGGAACGGCGCCCGTGACGCCGCGGCGAGGCACACCAGTGTTAGCCCGGCCAAGAGCCCGTTGGCCATGGTGAGGGTAGCCACGACCACGACGGCAAAGGCGGCGATGAGCCGGCCTCCGTAGGCCTGCGCAGCCCGCATCGACGCCACGGCGTCCGAGAACAGGATGCAGGCCAGCGTCGCCAGCGCGAACACGCCGACGAACGTGACCTGGAACCCCCATGAGAAGTTTTCCTCCTGCCGGAGGGAGGACAGCAGCATGGCCACGACGGCGGCGATCGCGAGGCCGCCCCGCGTGGTCGGCCGCCCGCGGCGCAGCAGCCAGATCAGCAGCCCCGCATGGGCCACCTGGACGGCGCCGATCGCCACCAGGTCGAGAGTGCCCTCCCCGCCGAAGAACAGGTAGTCCGAGAACAGGACCAAGCGCGGAAAGAAGATCCGGTGCTCGTTATGCTGGCTGAACATCTCGGTCCAGGGTGCTCGACCGGTGACCAGATCCTTGAACAGCGCCAGACTGTCCCATTCGTCGAAATAAGGCAGCGGGCTGTGCAGGCGCACGACGGTGACGACGCTGTCGGCCACCACGGCGATCGCCAGAAGGATAAGGACCACGGTGACGGCTACCGACGCAGCCGCGGCGGCGCGAGCCCGCGGACTCGCCCCTTCCCGGTAAGTACGTCCGCTTGAAGTGTGTCGATCGGCCGTCAGGCC
>CAXUCF010000178.1:4431-10232 GCA_964249275.1 uncultured Lichenihabitans sp.
CATCATGCGATCAGGCCACGCCGGGCGGTCTCGCCCTTCTCCGCGCCGGGAAGAAGGGCGAATCACCCAGCGCCCGGCCAGCAGCAGGATGGGCGGACGAATTCGGGTCCTCGCCCGGGCGGGAGAACTCCGTCATGAAGTGCGCCCAAAAGGCTGCGGCAAGGCCTGAAACTCGGCTTCCGTCGCATAGGCCTTCTGGGTGCCGCGCCGGGTGATCGAATCTGCGGCATAGCGGACCGCCATGCCGAGGGCGCCCGCGACGTCGCCGGTCTCGACGTAGTATCGCGCGAAGCTGCCGATGAAGGCGTCGCCCGCTCCGGTCGTGTCGACCGGGGTCACGGCGACGGGCGCGATGGGGGTCGCGCCCGCGGCCGTGACCAGCAGGGCGCCGCGGGCCCCCAGGGTCACGATCACGGTGCCGATCCCCTGGGCCATGAGGCTGCGCGCTGCGCCCTCCACCTCCGCCATGCTGTCGACCGGCAGGCCCGACAGCATGGCGAGTTCCGTCTCGTTGGGCACCAGAAACGTGACGTCGCGGATCCGGTCGGGATCGAGGCTGGCCACGGCGGGCGCCGGGTTCAGCAGGGTCGCGATACCGTGCCGCTTGCCGAAACCGATCGCCGCGTAGACGGTTGCGAGCGGGATTTCGAGCTGCAGCAAAATGAGGTCGCAGCGGCGCAGGTCGTCCGCCGCCCGCTCGATGTCGACGGGCAGAAGATCGTCGTTGGCGCCCTTGACGATGAGGATGGAGTTCTCGCCCGACGGCTCGACCATGATGGGCGCGACCCCGCTGGAGCGCCCCGGCACTTTCTCGACGTAGCGCGTATCGACGCCGAAGCCGGCGAGATTGCGGATGGTGTTGTCGGCGAACAAGTCGTCGCCGACCTTGGTCAGCATCATGACGTCGGCGCCGAGCTTGGCGGCCGCCACGGCCTGGTTGGCGCCCTTGCCGCCGTGGCCCATCTCGAAGGACGGCGCCTCGATGGTCTCGCCCCTGCGCGGCATACGGGTCACGTAGGTGACGAGGTCGACCATGTTGCTGCCGATGACGGCGATGCGACCTGCCATGGGCTCAGGCTCCTGAGGGTCGGGAGGTGATCGAACGGGCGAGGTCCGCAGCCGCGGCGGAATCGGCATAGCCCAGATAGGTCGTGAACGTCGCCTGGGCGCCGCCGGCCAGCACCCGGACATGGCCCTTGCGCTTCTC
This sequence comes from uncultured Lichenihabitans sp., assembly GCA_964249275.1. Lineage (GTDB taxonomy): Bacteria > Pseudomonadota > Alphaproteobacteria > Rhizobiales > Beijerinckiaceae > Lichenihabitans. The sequence goes on from CAXUCF010000178.1 coordinate 5,639, forward strand.
GGCCGTATAACCCTCCGGCTCGCAGGTGCCCGGCATCGCGAAACCCGCGACGCCGTGGTCGGCGTCCGACAGGATCCAGCGGATCGTGTGCGGCATGACGACGGGGTCGTAGGCGACCGTGAAGGCGTCGCCCTCCCGGCGCTTCAACAGGAACCGTGCGAGCCCGTCCGGGCCGGGCACGAGGCCCTTGACGTAGAACACCTGCTCGGGCGCGAAACGCGACGGGTCGTCCAGGACCTCGGCGCCGGACGGATCGGCTGCGAGGTCGCGCAACAGGGCGCGGTAGCGCTCGGTCGGCACCACGTGGCCCGGGACAGCCGTGCGGGTGACGACATGCGCGGGATCGAACGGCACGGACTGCACGATCCTGGCGCCCTCCGCGAAATCGAAATTCGCGTGGCAGATATACATGAGATCCATCGGCGCCGACGACAGATTGTCGACCGTCATGATCATCTCGAACTCGGACGCGTCCTCGCGCAGGACGATGCGCGGCGTCGCAAGGTAGTGGGCGCCGAAGCCCATGGCATAGTCGCGCCGGCCCGTGACCGCGACGAAGCCGCCTCGGCCGTCGGCCCCGCAGACGAGACCAGCCGAGTCCATCGGCATGCAGGGCATCTCGCCGTGCAGCGGATGGGTGTCGTCGGGGCCGGGCGTGCCGTTGCGGAGCAGGCCGGCATGGTAGGCGAGGCAACCGTAGGTCTCGAGGATGGTGCCGGCCGGGCGGGGCTGGTCGAACATGCTGCGCATGGCGAGCTCGACACCATCGAAGCAGGCCCGCCACGCCATCTGGCCCATGTAGGGCAGTACGACGACGTGGCCGCGCGGATTCGACAGGCGGATCGCTTCGACGCCGGTCCGATAGCGGAACAGGCTCGCATGGAGGCTCCCGCGCCGCACGACGGTGCGTTCCAGGTCGCCGAAGAAGCCGCGCTCCAGCGCGATCTCGGTGGTGTCCATGTTCGACTCCTATCCCAGCCGCTTGCGGTTGCACGCCACGTTGATGGCGATGACGAGCAGCAGGAAGCCGCCCCAGATGAAATCGATCAGGAAATTGCTGAACCTCAGGATCTGGAACCCGGATGACAGCAGCATGAGGGCCACCACGGCGATCGAGACGCCGAGGACGCTGCCGCGGCCGCCGGCCGGGTTGGTGCCGCCCAGCACCGCTACCAGAACGGCCTGGAGCAGGTAGGAATTGCCGTAGTCGGACTTCGCCGCATTGGTGCGACCCGACAGGATCAGCCCGGCGATGCTGCCGAGCAGGCCCGTCAGGACGTAGCTCTGGAACACGATACGGTCGGTGTCGATCCCCGCGAACACGGCCGCCTTGGCGTTGGTGCCGATCAGCATGAGCCGGGTGCCGAAGGCGGTCCGCGACAGCATGAAGCCGATGGCGAGCGCCAGCACCACGAAGAGCAGGAACGGGAACGCGATGCCGAACAGCTTGCCGTTGCCGATGAAGGTCCAGCCGGCCGGGAAGCCCACGATGGCGGGGCCGCCGGTGAGCACCAGCGCGAGGCCCGTGAAGATCTGGCTGGTGCCGAGGGTCGCCAGGATGGGGGTGATCCGGAGCCTGGCGATGAGATAGCCGTTCAGCGCTCCTGCCGCCAGGCCGACGACCAGCGCCAGGGCGATCCCTAGCGCCACCACGCCGAGGCCGAGCGATGCGGAGCCGCCGGGAGCGAGCCGATGGAATAGCAGCCCGGCCAGCACTGCGGCAAGATTGGCGATGCCCACCACCGACAGATCGATGCCGCCCGTCAGCATCGCCACCATGATGGCGATCGACAGAAGTCCGAGTTCGGGGAACGTGAAGCTGATCGACTCGAAATTGTAGTAGCGGAGAAACTTCTCCGGGCTCAGCGCCGCCATCGTGACGAAGACCAGGACCGTGATGACCACGAGCTGAAGGATGTTGTCGTGCCGGTCGAGGAAGCGGCGGAAGCCCGAGGCGCGCTTGACGGTCGCGGTGGTCATGAAGGTCATGCCAGGCGCTTGCGGTCGCGCCACGCGGTCAGCCCGGTCGAGCACACGATGATGATCCCGACCACGACCTGCTGCCAGGTCGTGTCGACGTGCATCAGGATGAGGCTGTTCTTGATCATCACCAGGAGGAACACGCCGAGCAGGGTGCCGGTTACGCTGCCCCGCCCGCCGAAGATGCTGGCGCCGCCCAGCACCACGGCCGCGATGACGTCGAGCTCGAAGCCGACGAAATCGCGCGGGTTGGCGAGCCAGATCATGGATGCATGCAGCAGGCCCGCGAAGCCAGCCAGCGCGCCCGCCGTGCAATAGGCGAAGAACAGCGTCTGGCGCGTGTCGAAACCGACCCGCGACGCCGCCTCGGGTGCGCCCCCATAGGCATAGAGGCTGCGGCCCACCATGGTGTGGCGCAGCACGAGGTGGATGGCGAGCGCCAGGCCCGCATAGACCAGGATCATGGCGGAGAGTCCGAAACGGGTGCCGTCCGCATGCGTCACGGACACGATGTCCTGGCTGCCGAAGGCGATCAGTTGCTGGGGCATCTTGTTGATGTTGACCACGCTGGTGCCGACGAGGCCGAGCAGCAGTCCCCGCACCACGCTGGCGGTGCCAAGCGTGACGATCAGCGGGATCATGCGGAACGCGCGGATCGAGAGGGCATTGAAGGCGCCGAGCAAGAGCCCGATCAGCGTGGCGGCCAGGAACGGCACCACCACGCCCGTGTAGCCGGTGTCGACCATGGCCCGCACGACGAGGTACATGGCCGCTACCGCGAAGGCCGGGAACGACACGTCGATACCGCCCGAGATCATCACCAGCAGCACGCCGAGCGCCATGATGCCCGTGATGACGTTGCTCTTCAGCAGGCCGAACAGGTTGTCGAGGCTCCAGAAGGCCGGGTTGAGGGTCCCGATGCCCAGCATGGCGACCAGGAGCACCAGGGCCACGATGGCTTCCGGACGGCGCAGGAGGGACAACGGACGCTACCTCAGGGTTTTCAGCGCGGCACTGATCGTGTCCTCCGACGCGGTGCCGCTCTCGAAGCGGTCGACGAAGCGGCCGCGGTGCATCAGGATGACGGCGCTGCAGTGCTGCAGGAGTTCCGGGACATCGTCCGAGATCATCAGCACCGCGAGCCCCCGCTCGACCGCGAGGCCCCGGATGATGCGATGGATCTCGGCCTTGGAGCCGACGTCGACCCCGACCGTCGGGCCGTTGAGGATGAGGATGCGGGCTTGCGTCAGCAGCCACCGGCCGATCACGACGCGCTGCTGGTTGCCGCCCGACAGAAAGCCCACCGGTGTCGCGCCGCTGCGGGTCGCGATCTGCATGGCGGCGATCATGTCGTCGCTGAGGCGGTCGGCGCGGCCGCGGTCGACGACGAGACCGGAGGTCACGCGGTCGAGCGAACTCGCCAGGATGTTATGGGCGACCGACTGGGTGAGGAACAGTCCCTCCCCGAGCCGGTCCTCCGGCACGTAGGCGATCCCATGCCGGATGGCGTCCTGCACGGTGCCGACCCGCACCGGTGCGCCGTCGATGCGGATGCTGCCCGCATGGTCCGGACGCAGGCCGAAGAGTGCCAGGGCCAGTTCCGTGCGCCCTGCCCCGATCAGGCCCGACAGGCCGACGATGTCGCCGGGCCGCAGCACGAGGTCGACGCCCTCGACGGCGCCCGGCACCGTCAGCCTTTTCACGTCGAGCCGCGGCGCCGCGGCGTCGTCCCGCTCCGGACCGCGGTAGACATCGTGGCCGAGGTCATGGCCCGTCATGTGACGGGTGATGGAGGCTTCGGTGAATTCGGAGATGGGCCCCTCGACGACCTTGCGGCCGTTGCGCATGACGGTCAGGCGCTCGCTGACCTCCAGCATCTCGCGCATCTTGTGGCTGACGAACAGCACCGCGACCCCGTCGCGCTGGATCGTGCGGGTGATGTCGAGCAGCCTGTCGACTTCGTTGCGGGTGAGCGCCGTGGTGGGCTCGTCCATGATGATGAGGCGCGCTTCGGCCTGCAGGGCCCGGGCGATGGCGACGATCTGGCGGGCCGAGGTTGGCAGGCTTCCGACCTCGGCTTCGAGCGGGAGATCGACGCCGAGGCGGTCGAGCGCCGTCCTGGCGATACGCCGGACCTCGCCCCAGCGCACGGCGCGGCGGCGCTCCTTCAAGAGGCCGTTCATGGCCAGGTTCTCGGCGACGCTGAGGTTCCCGAACAGCGACAGGTCCTGGTAGATGACCTGGATGCCGCGCGCGACGGAACCGGCCGGCGTCAGCCGCTTCACCGGCTGGCCGTCGATCAGGATCTCCCCCTCGTCGGGCTGGTAGACGCCCGACATGACCTTGATGATCGTCGACTTGCCGGACCCGTTCTCTCCGGCCAGGCAATGGATCTCGCCGCGCCGCACCGTGAGCGAGACGTCGTCGAGCGCCTGGATCCCGGCGAAGCGTTTGCCGACGCCGCGCAGTTCGATCAGCGCGTCGGCCATGACGCCGCCTGGCGCGCGAGCCGCCCTTAATCAGAAGTTGTAATCCTTCATGTTGGCCGTGGTGACGCCGACCCATCCCGAGCCGTAGAGGATCTTCGGGTTGCCCGCATCCGGCACCTTGAGCG
>CAXUCF010000179.1:0-2868 GCA_964249275.1 uncultured Lichenihabitans sp.
ACGTCGGTGAAGAACACCTCGTTGACCTCGTGCTCGCCGTCGAGCGTCACGATGGGGCGGACCGCGATGCCGGGGCTGGCCATGTCGATCAGCAGGAACGAGATGCCCTGCTGCTGCTTCGCCGCGACATCGGTGCGTACCAGGCAGAAGATCATGTTGGCGTGCTGGGCCATCGTGGTCCAGGTCTTCTGGCCGTTGACGACGTAGTGGTGGCCGTCCCGCAGCGCCGCGGTCTTCAGGCTCGCGAGGTCGGATCCTGCGCCTGGCTCGGAATAGCCCTGGCACCACCAGTCGCTTCCGTCGAGGATGCGCCGCAGATAGCGGGCGCGCTGCTCCGCAGTTCCGTACTCGATCAGCACCGGACCCAGCATGTTGACGCCGAACGGCACGACCCGCGGCGCGCCGGCGAGCGCGCTCTCGAGTTCGAAGATGAAGCGCTGCATCACGGTCCAGCCCGGGCCGCCGTGCTCGACCGGCCAATGGGTGGCGAGCCAGCCACGCCGCGCCAGCACCGCGTGCCATTCCTCGTGGTCGGCCTTGGTCAGCCGTTTGCCGCCCTCGACCTTGGCGGCGATGCGCGGCGCCAGGTTCCGGCGCAGGAAATCCCGCACCTCTGCGCGAAAGGCCTCTTCGCCCGGCGTGAACCCGATCTCCATCCCCGAGCCCCCCGTTCAGTCGCGACGTCGTCCGGTCTCGTCGAGCCGCGCCAGCGCCCAACCGCGATCATGCGCGCGGGTCTGGCGGGTCGGGCGCGGCCTGTCGGTCATCATGGCGCTTGGGCATCCAAGAGGGCACCCGCGCCGAAGGGTGGTCCGGCCGGAGTGCCTGCGAGGCGCGGCGACGGTACGCCGGCCTCCCCCAACCTGTCGCGATAGGTTGCGAGGCCCCGCGCCACCGTGTCGAGGCCGATGCTGTCGGCCCAGAACATGGGTCCTCCGGTCTCGGCGGGCCAGCCGTAGCCGTTGATCCACACCGTGTCGATGTCGGAGGCCCGCTGGGCGATCCCCTCGTCCAGGATCTTGGCGCCCTCGTTCACCATCGTGAAGAGCAGGCGGTCGCGGATCTCGTCGTCGGCGATCCTGCGCTGCGGGATGCCGGCCCGTTCGGCGAAGTCCGCGATGATCTCCTCGACCTCCGGAGATGGGCTGCGCTTCCGGTCCGCATCGTAGTCGTAGAAGCCGCGGCCGGTCTTCTGCCCGCGGCGGCCCCGCTCGCAGAGCAGGTCGCGGATCGTGGCGCCGCGCGAGGCCTCCGCCGTCCAACCGAGGTCGAGACCCGCGAGGTCGGCCATCTGGAAGGGACCCATGGGCATGCCGAACTCGAGCAGCACGCGGTCCACCTCCCAGGGCTTGGCGCCCTCCAGCACCAGCGCGTTGGCCTGCTCCTGGCGCCGCGACAACATCCTGTTGCCGATGAAGCCGTGGCACACGCCCGACACCACCGCGACCTTGCCGAGGCGCCGCGCCAACGCCATGGCGGTGGCGAGAACCGCCGGGGCCGTGCCGGCGCCGCGCACGACCTCCAGGAGCCGCATGACATTGGCGGGCGAGAAGAAGTGCAGGCCCATCACCGCATCCGGGCGCCGTGTCGCGGCCGCGATGACGTCGACGTCGAGGTAGCTCGTATTGGTGGCCAGGATGGTTCCCGGCTTGGCGATGGCGTCGAGCCGCCGGAACACGTCCTGCTTGACCTCCATCAGCTCGAACACGGCCTCGATCACGAGGTCGCAATCCGCCATGGCTTCGAGGTCGGTCCCGGGTGTGAGGAGACCCATGGCGGTCTCGACCTCGGCGGCCGAGACGCGTCCGCGCCCGGCGCTGCGCTCGTAGGTGGACCGGATCAGCGCGACGCCGCGTTCGAGCGCACCCCGCTCCCGCTCCACCAGGGTCACCGGGATGCCGGCCGACAGGAAATTCATCGCGATGCCGCTGCCCATGGTGCCGGCCCCGACGATGCCGACCCGCTCGACCGGCAGCGGGCGCACGTCGGGCGGTAGGCCATCGATCTTGCCGGCCGCGCGTTCGGCGAAGAACACGTGCCGCAAGGCCCTGGACTGGGCGCCCGACAGCAGCTGCAGGAACAGCGCGCGCTCGCGGTCGAGCCCCTGCCCCAGGGGCAGCGTCACCGATCCCTGCACGGCCTCGACGCAGGCCAGCGGCGCGTCCCGACGCCTCAGGCCCCCTTCCCTGGTCCGCAGGAACTCGTCGACCGCCGCGATGCCGCCCGCGGCCGCGAGGCCTCCGGTGCGCCGCGGCGGCAATGCGCCGGAAACCTCGCGCGCCAGGGCGATCGCGGCATCGAGCAGTTGCTCGGCATCCGCCAAACGGTCGACGAGCCCGGCCGCCAGGGCTGCCTCGGCCGTGATCGGATCACCCCCGACGATCATGTCGAGCGCCTTGGCGACGCCGACGAGGCGCGGCAGGCGTTGCGTGCCGCCCGCGCCCGGCAGAAGGCCGAGCTTCACTTCGGGCAGGCCCAGCCTCGTCGAGGGTGCCGCAACCCGCGCGTGGCAGCCGAGCGCCAGTTCGAGGCCACCGCCCAGCACGGTGCCGTGCAGGGCCGCGACGACGGGCTTCCCGCTGGCCTCGATCGCCTCGACCAGCTGCGGCAGGCCCGGCTCGCCACCCGGATGGCCGAATTCCTTGATGTCGGCGCCCCCCGAAAACAGCCGGCCGGCGCCGCGGATCACCACGGCCGCCAGGGCATCGTCGCGCCCAGCCTCCGCCACGGCCTCGCCGAGCGCGTGGCGCACGGCGGACCCGAGCGCGTTGACGGGCGGATTGTCGATCGTCAGGACCAGGACATCGCCGCGGCGTTCGGTGTCGATCGTCGCCATCCGCTCCTCCCTCAGGTGGTCGCACCGGCGTG
>CAXUCF010000179.1:2878-9606 GCA_964249275.1 uncultured Lichenihabitans sp.
CGGCGGCCTCCGCCGCAGCACTCGAGGCATTGCCTTGCAGCATGCGTTGGCGCACGCCCTGGAGGATGCCGACGAGCCGGAACAGGTTGTAGCTGAAATACCAGTGCAGATCGGGCAGACTCCGGCGCCCGGTGCCGGCACAGTAGAGCGCGACCGCCTCGTCGAGCGTCGGGATGCCGGTCGCCGCGAAGTCGGTGCCGGCGAGACCGGCGTGCCCATCGGTCGGCAGGACCCACTGCATCGCGAAATATGTGAAATCGGCCAGCGGGTCGCCGATGGTGGAGAGTTCCCAATCCAGCACGGCGCGGACCTCGCCGCCCGACCCGGCGACGAGATTGTCGAGCCGGAAATCGCCGTGAACGATCGAGACGCGCGTCTGCTCGGGGATCGTGCCGGGCAGCCAAGCGATCAGCCGCTCGACGGCGGGGATCTCGGCCGTCTCGGCGGCACGGTACTGCCGGATCCAGCGATCGACCTGCCGGGCGAAGAAGTTGCCGGGCCGGCCGAAATCCGTGAGACCCAGGGCCACGTGGTCGAGACCATGCAACCGCGCCAGCGTGCCGATGGCATTCTCGTAGGCGGTGCGCCGTTCGGCGGGTCGCAGGTCCGGCAGCGTGCCGTCCCAGGCGATGCGGCCCTCGACCAGTTCCATCACGTAGAAGGCCGAGCCGATCACGCCCGCGTCGGTGCAGAGCGCCAGCGGCCGCGGCACGGGGAAGCCCGCCGGATGCAGCGCCGCGATGAGCCGGTATTCGCGATCGACCGCGTGGGCGGACGGCAGCAGCGGGCCGAACGGCTTGCGCCGCAGCACGACAGCACGGCTTGGCGTCGCGACCCGATAGGTCGGGTTGGACTGACCGCCCGGGAACTTCTCGACTTCGATCGGTCCCGAGAAGCCGTCGAGCTTCGCCGCGAGCCAGCGCGCGAGGGCTGCCGCGTCGATATCGGTCGTGGCGCTCAAGGCGCCGGTCCCTCCCCGTGGCGCGCGAATTCCGCACGAGCGATGGCGCGGGCGTGGACCTCGTCGGGGCCGTCCGCCAAGCGCAGCGTCCGCATATGGGCCCAGGAGGCCGCGAGGTGGAAGTCGTCCGAAACGCCCCCGCCGCCATGAGCCTGCACGGCATCGTCGAGGATGCGCAGCGCCATGGTGGGGGCCTGGACCTTGATCATGGCGATCTCGCCGCGCGCCGCCTTGTTGCCCCGGCGATCCATGACGTCGGCGGCCTTGAGGCAGAGCAGGCGCGACATCTCGATATCGATGCGCGCGCGAGCGACGCGCTCCTCCCAGACCGACTGGTCGGCGATGCGCTTGCCGAAGGCCGTGCGCGACAGCAGGCGACGCGCCATGGCGGCCAGCGCCTCTTCGGCGACGCCGATCGCGCGCATGCAATGGTGGATGCGCCCCGGCCCGAGCCGCCCCTGGGCGATCTCGAAGCCGCGGCCCTCGCCGAGCAGCATGTTCGAGGCCGGCACGCGCACGCCCTCGAGTGAAACGTCGGCATGCCCGTGCGGGGCGTGATCATAGCCGTAGACGCTGAGCAGGCGCTCGATCCTGACCCCCGGCGTCGCCGTGTCGACCAGGATCATGCTTTGCTGCTTATGCGGCTCGGCTTCGGAAGCGGTCTTGGCCATGACGATGGCGAGTGCGCAGCGCGGGTCGCCCATGCCGGAGGACCACCATTTGCGGCCATCGATGACATAGCCGTCGCGCTCGCGCCGGGCTCGCGCCCGGATGTTGGTGGCGTCCGACGAGGCTACGTCGGGCTCCGTCATCAGGAAGGCCGAGCGGATTTCGCCGCGCATCAGCGGCACGAGCCAGCGCTCCTTCTGGTCCCGGGTGCCGTAGCGGTAGAGGACCTCCATGTTGCCCGTGTCGGGGGCCGAGCAGTTGAACACCTCGGACGACCAGTGGACGCGGCCCATCTCCTCGGCGCAGAGCGCATATTCGAGGTTCGTCAGTTGCTCGCCCTCGAACCGGAAACCGTCGTCGGGCTGCCCCTGGGCGCTGGCGGGCGGCATGAACAGGTTCCAGAGGCCTTCGGCGCGTGCCCGCTGCTTCAGCGCCTCGACGACCGGGAGGACCTTCCAGCGGTCACCCGCATGGATCTGGCGATGGTAGTCGGCCTGCCGCGGCCGGATCTCGGAGTCCAGGAAAGCACGGACGCGGTCCCTGTATAGGGTCTGGCGCCCGCTGAATGAGAAATCCAAGCCGAGCCTCCCCGGATCTTATGTTCGCGAGCCTATGCGCTCCGCCACACCAGCGTCAAACACGATGGGGTGGTGCCGGCGCTCGCCGCATCCACCACGCCCGGGGCTGGTCCGTCAGAAAAGGTGGACAACGGCCCGCCTTCAGCCAGTGTCGATTCCGAAGGCGGAGAGATGGCCAGCCGGGATGGACGAGGCATCGCGGCCTCGGCCGGCGTCCGCACTGGACGGGAGCAACGCCATGCGGGACGCCTATGTTTGCGACTTCACGCGAACGCCCATCGGCCGCTACGGCGGCGCCCTCAGGGACGTGCGGGCCGACGACCTGGCGGCCCATCCGATCCGCGTCCTGATGGCGCGCCACGGCGCGGTCGATTGGGAGATGGTGGACGACGTCGTGCTCGGCTGCGCCAATCAGGCCGGCGAGGACAACCGCAATGTCGCCCGCATGGCGGCGCTGCTGGCGGGGCTGCCCGTATCGGTGGCGGGCTGCACGGTGAACCGGCTCTGCGGATCCGGCCTCGACGCGGTCGGCGCGGCCGCGCGGGCCATCGCCTGCGGCGCCGCCGACCTCATCATCGCCGGCGGCGTCGAGAGCATGACCCGGGCGCCCTTCGTGCAGGGCAAGGCCACCGAGGCCTTTGCCCGCCGGGCCGAGATGTTCGACACCACCATCGGCTGGCGCTTCGTCAACGATGCCATGCAGGCCGCCTATGGTACGGACTCGATGCCCGAGACCGCCGAGAACGTCGCCGCGGCATGCGGCATTTCCCGCGCCGACCAGGATGCTTTCGCGCTGCGGTCGCAGCAGAGGGCCAAGGCCGCCCAGGACGCCGGTTTCTTTGCGCGCGAGATCGCGCCCGTTCCGGTGCCGAGCCAGCGTGGCGGTGCCGTCACGGTCGAGCGGGACGAGCACCCGCGCGCCGACGCCACGCTCGAGGGCCTGTCCCGGCTGAAGGCTCCGTTCAGGCAGGATGGCACCGTGACGGCCGGGAACGCCGCCGGCATCAACGATGGCGCCGCGGCCCTGATCGTGGCGAGCGAAGCGGCGGCGCGCCGGCACGGCCTCGCCCCTCTCGCCCGGATCGTCTCGGTCGCGGTGGCGGGCGTGCCGCCCCGCATCATGGGGATTGGCCCGGTGCCAGCCGTGGGCAAGCTGCTGGCGCGCCAGGGTCTCGCGCTCGGCGACATCGACCTCATCGAGCTCAACGAGGCCTTCGCGGCCCAGGCGCTCGCGGTGCTGCGCGATCTCGGGCTGCCGGACGATGCCGCCCACGTCAACCCGCATGGCGGCGCCATCGCGCTCGGCCACCCCCTCGGCATGTCGGGCGCGCGCCTCGCCATGACGGCCGTGAATGCGCTGCACCGCTCCGGGGCGCACCGCGCGGTCGCCACCATGTGCATCGGGGTCGGCCAGGGCATCGCGGCGCTGATCGAGAGGGTGTAGGCGACCACGGCTTACGGGCTGGCTGGAGCGTGCAACTCGCTGCCATGGCGACGATGCGGTCGGAACGGGGTGGTTCGGCGCGACGGTCCGGCGTATAGGGCCGGATGACCTCCATCGCCCACCCCGCCCTCGCGACGCCCTGGCGGGACGAGTTCCGCGCGTGCCTGGCGCTGAGCGCGCCGCTGGTGCTGACCAACGCCATCGAGATGGCGATGAACCTCACCAACACCGCCATGATCGGCCGCGTCGCACCCGAGGCCCTCGCGGCCGCCACGCTGGCGCTGGCGCTCTACAATGTGGTGCTCCTGTTCGGCATCGGCCTGACCGCGGCCGTGTCGCCCTTGATCGCCCGCGAGGTCGGACGGGGAGACGGCACCTGGGAGGCCGCCCGGCGGGTCGTGCAGGGCGGGTTCTGGAACGCCGCGATGGTGGTCGGCCCGATCTGGGCGGTGCTGTGGCGGGCCGAGCCGATCCTTCGGGCGCTCGGTCAGGATCCGGCGCTGTCGCACGAGGCTGCCGGTTACCTCCGCATCATGCAATGGTCGCTCCTTCCGGCGCTCGTCTATCTCGTGCTGCGCTCCATGCTGGCAGCCCTCGAACGCCCGCGCTGGGCCGTGGCGACCGGAGCGACGGCCGTGGCGCTCAACGCCGCCCTCAACGCCGTGCTGATCGGCGGCGCGGGCCCTCTGCCGGCGCTGGGGCTCGCGGGCTCGGGCCTCGCCATGGTCATGTCGAACCTGTTCCTCGCCGGGGCCCTCGGCCTGGCGGTGACGCTCGATCCGCGGCTCCGCGACGTCCGCCCCTTCGCGGGGATGCTCCGCCCGCCGTGGCAGGCCTGCAAGTCGCTGTGGCGTCTCGGGCTGCCGATCGGCGTCGGCATCATGCTGGAGGCCGGGATGTTCGCGGCTGCCGCCGTGCTCGTCGGGCACTACGACAAGGGATCGCTCGCGGCCCACGCCATCGCGCTGCAGGTGGCCTCCTTCGCCTTCATGGTGCCGCTCGGCATCGCCCAGGCCGCCACCGTGCGGGTCGGGCGGTCGGCTGGTGCGGGCGACGGCGCCGCCGTCGGTCGAGCAGGCTGGACGGCGCTGGCGCTCGGCGTCGGGACGATGGTCATGTCGTCCGCCGTGCTCGTCGGCCTTCCGCGGCCGATCATCGGCCTGTTCCTGGATGCCGCCTCGCCGGAGGCGGAGACCGTCGCGCGCACGGCCGTTACCCTGCTGGCGCTGGCGGCATTGTTCCAGATTGCCGACGGCGCCCAGGTCGTGCTCGCCGGAATCCTCCGGGGCCTGCAGGACACGCGCACGCCCATGCTGATCGCCGGCATCGGTTACTGGGGCATCGGGCTCCCGCTCGCGGCGGCCCTGGCGCCCCGCGGCGCGGCGCCAGGCGTCTGGATCGGCCTCGTGGCCGGCTTGTTCGCGGCCGCCGGGCTCCTGCTGGCGCGGTGGCTATGGTGGCGACGGAGACCGCCCGCCTGAGAGCGCGGCAGGTCGGAACGCCGACTCGAGCCCGTGATACGGTTTTTCCGCATCATCAACGCCGGTTGTCATCCCGGACCAGCGCCGATAGGCGCGCAGATCCGGGATCCAGACCTCGGTGCTGGCCTAACAGCGCACGGCCGCGCCGGACAATCCTGCAGCGTCGGGCGTCTGGGTTCCGGGTCTTCGCTGGCGCGACGATGTCGCGCTTCGCTTCGCCCGGAATGAACGCCGGGAGAGGGAATCAAACGAAAAATCACATGAGAGCGCCTCTGCGGTCTCTGCAAACCTGCCGACATCGATGCCGACCCGGATCGGCTGCTCAGAACAGCGCGTACCGGCGGTGGCCGAGGCCGCCGGTCTGGAAGATCTCCACGATCTGGTCGCCCTCATAATCCGCGCTTTCGGTCGCGATATGGGCCGACAGGAACTCGCTCTTGCTGAGTTCCTTCATCGCGACCCGGACGGCGTCCCTGAGCGCGAGAAAGGGACGTTCACGGGGCGCCTCCCGGCTCGTCCAGCGCAAGGTCGCGGGGGCGTTCAAGTCAAACTCGGCCATGGACTGTCCCTCGACGGCGGCCGGATGGTACGGGGTGGCGTCGAGGTCGGCCATGCGACCAATGGACGGGACGTTGCGGGTCCGCTCGGCCGGCCCGGCAGGCGCATCGATGCCGTGGCGGACGAAGACCCCTCATGCCTGAGAAACCCTGTGGCAATTCCTCCCGCTTCCGGATAGTCCTCGGCATGGTCGACCCGGGTCGTGGAGCCGGGATCGGAGCGAAACGGTGTCGGATGCTGGCTTTTGCCAGGCAAGGCCGCTGAGGATCTTCGGATGCCGAGCTTGGAAGGGTGGCCGAGTGGTTTAAGGCAGCGGTCTTGAAAACCGCCGTGGGTGCAAGCCCACCGTGGGTTCGAATCCCACCCCTTCCGCCAAGATCCTGACGGAGGCGTCGCGAACGGCCGCCCCTCGCGGATCCTTCTCTGCCATGGTATCCCGCGAGGGCGGGAGCGGTCGCGGCTCTGCAGGAACTGCCGTCGTGCTTGTTCGTCTGCTTGGTTAAGATGCGCGACGGGTGCCATGGCACCCGGCAACCGATTCAGCGCGAAGCGAACGAGCGCCCCCCGTGAACGAAGCCGAAAAAGGCGATGACTGGCGCGATCAGGTCGGCGAACGGAGTGATCCGGGTCTCGCTGTCGATCGTGCGCGCGCCCGGGAACCGAATCGCGGGCGCGAAGCCGATACCCCGGAGCAGATCCCGGCTCGGGGCTGGGGCGACATCCTCCTGCGGGTGTTTTGGTCGATCTCGGTCGACCGGATCATGTCCACATCCGGCGGCGTCGCCTTCTTCGCGGTTCTCGCCTTCTTCCCCGGGATCGCGGCCGTGGTGTCGCTTTATGGGCTTTTCGCCGACGCGAGCACCATCGGCAATCATCTGACGTTCCTGTCCGGGATCTTGCCGGCCGGTGTGCTGGCGCTGATCGCGGATCAGATCACGCTAATCACCCGGCAGGCCAACAACACGCTGGGGACGGCCTTCCTGGTGGGGTTCGTCGTGGCGCTGGCCAGCGGCAATTCGGGGATGGGGGCGGGGGGG
>CAXUCF010000179.1:9616-10223 GCA_964249275.1 uncultured Lichenihabitans sp.
GGTCTATGACGAGAAGGAAAAGCGCAGCCTCGTACGCTTTTATGCCACCACCTTCCTGTTCACGCTTGGCGGGATGGTGTTCTTCATCGTGGCGGTCGCGGGCGTGGTGGTGGCGCCGCTGGTGTTGAAGTTCGTCGGGCTGCCGGCGGTGACCGAATGGCTGCTGGCGATCCTGAGATGGCCGATCCTTCTCGTCACCATCGCGGCGAGCCTCGCCCTTGTCTACCGCTATGGTCCGAGCCGGAACGACGCTCGCTGGCGCTGGGTCACTTGGGGAAGCGTCGTCGCGGCACTGCTTTGGATCGCCGCTTCCATGCTGTTCTCGTGGTACGTCGCCACCTTCGACAGCTACAACAGAACCTATGGTTCGCTCGGCGCGGGTGTCGGGTTCATGGTCTGGTTGTGGGTCTCGACCGTCATCGTTCTGGTGGGCGGCGAGCTGAACGCGGAAATGGAGCACCAGACGGCTCGCGACACGACCGAAGGGAGCGCGAAGCCGCTGGGCACAAGGGGCGCCATGATGGCGGACCATGTGGGAGAATCGCAAGGTTGACCTGACGGGCGCCGGCCGCGAGACCGGCCCGTCCGTTGGAGGCGAGGTGTCGGC
>CAXUCF010000180.1:0-9989 GCA_964249275.1 uncultured Lichenihabitans sp.
CCGGACAGCCGTGGCACAAGGCCGGCCATGACAGTCCCTTGTTAACCTGAGTTCGGAGCCCTGTCTTCAGGCCTCGCCGGCGTCGCGGCCTCATCCCCCGAACAGCCGGGCCTCGACGCCCTCCCAATCGCGTTCAACGTAGAGTGCGCCGGCCTCGGCCAGGGCTTGGGCGTGTCGCGGCTCGATGTGACTGCCACCCGAGAAGCCCAAGGCCTTCATGCCGGCCGCGAGGGCACCTGCGACGCCGAACCGCGAATCCTCGATCACCACGCAGCGGTCCGGCGCGACATCCATCTTGGCGGCCGCGAACAGGAACAGGTCCGGGGCCGGCTTGCCTCGCGCGACCTGGCTGGAGCTGAAGATGTCGTCGCCGAAGAACGGCGCCAGCCCGGTGAGCCGCAGGGAATTGCGGATGCGGTCGAGCCCCGACGAGGATGCGACGCAGCGTTTCGTATCGGGATGGCGCCGCAGGAAATCCGCCAGGCCCGGCATCGGTTTCAACTCCGCCTCGAACCTGTCGCGGAGCGCGGGCCAGATGCGGGCCAGGACCTCGTTGCCGATGTCGTGCCCGGTTTCCTCCGACACTTTCAGCATGATGTCGGCCTGCTTCATGCCGAAGTAGCGCGCGATCATGTCGTAGGTCGCGGGGATCCCGGCCTCGTTCAGCACCGACACCACGCCGCCGATCGACAGGACCTCGCTGTCCACCAACACGCCGTCGCAGTCGAACAGGATCAATTCCGGATGCATCAGGTGTCCCAAGCGGCCTCGTGCCGTCGCTTCTTGGCAGGTTCGGCACCGCGGGGGAAGGCGTGCCGGCGTCGATCGCATCGCTCGGCGCGCCCCTGAGAGGCTGCCGCCCCCGGTCTGCGGAAAGCGCCGCGCACCGGCCGGACCTTCGCGAGGCAGCAGGCTCCCGAACAGTCGAGCAGGCGCGGTCTGGTGATCTCGAACGATCGAACCGATCGTGGCGTTCGCGATGCGAAGCTATCGGCTCAGTGTCACGCCGGCGAAGCCGGCCGGGGTCCCGCACCCCATGGAGACCACCATGACGACATCATCGCGGTCGGTCGTCGCTTCCGCCGCCGAGCGGTCGCGCGACGGATGGGACGATCCGGTCCATGGGCGCGTGTCCTGGTTCACGCTGTTAAGCCGCGACATCACGCCGACCGACAGCCTGAGCGCCGGCATCGCGGAGATCGAGCCCGGCAGCGGCCTCAACGCGCATCGCCATACCCAGCCCGAGATCTACCTCGTGCTCGAGGGCTCCGGCGTCGTCATGGTCGATGGGAGCGCGACGGCAGTGTCGGCCGGTGCATCGGTCTTCATACCGGGCGACGCCCTGCACGGCATCCGCAACGCCTCCCACACCCTCCTGCGATTTTTCTACTGCTTTCCGGCCGACAGCTTTTCGGAGGTGGTCTACCGATTTCCGGATGCGGCCTCCGGCTCCTGACGTCCCCGGGCAAAGCTTTCCGGAAACGTGATCCCATGCGCCCGTCGGGGAGGCCATGGGGTGCCGGGCTGCCGGTTCCTCGAGATGCCCGCGAGTGCCGCGGCGGTTGCTTCGACCCCGCATCCTGTCTAAGCCCTGGAGCAGGCAACGACCTCCGGAAGCCCATACCATGCAGGCCCGCGTTTCCGTCACGCTGAAGTCGGGCGTTCTCGACCCGCAAGGCAAGGCCATCGAGGGAGCTCTGCATTCGCTCGGCTTCGACGGCGTCGCGAGCGTGCGCCAGGGCAAGATCTTCGATGTCGTGCTGGCAGCCACCGACTCGGCGACCGCCGAGGCCGAACTGCGGAGGGCCTGCGAAGCGCTGCTCGCCAACCTCGTGATCGAGGATTATGCCATCGCGCTCGGCGGTGAGCCCGCGCTCGACGGTCAGCCGACGTGAAGGCGGCCATCGTGGTGTTCCCGGGCGTCAATCGCGACCGCGATGTCGCCCGGGCGCTGCGGCGTGCTTCGGGGCGCGAGCCCGCTCGCCTCTGGCATACCGAGACGGGCCTGCCTGACGGCACGGATCTCGTCGTGCTG
Organism: uncultured Lichenihabitans sp.; assembly: GCA_964249275.1. GTDB lineage: Bacteria > Pseudomonadota > Alphaproteobacteria > Rhizobiales > Beijerinckiaceae > Lichenihabitans. The sequence continues at coordinate 2,036 of CAXUCF010000180.1, forward strand.
CCGGGTGGCTTCTCCTACGGCGATTACCTGCGTTGCGGCGCCATAGCGGCGCGTTCGCCGGTGATGAGCGCGGTGCGGGCCCATGCGGGGCGCGGCGGCCGGGTGCTGGCCATCTGCAACGGCTTCCAGGTGGCCTGCGAGGCCGGCCTTCTGCCGGGCGTGCTGATGCGCAACGCCGGCCTCAGTTTCGTCTGCCGCATGCAGCACCTCCGGGTCGAGCGGGTCGATACGCCCTTCACGAGCGCTTACGCGCTGCATCAGGTCATCGAGGTTCCGGTGGCTCACGGTGAGGGCAATTATGCGGCCGACGAGGCAACCATCACGGCGCTCGAGGGGGAGGGCAGGGTGGCGTTCCGCTATTGCGGTTCCGAGGGCGATCCTGGCCAGGCAGCGAGCCCCAACGGTTCGCGCAACCACATCGCGGGAGTCTATTCCGGCGGCTTCAACGTGCTCGGGATGATGCCGCACCCCGAGAACGCCATCGAGGCGCTGGCCGGCGGAGAAGGCGGGCGCGGGCTCTTCGACAGCCTCATGACATGAGATATCGTCGGATCGGCACGTGGGCCGCCCCAATTCCCCGTACACGGCGGCCCCGCGGAGCCAGCCGTTCGACGAGGGGCCGGTCCGCGGGGATCGCTGTTGCAGCGGGCACTCGTCATGCCGTTGCCGACAGGCGCGAGTTCGACATGCGGAGCCTGACGGGGACTGACGCCGAAGCTCCGCTCAACGCGAATCTGACAGGCTTGAGCCAGTGCGGCCCAGGAACGGTCGGGCCGGCTCAGGCGCGCGCGAGACGAACCATTCCCATGTCGCGGTCCGGCCGTCCGACATCGACCAGAGGCGGCTTGTCCCGGCTGTCGATGGTTTCCGCTTTCTTCAGCTCGTCCTGGGCGTCCCCCAGCAGGGCTTTTGCCTCGTCGAGTTGTTCGCGCAACTCGTCGGTCGAGCGTTTCAGGTTGTCGCGCCGAACCACGGCGGCGCGGGCGTAGGTCGGATAGGCGAAATGGTTCGGGTCGGAAATGCCCGAACGCTGCTCTTCGGTCGCGATCTCGCGGTCGAGATCGACGGCCATGCGCGAGAAATCCGCGATCATGGATTCGATCTGAGCCACGCGGCGGCGCCGTTCGTCGACTTGAAACCGTTTGAGGCGGATGAGGTGATCCCGCGACTTCACCATGCAGAACTCCAAAGGCGCGAGGGTGAAAGAGGTTTTTCGACCCTTCTGGACCGTGCCGATACCGCGAGACAGCACGACCATCGCGCATGGAAGTTGCTTCTTTGTTACTCCCCGGCCTAGAAAGTAAGGGTAACGAATCGACCTCGGCGATTGCCCCGCGTCAACGAAGCGTTCACCGGTTTCGTTAACACTTGAACCGATATGCAGCCGTCCTGCTCGAAGGGGCAGAAGCCGAAGCGTCGTTCACCCATTGGCGATGGGCGGCGACGTCGACGGGGGCCGGCGCAGCGGAACAGAGGGATGTGCATCCGGGTTCGGGGGGCGACGGCGCCGAGGCACGCCACCCTTGGGGGCCAGATATCACGTGGCCCTTCCGACTCCGCGGGCAGGACTTAACGACATCGATTTCGTTAACCTTTCCGCGCTAACGTTCCTGAATGGCTCGGTGCTCGCGTCGGTTCCTGACCGTAGTGCCGGAACGCGCAGGTCGCGCATCAGCCAAGCCAACTGGGGCAAGGGTGGGGACCACATATGCGCGTTCTCCTGATCGAAGACGACAGCGCTACGGCGCAGAGCATCGAACTGATGTTGAAGTCGGAGAATTTCAACGTCTACACGACCGATCTCGGGGAAGAAGGCGTCGACCTCGGCAAGCTCTACGATTACGACATCATCCTGCTTGACCTCAACCTTCCGGACATGTCGGGCTACGAGGTGCTGCGGACCTTGCGGGTCGCCAAGGTGAAGACGCCGATCCTCATCCTGTCGGGGCTCGCCGGCATCGAAGACAAGGTGAAGGGCCTCGGCTTCGGGGCCGACGATTATCTCACCAAGCCGTTCCACAAGGACGAACTCGTGGCGCGGATCCACGCCATCGTGCGGCGCTCGAAGGGCCACGCACAGTCGGTGATCGCGACCGGAGACCTGATCGTCAACCTCGACCAGAAGACCGTCGAAGTCTCGGGGGCCCGCGTTCACCTCACGGGCAAGGAATATCAGATGCTGGAACTCCTTTCCTTGCGGAAGGGCACCACACTGACCAAGGAAATGTTCCTCAATCACCTCTATGGCGGCATGGACGAGCCGGAGCTGAAGATCATCGACGTTTTCATCTGCAAGCTGCGCAAGAAGTTGGCCAATGCGAGCCACGGCCGCAACTTCATCGAGACTGTCTGGGGTCGCGGCTACGTGCTGCGCGAACCCCGCGAGCCCGACTATCGCCACCCGCCCTGCCCTGACCGGCTCCCACCGGCAACGGCCCCGGCCCATTACTTGGATCGGGGCCTTTGCCGTTGGGCGCGTCGTTCTCAGGCCGGTGGAGGGCGGGTCGCGCCGCCGTCAGGCGAGGCCGACGGCGGTCATCTTGGCCTGCAGGATCTCGCGGTCGAAGGGCTTCATCATGTAATCGTCGGCCCCGGCGTGCATGGCCCTGGCGATATGCGCGACGTCGTTCTCGGTGGTACAAAAGACCACTTTTGGTTTGTCGCCCCCCGGCATCTTGCGCAGTTCCTTGAGGAAGGCGTAGCCGTCCATGACAGGCATGTTCCAGTCGAGCAGGATGCCGTCGGGCATGCCGGCCCCGCAGACCGCGAGCGCGGCCTGGCCGTTGTCGGCCTCCTCGGTTTCGAGCGACAGTCCCTCGAAAATCCGGCGAGCGACCTTGCGGATCACGCTCGAATCATCGACCACGAGCATGCGTGTCATGGAACAGCTCCATCGGAAAGGCGCCTTGCCGCATCGAGGCAGGTCGCCGCTCGCAAGATGACCATGAGCGGCAACCCGTTAAGGAGCCTTGAAGGGCCGCGGCCGGTTCGCGTCGGGGTCAGAGCGGCATCGCGGCCCCTGACACCGCATCGCGGTACCCGTCTTCGACCTCTCGCCCGGGCATCGGCCCGGCCTCGATCACGATCCCGTCGGGCTCGCTGCGGACCGCTGCCACCATGCCGACTTCCCGGGCCACGAGGCCGGTGAAGAAGGGCTGGATGGCGTGGGCGTCGACGCTGCCGTTTTCAGGCGCCCCATCGAGCAGGGCACCGAGGCCGGCCGGGACCCTAGCATAGCCGCCCTGGGCGAGGATCCGGATCACGCATGCCTCGTCGGTCCCCTCGACCTCCACTCTCATCGTGCCGCCTCGAGGGATCGTGCCGGCTGCGATCAGGCATAGGTTGAGGATCAGCTTGACCTTGTTCTTCGGCATCAGGATGCGGGGCGCCCGCCAGTCGAGCTTGATCTTGTCATCGCCGAACAGCCCCCGCGTCACCGTTTCGGCGTCGCCGGTGTCGATCGAGGCGCCCGCCGAGCCCGCGGCGCCGAAGGCCAGCCGGCAGAACTGAAGCTTGGCCGACGCCATCGTGGCGCTCTTCTTGACGAGGTCAAGCGCGAAGCTGCGCATCTCCGGGTCCTTTTCCTCGTCGAGGACCTCGAGACCGTTGACGATCGCTCCGACCGGGCTGATCACGTCGTGGCACACGCGCGAACACAGCAAGGCCGCGAGGTCGAGGGCTTCGAGCGCGATTGGCGTCATGGGATCGCTTCCATTGCGCGCGTGAGGAGAGCCTGGACCCAGGGTTCGCCGATGAGGGCGCCCCACGCAGATGAACGACGGGGAGCCATCGGCGAGCCGGACGCGGCACGCAGTTCTGGCTCAACCATGTCCCATATCCTAGAGAGTCTTCCGGAAAAGTTAACCAATGTTTCCGGACCCCGGGTTCGATGCGGCACGGCGCCATGCCGCGGTGCAGAGCGTCGGAAGCGGGACCATGCCGCTCGCGTGGCGCCCGCCACGACGGATCTGCCTGCAAAGGCGATCGATGCCGTTGATGCGACAAGCCGTCGGCAGACTTGATAAGGTCCGCTCGGCCCCTTGCCGATCCCTCCCCTTCCTGGCCGAGCCACAATGCCCTTTCGAGACCTTGACCCATTCATGGCGCGCCCGCTCGACGACGCAACGCGTGACGACTTGGCCGAATGTTTCGCGGAACTCTGCGTCGCGGCCGGTGCCGTGGTGATGGAGGTCTACGGCGGGAGTTGCGAAGCACGGCTGAAGACCGATCAGAGCCCCGTGACCGAGGCCGACGAGCGGGCCGAGGCCGTGATCCTGGCGGGCCTGTCGCAGCGGATGCCGGGCTGGCCTGTGCTGGCCGAGGAGGCGGCGGCTCGCGGCGAGCTGCCGGATGCGGCAGCCCGTTTCATCCTGGTCGACCCGCTCGACGGTACGCGCGAATTCTTGAAACGCAACGGCGAGTTCACCGTCAACATCGGGCTTGTGGTCGATGGCATGCCGGTGGCGGGAGCCGTCTATGCGCCGGTGTTGGGCCGACTTTGGTCGGGCGGCGCCACGGCGCGGGTCCGTACCGTGGCGCCCGGTGCCGCGCTGGCGCAGGCGACCGGCTCATGGACCATCCGGACCCGGGCCGCGCCCGCTGCGGGCTGGACCGCGCTGGCGAGCCGCTCGCACGGCGATGCCGAAACCGAGGCGTTGCTGAGCCGGCTCCCGGTCGCGGAGCGCCGCGCCGCCGGATCGTCGCTGAAATTCTGCCTGCTGGCCGAGGGCGAGGCCGACGGCTATGCCCGTTTCGGCCCCACGATGGAATGGGACACCGCGGCCGGCGAAGCCGTGCTGCGTGCGGCCGGAGGCACGGTGCTGGACGCTGCCGGAGCTCCGTTCCGCTACGGTAAGGCCGAGCGCCGCTACCGCAACGGTCCTTTCGTGGCCTGGGGCGATCCGGCTGCTGCCGTCCGCTTCGGCGCTCGTCGCTGAGGCCGGCAGGCTGGACCCGGGCGTCCGTCGCGTGTGTCTCGGCCGTCATGCGGTGAAGGGCTCGACCTCGGCACGGCGGCCGACCATGAAGGCGTCGGCCACGAGTTCGAAGGGCGCCATATCGACGAAGCTGGTGCCGGCTTCGAGCAGCGCGGCGAAGCGCGCGTAGATGCGATCGTATTCCTCGCGAGGCTCCTCGACGATCGTGACGCCGTCGACCGCGAGCGCCGTGCCGCCACCCGTGAGGCGCAGCGCCGTTCCGTCGGCGAGGTCGGCCGCGATCTCCCAGGTCTGATCGCCGGTCTGGCGCCAGTCGAACTCCGCCGTAATCGCGTCCTCACCGGGAGCCGACTCCGTCAGAGCCGGACTCGTGAACGCGATGCCGGCAGCGATCGGCATCGCCCGATTGGATGGTGTGAAGAGCCGGGCCGAGCGGACGAAGACCGGCGCCGGCATGATCCGGGTGAGGATCGACAACGCGTTGATGCCCGGGTCGAAGACACCGAAGCCGGAGGTCTCCCAGATCCAGTCCTGGCCCGGGTGCCAGCGCCTGACATCCTCCTTCCAGGTGATGGCGAGGCGGCGGATAGTGTGCCCCGCGAGACGCGTCCGCATCTCCTCCACGGCGGCGTTGTATTGCGAGTGCCAGGTCGTGAAGATGATGCGGCCTTGCGCGTCGGCCTGTCGTGCGAGGTCCCGCAACTCGCCCACCGTCGGGGTCGGGGGTTTTTCGAGCAGCACGTTCACCCCCGCGTCGAGCGCCTCTCGCACCAGGGCCGTGCGGGGTCCGGGCGGCGTGCAAACCGCCACCGCATCGAGATCCGGCAATGCGGCGTAGAGTTCGGCCGAATTCCGGAACGTCGGCACGCCGGGCTGTTCGATACCGCGCCCGCTCACCAGACCGGCCAGGGTGAAACGCGGGTTCTTGGCGATCGACGGCAGGTGCTCATCCGTGGCGATCTTGCCGACCCCGACGACGGCGATGCGATAGGGCGCCATGCTGTTCCATTCCTGCACGGCCGCCGATGGGGCGGCGTTGCTTCGACCCCAACGTTTAGCGGTCCGGTGCCGATCCCACGATGGGCTTGCCGCGGCAGGACGTTTGCTCCCGCCCAGCGAACGAGGAGCGGCGGCCCGGGAGTCGATCAGGCCAGGGCGGCGAGGAACAGCGCCGCGCCGGCTCCGAGGCTCAGCATCCAGCGGAGCCGGCCGAACCAGACGGGGGCCATCCCGCGGGCCACCATGTTGCGGTCGATCGGTCCCAGGACCAGAACCAGCAGGCCAAGCAGCAGGGGTCGCCACGGGTCCGGGAGCGCCAGCGCGGCCCAGCCGAGCAGCTGCGGCATGACGCCGAAGATGTAATCCCGCGTGACGCGGTGCTGGTCTCCCTCGCGCAGTGCCGTGCCCCAGCGGATCCCGCCGAGGAACGACAGGATCGTGGCCGCATAGGCCGCGAGGGCCATCTCCACGCCGGCAGGCGGCATCGCGTGCGGCAGGCCCGTCACCCGCGCGAGCGCCAGGGCCCAGAAGGGGATGAGCCCGCCGAGACCCAGCGCCAGGGGCAGCCGCGGGATGTGGGCGGCCGTGCGGGCCGACGTCGACAGCGGGACCGCTTGGCTCATCGCCTCCTCGGAGCCAGGATCGAGAGCGCTAAGTCGAAAAGCGCTCCGCTGGCGGCCGTTGCGGCCGCGAGCGGCGAGGCCGGATCGAGCGTGGCGCGCGTGTAGAAGCTGCGCCGTCCCCGGTCTTGCGACGCATGTTCGGTGCGTTGCTGCGCCGGGGCGTGAAGGTTGTCGTGCGCGCGCTCCTGGATTTCGCCAAGCTGGGCGTCCTCCCCGAACCGGGCGCTGACCTTATCGGCGAGGTGCGGGACCGCCTGCGCGAAGAGCGACATCAGCCGGCCCGTGCCGCCGACGTAGATGTCGCGCTGCGGATGGACGGCGGCATGCAGGATCGCATGGGCCACTTCATCGGGCGCGTAATGCGGGGCCGGCAGTTTCGCCTCACGGCCGGTCGTGTTGCCGACATTCGCGATGATCGGGGTTGCGATCGCGGCCGGCTTGATCAGCGTTACCGAGACCGGAGCTTCCTCGGCCTCGAGTTCGATCCGCAACGTATCGGTGAAGGCTTTCACGGCGTGCTTGCTGGCGCTGTACATGCCCTGGATCGGGACGCCGAAGTCGCCCACGATGCTGCCGACGTTGATCAGCGCGCCGCCGCCGGACTTGATGGTCTTCAAGGCCACGAGCGAGCCGTGGACGGTACCCCAAAAATTGGTATCGAACAGCCGGCGGGCATCGGCCTCGACGGTTTCCTCGAGCCGGCTGAACATCGCCACGCCGGCGTTGTTGACCCAGGTGTCGAACCCGCCGAACGCCGCGATGGCGAAAGCCGCGAGAGCTTCGACGTCCTCGCGGCGGCCGACATCGGCGGCCATCGATCGCGCCTGTCCGCCATGCTTCGCGACGGCGTCCTCGACGGCCTGCAGCGCACCCGCATCCCGGGCCGCCAGGACGACTCTGGCGCCCTGCCGTGCTGCGGCGAGCGCGGTCGCGCGCCCGATGCCGCTCGATGCCCCGGTGATCACGATCGTTTGATCGCTCAACGGCTTCAATCTGATGAGCATGAATCCTCCTGCCGCGTTCAACGTCCGACTTGGGATCGTTGTTCGGCGACAGGAGCGCGGCCTAAAAGCGCCCTGGACGGATCGGCGGTTCGAGGCGTCACTCGGTGCCGGTGTCGGCTCCGCCGCCTTTGGCTCCGCCCGTGCGCCCGCCCTTGCCGGCACCCGGCCGGCCACCCTCGCCCCCCGTGCTGCTGCGGTTCCACATATCGGCCGAGATCTTCCAATCGCTGCCGACCTTGGCCCAGATGACGAGATACTTGCCGGGGACGTCCGGGCCGCCTTGCCGCTGTGGCGTGAAGCTGAACGTGCCCACTTCGCGTGCCGTCTGATCGTTGATTTGTTTCACGTCCTCGGGCACCGCGATCCGCTCGAAGTCAGCCGCCAGTTTGCT
>CAXUCF010000181.1:0-1735 GCA_964249275.1 uncultured Lichenihabitans sp.
GATCGAGATCCACCAGGCGGTCGCCATGTAGTTCTTGCCGTCGGCGATCAGCACGCCCCATTCGGCGGTCGGCGGCTGCGCCCCGAGGCCGAGATAACCGAGGCTGGACCCGAGCAGGATACACAGCGCCATGTCGGTCATCCAGTAGACGAGCGCGGCCGAGATCGCGTTGGGAAGGAGATGCCGCAGCACGATGCGGGGGAGCGAATAGCCCATCACGCGCGCCGCCGCCGCATAATCGAGCCGGCGCTGCACGCCCATCTCGGCCGCGATCAGCCGGGCATAGAACACCCATCCGACCACGCTGACCGCGATATACAGGTTGATGAGCCCGGGCCCCAGCACAGCCACGATGGCGATGACCAGGACCAGGAACGGGAACGTGACCACGGCGTCGACGATCCTGCCGAACAGCGCCAGCGCCCAGCCGCCGCGATAGCCCACGACGGCGCCGATCAGCGTGCCGAACAGCACCGGGAACAGCGTGCCGAACAGCGCGATCTGCAGGTCGACCCGGTAGGCCCAGACCGTGCGGGACAGGATGTCCCGGCCGAAATTGTCGGTGCCGAACAGATGGGCCGCGGAAGGACCCTTGAGGATCGCGCGATAGTCGAATTTGCTGGGATCGTAGGGAGCCAGCAGCCCTGGCGCGACCGCGAAGAGGAGCGACGCCAACAGGATCGCGGCCCCGGCCGCGAGCGACCAGGACGCGCGCGGCAGGCGGAGCCGCACCGCCCGGCGCCGCACCGGCCTGCGCGACAGGACGTCCTCGGCGGCCGTCACCGGGCGAGCCTCGGGTCGAGCGCCGCCTGGACGATGTCGGTCAGCAGGAAGACGAGCGACACCGTCACGGCCAGGATCAGGGTCAGGCCCTGGATGACCGGATAGTCGCGGCCATAGATGCTCTCGATCATGAGGCGGCCGACACCCGGGATGGCGAAGACCGATTCCGTGATCACGGCGCCGCCGAGCAGCGTGCCCACGGTGGGGCCGAGCAGCGCCACGGTGGAGATCAGCGCGTTGCGCAGCACATGCCGCAGGAGCACGACGCGCGGCGGCAGACCCTTGGCGCGGGCGAAATCGACATATTCGGCGCCCAGCACATCGACGATCGCGGCCCGGAGATTGCGCATCAGCACGGCCGCGAGGCTCACGCCGAGCGTCACGGCCGGCAGGAACAGATGGTAGACGCGGTCGCCCCAACCGTCGCCGTAGCCGCCGACCGGGAACCAGCGCAGCTGCGCCGAAAAGACCGTAAGCAGCACGAGGCCCACGTAGAACACCGGCATCGACAGCCCGACCTGCGACGCACCCCGGATGGCGAGGTCGGCCGGGCGGTCGCGCGCCAGCGCCGCCGCGACCGCCAGCGGCACCGCGGCCGCCACGCCGATCGCGACCGCCATGCTGGTGAGCACCAGGGTGGCGGGCAGGCGCTGGCCGATCAAAGCCCAGACCGGCACCTGCAACACCAGCGAACGGCCGAGGTCGCCCGTGAGCACGCGGCGCGCGTAGAACAGGAACTGCACGACGATCGGCTGGTCGAGCCCGTAGGCGGCCCGCGACTGCGCCACCTGGGCGTCGGTGGCCCGGTCGCCCGCGATGGCGCTCAGCGGGTCTCCCGGCAGAAGCCGCACCAGCAGAAACGTCACGACCAGGATGAACACCAGGGTCGGCACCATCTGCAGCACGCGGCGGAGCAGGAATGCCGGGTTCAGCACGGGATGCCACTCGGGCC
>CAXUCF010000181.1:1745-9981 GCA_964249275.1 uncultured Lichenihabitans sp.
GTCATCCTTCCCCGGAAGGGGAAGGTGGCTCGGCCGAAGGCCGAGACCGATGGGGGTCAGGGGCGAGAAGCGCCGCCTTCTTTTTGCGAGCCCGGCGGCCCCACCCGTCGCCCTCTGGGCGCCACCCTCCCCGCTCCGGGGAGGGAAAACCCGACCCTCTCGCCGACGTTCAGAACAGCGGCAAAGAAGCGTGCGCACGCCAGCTCCGCTGAGGCCAACGGCGAACCGCCCGACGACCACGTGGGAAAGCCGCGACGGCTCTCGGGGGAGGATCTCGCGCCCCAGTGTCCGCACCTCACTTCTCGATCGACGCGCCGGAGAAGATGTTGTTGCCGAGCGGGATCTGCAGGAAGCCCGTCACGCCCTTCTTCAAGACCACCGGATAGGGCGATTCGTAGAGCGCCAGCGTAGGGCCGCCACGGTAGATCTCCTGCATCCGGGCATATTGGTCGGCACGTTTCTTGGGATCGAGTTCCAGTTGCGAGGCCTCGAACAGCTTGTTGAACTCGTCGTTGTTCCATCCCGAATGCTGCGACTCGATATTGGGGAAATAGCCGAAATAGGATGCGATCTCGTTCGGGTCGGCGATGTCGTCGGTCCAGTCGCCGAGCCGCATGGAGAAGTCGCCGTCACGGTAGCGCGCCGTGCGCGTGGCATTGTCGACCTGCTCGATATCGAGCGTGACGCCGACCGCAGCCCACATCTGCTGGAGTGCCGTCGCGATGCTGATCTCGTTGACGTTGCCGGCCAGCACCAGGCAGGGGAACTTGAAGCCCTTGTCGAAGCCCGCCTCCTTCAGCAAGGCCTTGGCCTTGTCGGGGTCGACCGGAAACTCCGTGCCGGTGCCGGTATGCAGGGGCGTCGCGCTCGACATGAAGCTCGACATCGGCGTGCCGACGCCATGCGTCACGATGGCGATGATGGCGTCCTTGTCGGCCGCATAGTTCAGCGCCATCCGGACCTTCTCGTTGGCGAGCGGGTTGTCGGCACCGCTCTTCAGCTTGGGCCGGACGTTGAAATTGCCGTAGGTGACCTTGGTGGACGGGAACAGTTCCATGTTCAGCTTGCTGTCCGCCTTGAGTTCCTCCACCCGGCTGAACGGGATGAATTCGGCGCCATCGAGTTCGCCCGACTGCACCTTCAGGATCCGCGTGGCGTCATCGGGCAGGATCTGGAAGGTCACGCCGTCGAGATAGGGCAGTGGCTTGCCGTCGGCGCCCTGGCGCCAATAGTACGGGTTGCGGACGATCTTCATCTCCTGCCCGCGGCTCCAGGACTGGAACGCGAAAGCGCCCGAGCCGATCGGATGCTCGGCGAAGGCCTTGGCCTTGTCGTCGGGCGTCACACCCGGCGCGGCCTCGAAGGCGTGCTTCGGCATGATGGCGTTATTGAACACGCTCAAGCCCGGGATGATGGCCGGGTCCGGGTGCTTCAGATTCAGCACGACGGTCTTCGGATCCTTGATGTCGACCGAGCCGACCGACTCGTCGATGAAGCTCCAGATCCCCTCCTTCGGGTCGCGGGCGCGGTCGAGCGACCACTTCACGTCCTCGGCCGTGATCGGCGTCCCGTCCGAGAACTTGGTGCCCTCGCGCAGCGTGAGGGTCACGCTCTTGCCGTCCGACGCCACCGCATAGGCCGAGGCGAGGCCGGGCTGCACGCCCTTGCCGTCGTCGGTCGGCAACAGCAGCGTGTCGTAGAGGTTCGACAGGATCCAGATGTCGACGTTGGCGTCGTTCAGGACCGGATCGAGGAACAGGCTGTCGGTGTAACGACCATAGACCAGCGTGCCGCCGCGGGTCACGGCCCCGGCCGGCACGAGCCCGGCCGCAAGGAGCGCGGCGCCGAGGGCCACAGCGGCCGCATGTCTGAAGCAGGTTCCGGTCATGATCGTGCCCACATTGTTCTAGAACTCTAGAACGCTATCGCCCGGGGCTCGGCACTGTCAACGCGCCCCGCTGCGCTTTGTGTTTGCACCACTGCTTTCCATTTGAGCACATCGTGCGATTGTGACCCGAACTGCTGCCGTGCTAGCCTTCTAGGACAATGCTCCCCGTTCCCCTTCGCCTGCTCCTCGACCGCGACCTGCCGGTTCCGCTCGGAACTCAACTCAGCGGTCTGCTGCGTTACGGAATCGCCTGCGGCGAATTCAGGGCCGGTGACCGTCTGCCTTCGGTCCGAGATCTTGCCGAGGAGGTCGGCGTTGCGCCGATGACGATTGCGGCGGTCTATCGCGACCTCAAGGCAGCCGGGCTCATCGAGGCCCGCCCCGGCTCCGGGACCTTCGTGGCGCGCGCCACCAACGGCACGGGCAAGGATCGGCGCCTTCTCGCGTTCCACCACCAGATCGACACGCTCCTCGATCACGGGCTCGCGATCGGCTTGGGCGGGGCCGACATCGCGGGCCTGATTGCCGCGCGCCTGACGATCCGCCAGGCGCGCGGCAGGAGCCAGCATGTCGTGCTGGTCGGCATCTTCGCGGGGGCCACCGCCGATTACGCCCGCGCGGTCGCTGCCGCCCTGGGACCCGCGGCGAACGTCGGCGCCACCACGGTCGACGCGCTCCAATGCACCGAGAGCGCGCGCCATCTCGCGAGCGCGGCCGACCTCGTCCTGACCTTCGCGCATCTCCGGCGCGACGTCGCGACGCTGCTGCCGCGCCAGCGCGTGGCGACCATCAGCTTCATTCCGTCGGAGGCGACCCGCAGGGCCCTGGCCGTGCTCGATGCTCACGCCCGCGTCCTGGCCGTGTCGCGCTTTCCCGAGTTCCTGCCGCTGATGCGCCCGGGCATCGGCCGTTTCGCGCCCCACCTGAGTGGGATCGACGCCGCCGTGCTGGATGCACCGGATCTCGCCGAGAAACTCGCCGGCCACGACGTCGTGGTCTATGCGACCGGCGCCGAAGCCGTGCTGGAGCGGCTGCCCCAGGGCACCCTCGCGATCGAATACCGCCACAGCCCGGATCCCGGCGACATCGACCGCATCCTGCGTCCGCTGCTCGACGGGGCCGAACCGTCACCCGAAACCCGAAAGGAGGCCTCATGACCATCGCGGCCATGAACTGGACCGATGTCGAACGCCGCCTGGGCCACGACGACCGCGCGATCCTGCCGCTCGGCAGCACCGAACAGCACGGTTTCCTGAGTCTTTCGGTCGATTCCATCCTGTCGGAGCGTGTCGCCACCGAGGCCGCTCAGCCTCTCGGCGTCCCCGTGTTCCCGGTGGTGCCCTACGGCATCACGCCATACTTCCTGGCCTTTCCGGGCACCGTCAGCCTGAGGGTCGAGACCTATATCGCGCTGGTGCGCGACATCCTCGACGGCCTCCATCGCCAGGGCTTCCGCCGCATCCTGATGGTCAACGGCCACGGCGGCAACGCGCCCGCCGGCGCTTTCGCGGCCGAGTGGATGGCCGACCATCCGGGCGCCGCCGTCAAGTTCCACAACTGGTGGAACGCCCCGCAGACCTTCGCCAAGGTGCAGGAGATCGACCCCGTGGCGAGCCACGCCTCCTGGATGGAGAACTTTCCCTGGACGCGGCTCGCCGGCGTCGTCCAGCCATCCGCACAGAAGCCCATGGTGGATTTCGATCGCATGCGGCTCTCGGCGCCCGAAGGGGTCCGGCGGCTCCTCGGCGACGGCAATTTCGGCGGGCTCTACGAGCGGCCCGACGCCGACATGCTGGCCATCTGGGCCACGGCGGTGACCGAGACTCGCGCGCTGCTCGAAGGGCCTTGGTCGTGAGCGGAGCCGCGACTGGACCCACGCGCGATCCGGTCCTGATCTGGGGCGCCGGCGCCATCGGGGGCACGCTCGGGGCCGCCTTCATCGAGGCCGGCCATGGCGTGGTGTTCGTCGACACGGACGCGGCCCATGTCGCGGCCATCGACGAGCGCGGTCTCGCCGTCACGGGCCCGGTCGCGCCATGCCGCGTCCAGGCCCGGGCCTTCCGGCCCGAGGCGCTGTCGGGCCGCTTTCGGCGCTGCATCCTGGCCGTGAAGGCCCATCATACGGCGGCCGCGGCCGCGGCCCTGGCCCCGCATGTGGCGCCCGACGGCTACGTGGTATCGGCGCAAAACGGACTGAACGAGGATATCATCGCGGCCCGGGTGGGCCGGGACCGCACGGTCGGCTGCTTCGTCAACTACGGGGCCGATTACCTCGAGCCCGGCGTCGTGATCCGCAGCGGCCGGGGCGCCGTGGTGGTGGGCGAACTGGACGGCGCCATGACGGACCGCCTGGCGGATCTGCACGGGCTATTCCGGCAGTTCGACCCCGCCGCAGTCGCCACCGGCAACATCCAGGGCTACCTCTGGGCCAAGCTGATCTACGGGGCTCTGCTGTTCGCCACGGCGCTGACCGACGACAGCATCGCCGACGTGCTGGCCGCGGAAGCCCATCGGCCGGTGCTGATCCGGCTGGCCCACGAGGTCGCGGCGGTGTCGCGCGCCGAGGGGGTGACGCTCGAAGGCTTCGACGGCTTCGATCCGGTGGCGTTCCTGCCGGACGCACCGGCGGACCTCCTGCAGCGCTCCTTCGACGACATGGTGGCGCATAATCGCCGCTCCGTGAAGTCGCATTCCGGCATCTGGCGCGACCTCGCGGTCCGCAAGCGCCGCACGGAGGTGGACGCGCAGCTCGGCCCCGTCATCGCGGCGGGCCGCCGCCGGGGCGTGGCGACGCCGGTGACGGTGGCGGTCGCCCAGCGCATCCACGCGGTCGAGGAGGGACGCCGCAGCCTCGACCGCACCAACCTCGACGATCTCGCGCCGCCCGAGCCGGCGCGGCAGGAGCTGGCGTCATGAGGATCGATCTCGGCGGCCGCAAGGCGCTCGTTACGGGCGCGGGCCACGGTTTCGGGCGCGCCATAGCGGTGTCCCTGGCCAGCGCCGGCGCCACCGTGCTGGCCTGCGACATCGACGCGGCCGGGCTGCCCGAAACCGTGACCCGGGCCGGGCCGCTCTGCACGGCGCGGCTGCTCGACGTCACCGATGAGGCCGCGGTCACGGCCCTGTCGGCTGAACACGACGCCGCCGGCCAGGCGATCGATATCCTGGTCAACAATGCGGGCGGCGTGCTGGGACAGGTCGGCCGGCCGCTCGAAGAGATCTCCCTTGCGGACTGGCAGGCGATCTTCGACGTCAACCTCACGGGCGCCTTCCTGATGGCCAGGGCCTTCGCGCCCGGCATGAAGCGGACCGGCCGCGGCCGGATCATCAACATCTCTTCGGGCGCCGGCCTCGGCATCAGCCTCACCGGCATCCAGGCCTATGCGAGCGCCAAGGCCGGGCAGATCGGCCTGACGCGGCAGCTCGCCCACGAACTCGGGCCGTTCGGCATCACGGTCAACAACGTCGCGCCCGGCTTCGTGCGCTCGAACCCCACCACCGAGCGGCAATGGCACGCCATGGGCGAGACCGGACAGCAGCGTCTGCTGGACGGCATCGCGCTGAAGCGCCTCGGCAGGCCGGACGACATCGCCAATGCCGTGCTGTTCTTCGTATCCGACCTCGCGGGCTGGATAACGGGCCAGGTGCTGAGCGTCGATGGCGGCCGGTGAGCCGCGGCGGAACACTCAGCCGCAGGGCGAGGCTCAGACCTGGATAGCGCTTCTCCTCGGCGGGCCGCCATCCTCGTGCCGCTCCCGCGGTGAGGGCTGTCGCGAGAAGCAGGACCCAGGACGGCGCTGGGGCCCCAAGCAGGCTTGCCGCGGCGCAACGATGCGGGTTGATCGCCGACGGACGAAGGGACAGCTCAGTCCGTGGCGAGACGTAGGACCCGCCATGGCGATCAATCCACATCTGGCGGCGATCGGCCTCTCCGCCCTTCTGGCTCTGCCCGGGCTCGCGGCACCGGGTTCGGCCGCTGCACGGACCGACGTGCCGATCGACCAGACCGTCCTGCCGGACGGCGACATCCGCTACAGCGTCCCGATCACCGTCGGGGGAAGCGCCCCGGTCCGGGCACAACTCGATACGGGCTCGTTCGGCCTGCGGGTACTCAAGGCGGCCCTGACGTCGGAGCGCTACGAGGCGACCGCTATGCGGCGGCAATACGGCTTCGGCGGCGGTGCTCGCTTCGACGGCGTCCTGGCCCGCGCCACGCTCGGTGTCGGGTCGTCCGAGACCGACCGGCCGATCCTGTTCCAGCTCATCGACACGGTCGGCTGTGTCGACGAGCAGCCCGCTTGCCCGGCGTCCAGGCTAAGACCGGAGGACTACCGGATCGGCGGGGACGGCTATGCGGGCCAGGGCTTCGACGCGATCCTGGGCCTGTCGATGCGCAGGGCCGCGACGGACGACAGCGCGATCAACCCGCTGACCGTCATGGGGGATCAGAGCTGGATCGTGGTCCTGCCGCGACCCGATGCGGCCGAGCCGGGACATCTCATCATCGATCCCGACGATGCCGACCGGGCCGGCTTCGCTCTGCTGCAGCTCGAGGCGCAGGGCGGGGCCGTTGACGGCCGGCAGGCCGGCTGGGTCGATACCGCCCTGCCCGGCTGCCTCGTCGATGTCGCCCGCCAGGAGCGCTTCTGCGGCAGGACGGTGCTGGACAGCGGTGCGCCGGGCTTTTCCGTGGCCTCAAGCAAGGTCCGGGCCCCGACCCCGTGGGGACCCGGCCGCAAGGTCAGCTTCGAGATCGACGGCCCGGGCGCCCCCATGGTGATGCCGTTCACGACCGGCCGCGACTGGTCGACGCGGGTCGTGGCCCATCCGGTGCGCCGATCGGGTGGCGCCGAGATCGCGGCCGGCACGCTGCCCTATTTCAGCTATGCGGTGCTCTACGACGCCCGGGCCGGCACGATAGGATTGAAGCGGCGGGATTGAGCAGGCGCCGCGAACCGATCGGCTTCCGGAGCGGAGATGTCGCCGGCGATGAAGAGTGTCTTCGCGGCGTCGCCGGCGACCTTGCCGAGCCGAGGAAGGATGACCGCCTTGCCCACCTTCCAGCCGGCCCCGACGCGCCGCGTCGCGATATCTCTCAACCTCGCCGCTGTCGCGACCGTAAGACGGAGGGGTGATCCAGCGCCGGGTCGATCGGGCCGGTGGTGATCGGGGCCGGCCTCCTACGATGAGAACGGCTAGGTCTGGCGATTTAGATGCATCCAGCCCGTGTTTGTCAAAAATCTTACTTCGTGATCCCGGCGAAGCGAGGCGCCAAGAGAAAAGGGTCTAACGGGAAAAATCAGGGTAGGAGAGCTTTGAATTTCGCCACCACTTCATCGACGAGAGCGTCCGGCACCTTGCAGATGAAACGCGAGCCGCGCGCACGCCACGACTTGCAGGTTGTCTGGTCTGACAGGACGACTCCCGTTACGTCCAAGCCATGGGGGACAATCGCCTCGAATGGGTTGGTCCGAACAGTCCTCGTGATCGGGGCCACGACGCACAATCCGGTCCGGACGTTATACTCGTATGGTGACAAGACAAGTACCGGTCTGCGCCCGTCTTGCTCGCGCCCCTTAATCGGAGAGAGATCAAGAGACACGACGTCCTTGCGGTCCGGGCAATAGACGCTAGATGAGTTCATGCCCTATTGGTGCTCCATAATCGACCTCCGCATGAAGGTTCTCGATGGTTAAACCAGCTAAGAGCTCTTCGAGCTTGTAGACGGCTTTCTCGTTGATGGGCGACACGATAAGACGCCCATCCTCTATCTTGAGTTCGACTGATTTCCCCTCCTTCACCGTTAGCGTCTGGGCAAGGGCATTGGGGATGCGTAGCGCGAGGCTGTTTCCCCATCTCACAACCTGAGCGATCATGACAACGATCCTACAATCAACAGCAACCACCCCGGGCCCATGCCCGTAGCATCAATGTATCTACGCGTGGATGGAGCAGAGGTCAATGGCTCGCCACCTGATGCGAGGACGGCCACTGTGCCATTCTGCTCGCCCAGCGTCTCATGCCGCCCTCGCCGAAAAGGAACGCGCCCCCATCTCGGCCCCACCAAGGCGGCTCTGGCAGCCGCCAAGGCCCGTGGGCACGTTCTAGGCGACTGGTCGCCAGACGCTCTCAGCGTGCCGCCTTGTCGATCTCGGCCTCCAGCGTCCCGATATTGTCGGGCGTGATGGGGCCGATCAGCTTATAGGCCAGCGTGCCGTCGGCCTTGACCACGAAGGTCTCGGGTACGCCGTAGACGCCGAAATCGATGGCCGTGCGGCCCGTTCGGTCGTCGCCGACTGCCGCATAGGGGTCGCCCTTGGAGCCGAGATAGCGGCGCGCATCCTCGGC
>CAXUCF010000182.1:0-9963 GCA_964249275.1 uncultured Lichenihabitans sp.
GCAACCAACAGAAGGTCGTCTTCGCTCGCGCCCTGTGTCGCGGTCCCCAGGTCCTGATCGCGATGAGCCCGACGCGAGGCGTCGACGTCGGAGCGAAGGAACAGCTCTACGCGCTTCTGCGTGACCTGGCTCGCGACGGCCTCGGCGTGATCGTCGTGTCGGACGAAGAGGAGGAAATCGCGCAACTCGCCAACCGGGTCGTGATCGTCTTCGAGGACCGCATCGTGGACGAGCTCGTCGGCGCCTACACGATCAAAGAACTGATTCTTCGCATGGAGGGCGTGATATGAAAGCGGGCATCATGGATGCGTCCAAGTCGGACAAGGGGCAGGCTGGGCCATCGAGGCTTTCGGCGTTCGGCAGCGCCTTCGTGGCCGACGGTTATACGATGTATCCCGTCCTCCTGATCTTGGTGATCGTAGGTGCTAGTGTCGCCCCCCGATTCGCCACGACCACCAATCTCGTCAATATCCTCGAACAGGTCAGCGTCCTCGGGCTGACGACGATCGGCCTGACATTCGTCGTCCTCATCGGCCGTTTGGACCTGTCGCTGGAGGGCATCGTCGGATTCGCCCCGATGGTCGCCGCGATCATGCTCGTCCCCGCGGCAGCTGGCGGGTTGGGCATCGAGCTGCCGAGCTGGACAGGCCTGATCCTGGCGCTGGGCACGGCCGCCCTGATCGGCATCTTCAACGGGTTCATGGTCGTGAGGGTCGGCTTGAACCCCTTCATCTCGACGCTGGGCTTGCTGGTCCTCCTGCGCGGCGGGATCCTGATCGTTTCCAACGGTCGGTCGATCTATTCGCCGGGCAAGTCGCTCACCTTCCTCGGCTCCGCAAGGGTCCTCGGTGTTCCGCTTGCGGTCTTCGTCTTTCTCGCCGTCGCCGTGATCGTCGGATGGGTCTTCAAGTACCACCGTTATGGCCGGGCCTTGTACGCCATCGGCGGCAACGAGGATGCCGCGCGAGCGGCGGGTATCAACGTCGACAGGGTCATCTGGTCGGCCTTCGTCTTCGCGGCCGTGCTGGCCGGCTTGGCGGGCATCCTGTCGACCGGTCGCCTGGACTCGGCCGTCACGACGCAGGGGCAAGGCATCATCTTCTCGGCCTTCGCAGCTGCCGTGATCGGCGGCGTCAGCCTGGGCGGGGGCCGTGGCACGATCATCGGCGTCGTCAGCGGAGTCCTTCTGATCGGCGTCATCAACAACCTGCTCACGCTGGCGCAGGTCCCCTCCTTCTATGTCCAGGCCTCGACTGGTGCGGTGATCATCATCGCGGCCGTGCTGACGACCGTCGCCAGCCGCCGGTCAAGTGGTGTGCGCACGCGAACCTGAGTCCCTCCTTCGACTGACCTTGCTCCGGCAGGCCACCGGGCGAGGCAGCGACACCCACGGCGCACAATGCCAGGGGGTGGACCGCGAGAGATGGTCAGCACGAGTGGCAACACCCGTGCGATCGCTCGACCAGGACCACTGATCACGGTCGGCACCATGGTCGAGCTGCCGCGCGCGGCGCCGAAGGCCGGCGAGATCGCGGGCTCGGCCGAGTTCTTCTCCTTCGGCACCAATGACCTCACCCAGACGACGCTCGGCATCAGATGCGACGCCGCCGCCTCGGTCCTGGCTCCCTACACCGCCAAAGGCATCCTCCCCGCCGACCCCTTCGTGACGCTGGACCAGGCGGGTGTGGGCGAGCTCGTCGCCATCGCGGCGGAGCGCGGGCGCAAGACCCGGCCCGGCATCCAGCTCGGGGTCTGCGACGAGCACGGCGGCGATCCCGCCTCGATCGCCTTCTGCGAGACGCTGGGCCTCGACCACGTCAGCTGCTCGCCCTTTCGGGTGCCGATCGCCCGCCTCGCCGCCGCCCAGGCCGCCATCGAGGCCAAGAGCGGCGCCTCGAACGAAAAGCACTGCACGGCGTGACGACAGCTGACAAATCTCGGCTGCCCATGCCGCGATCGAGACGGAGTTCCGCGTTGAAGGTCGGGCCTTTATGAAACCTCGAGATGGTCTCAGTTAGACCCGGTCACGATGGGTATCTGAGGGTCAGGGTCTTCTTGCAGGCGCGCGGCAAGCGCAACCATCAGGGCCTGAGATAGACACATCGGGGCAGCGAGGGACCGAGAGAAGGCGTATTCCCCCTCGGGCACAGCGAAAAGAACCGTCGCGCACTTGGCCAAGGGGGACAACGTGCTATCGGTGACGGCGAGGACGGGCACACCGCCCGCATACGCTTGCTCGGTGATGCTGACCACCTCTTTGGCGTAGAAACGGAATGAGATGGCGAACAGCAGGTCCGTCGGTCGCATCGTCCTCGCCATGTGGGTGGCGAGGCCTCCATTGGCGTCGAGCAGGACTGCGTTGCGGCCCAGCATGGTCAGCACGTAACGGACGAAGACGGCGATGGGCGCCGAGCGAAGCTGCCCGGCGATGTAGATGGTGTCGGCTTTGACGATGAGATCGACGGCGTGCACGAGGTCGGCCTCGACCGTATCGTTGAAGAGGTCCTGCAGGGTCGCCATGTCCCGCGCGACCAGATCTCCCAGGAAGCCCTTGGGGCTGCCGCGTTTATGAAGCTGGAGGTCGTCCTTCAACGACTTGACGCGCGCCTCGAAGCCCGGCGCCGCCGTGGCGAGGCGCCGGTTAAACAGCTCCTTCAGCTCCTTGAAGCCATCGTAGCCGAAGCTCTGTGCGAAGCGCACCAAGCTTGATGCATGCACGCCGCACTTGCCCGCGATGTCGTTGATCGACTGCATGGCGACGTCGTTGGGATTTTGGGTGAGATAACGTGCCACGGCCTGGAAACTGCGGCTGAGGCCGTCGTATTCGGCCTGGATCAACCCGACGAAGGCTTCGTAGTCCGTGGGCGGTTTGGCTTGCGTCAAAATGAGGCCGGTCTGGAGCATATCGGACCTCATAGACAGTGCTTCTTCGGCCATCGTCAAGGCTGCAGGGCCGGCATGACCCATCGTTCCGGCCGGCTCCGCCCGGGTCAGACTCCGACGCGCTGTTCCTTACGCTTCTCCTGCTGAGCCGTCCTGGCGTCACGCACCTCCTGGCGATGGCTGACCTCGGGGACGCCGACATCCCACCAGGCGTCGCCAGGGCTCCACCGGAAGGCGTCGGAGACGATGGTGATCACGGTGGTGCGGTCGGTCGCCTTGGCCCAATCCATCGCCAGCCCGAGGTCGGCCAGGCTCTCGACCCGACGCGTGAGCGCCCCCATGCTCTCGGCATGCTTGACGAAGTCGACCGGGAACGGTTCCTTCACGCGGCAGTCCCGGATGAGATTGTTGAACGGGGCCGCACCCTTGCCGATCTGCAGGCGGTTGATCACGGCATAGCCGCCGTTGTCACAAACGATGAGAATGAATTTGTGACCGGCGAGCACGCTGGAATAGACGTCCGAATTCATCATCATGTAAGTGCCGTCGCCGATCAGCACGATGGGCGTGCGCGTCGGGTCCGCCATGGCGGCGCCCCAGCCAGCGGCGATCTCGTAGCCCATGTTGGAGAAGCCGAACTCGCAGTCGAAGGTGTTGGTCGCCTTCACGCGCCAGTTCTTGGTCGTCTCGCCCGGCAGACCCCCCGCGGCGGTGATGACGTAGTCGCGGTCCCCGGCCTTGGCGTTGACCACGCCGACGACCTGCGCGTAGGTGGGGACGGGATCGTTGGTGTGCTTCTGCAGACCGTCCAGGGTGTCGTTCCAGACCGCGAAGGCCCGGCGCCCCTTGTCCATCCACGCCGGGTCGACCTGCCAGCCGTCCAGCGCGGCGCTGAGTTCCAGTACGGTCTCGCGGGCGTCGCCCACCACCGGGAGGGCCCGGTGCTTGACGGCGTCCCATCGCGCCGTGTTGACGGACACGAACTTGGCGTCCCGCGCGAACGCCGTCCACGAGCCGGTCGCGAAGTCCTGGAGCCGGGTGCCGATGGAGAGCACCACGTCGGCTTCCGCCGCCATCTCGTTGGCGGATGACGAGCCGATGATGCCGAGCGGTCCGACATGGGCGGGGTGGTGGTGGCTGACCGAACTCTTGCCCGCGATCGTCTCGACGAGCGGGATGCCGTGGCGCTCGGCGAAGGCGGCCACCTCGGCCTCGGCGAAGGAATAGCGCACGCCGCCGCCGGCGATGAGGAGCGGGCGCTTCGCCCCCTTCAGGACCTCGACCGCCTGCACGAGGCGGTCCCGGTCGGGCCGTGGGCGCGGCACGGAATGCACGACCGGCTCGAAGAAGGCGGCCGGATAGTCGACGGCGATCTCCTGGATGTCCTGCGGGAGAGCGATGAAGGCCGGCCCGCAATCCGCCGGGTCGAGCATCGCGGCGACCGCCTGGGGGAGCGACGAGATGATCTGCTCGGGATGGGTGATCCGGTCCCAGTAGCGCACGACGGCTTTGAAGGCGTCGTTGACCGTGATGGTGGGATCGTTGAACTGCTCGACCTGCTGCAGAACGGGGTCGGGCCGGCGGCTCTGGAACGTGTCGCCCGCGAGCAACAGCACCGGCAGGCGGTTGGCCAGGGCCGTGCCCGCCGCCGTGACCATGTTGAGCGCTCCGGGGCCGATGGAGGTCGCCGCCACCATGATCTGCCGACGGCGCTTGGCCTTGGCAAAGCCGATCGCGGCGAGCGCCATCGATTGCTCGTTCTGGCCGCGCCATGTGGGCAGCCGGTCCTGGACCGCTTCCAGCGGTTCCGACAAGCAGGTGACGTTGCCGTGGCCGAAGATGGCGAACACGCCGGGGAACAAGGGTTCCTCCCGGCCGTCGATCACCGTCCGCTGGGCGCAAAGGTAGCGAACGAGGGCCTGCGTCATCGTCAAACGGACGGTCTCGCCCATGGTGTCTCGCTCCCTATGTTGTCGACTGTTTCATGCAAGGATTATTGGCGAACGCGGGAAACTGCAACCGTTTTTGTATCCCCCGCCGGTGCGTTCGCCCGACGGGCTCAGCCCGCCGGCGCCGTCGCGGCGTCGGCGAGCCGAAGGCGGCCTGCCGCGGGTAGCCCCAGGGAGACGGCAGCTACATGCATAGTTTGTACGATCAGGCCGCCCGGCAGGCCGGCCAGGACGTTCCGGACCGGCAGCGTCACGGTCGCGAGGCCCTCCTCGCCCGGGTCGAGTGACGGACCGACGTCCGGATGGGCGCCGAGCGCGAGGGCGACATGGACATGGTTGGTGTAGGTGGCGGGATTCGGATAGAAGCTGCCGACCATGCGCCACGCGCGAGCCCGTAGCCCGTCTCCTCGGCGAGTTCGCGCCGGGCCGCGGCTTCCGGGTCGCGGTCGGAGGCGTCGATCACGCCGCCGGGGAGTTCCAGGACGGTTTCGCCGACCGCGTGGCGATACTGGCGCACCAGCACCATGCGGTCATCGGCCGTCACGGCCACGACGTGGACCCAGTCGGGATAGGAGAGGACGTAATAGGGCGCGATCTCGGTCCCGGCGGGCGTCAGGCAGCGATCCGCCCTGAGATCGGTCCATCGATCCTTGACGATCGTCCGCGAACCCGCGATGCGCCATGCCTTCGTCACGCGTCGTCTCCAGTTGCCGAGTGTCTATCAGCTGTCGCGGTCGCGTCGAAGCCCGGACGCCATGACGGTCCCGAGGCCACCGGCCAGGAACACCGTGCCGGGATGCGGGGCGATGCGCGGGAACAGGCTGCCCGCAACGCGTGCCGGCATGGTCGAACCCCCTAAGCCGCCCCGGTCAGACCGCCAGCGAGCACGTGACCCAGGTGCCTCCCGCTTCGGCCGAAGCCGCCGCAGCCTCGACGAAGCGCACGCCACGCGCGCCATCGACGACGTCCGGATAGCGCAACAGGCCATCCGGCAGCACGGTCCCCGACCGGCGGGCCTCGATCGCGATGGCGAATTCCGTGTAGAGGTTCGCCCAGGCATCGGTGAGCGCCTCGGGGTGGCCGCGCGGCATCCGCACGAACCGGCTCGCCTCGGTGCCCATTCCCGCCCCGTAGCCGCGCGAGAGGATTTGGGCCGGCTGGCCGAAGCGTGCATAACGCAGCGTCTCGGGGTCTTCCTGGTCCCATTCCAGCCCGGCCCTGTCGCCGAAGATGCGCAGCCTCAGCCCGCACTGGGTGCTGGCCGCCGCTTGGCTGACCATCAGCGTGCCCGGCACGGCGCCCGCGTAGTGCACCTGCATGAAGGCCGTGTCCTCGAGTGGCTTCGGGGCGCCCGCGACGTGGAAGTCGGCGCGCAGATGCGTCATTTCGAGGCCGCTGACGAAACTCGCGAGGTGGTGGGCGTGGGCGCCGATGTCGCCCGTCGTGAAGGCGGCGCCGACCTGGGACGGGTCGAGACGCCAGGCCGCGCCCTTGCCGCCCTCGGCAGCCGGCGGGATCGCCCATTCCTGGAAATATTCGACGTGGATCTGACGCAGGCGCCCGAGCGCGCCCTCCGCCACCATCTGCCGTGCCTGCCGCACCATGGCGTGGCCCGCGAAGGAATAAGTGACGCCGAACACGAGCCCGGTCCGCCGCTGGGCCGCGACGAGGTCGAGGGCGTCGGCGAAGGTCGACGTCATGGGCTTGTCGGAGATCACGTCGATGCCCCGGTCCATGAAGGCGCGGGCCACCGCGTGGTGGGTGCCGTTCGGCGTCACGATGGCGACGGCGTCGATGCAGTCGGGGCGGGCCGCCTCGGCCTCGGCCATGGCGCGGAAGTCGGCATGCACGCGGTCGTCCGCCAGGAACAGGTCGCGACCGGAGGCGCGCGCGACCTCCGGTCGCAACGATGGTGCCGCGGCCACGAGATCCCACCTGCCGGACAGGCGGGCGCCGTTGAGGTGCACGGGCCCGATGAAGGATCCCCGCCCGCCTCCGACCATGCCAAGCCGAAGTCTCCGGCCCGGCGGCGGGAACGGGTCCTCGGCGGGGCCCGAGGCGCCGTTGCTCGTGCTCATCGGGAGTCCTCGGCGCCGATCATGATACGGTTGAGCCGGCGGTCCACCCCGGACTTCACGAAATCATCGAAAGCCCGGGTCGAAACGTCGATGATGTGGTCGGAGATGAAGCGCGCTCCCTCGGCGGCGCCGTCCTCCGAGTTCTTGAGGCAGCACTCCCACTCGAGCACGGCCCAGCCGTCATAGCCGTAGCCGGTCAGCTTGGAGAAGATGCCCTTGAAATCGACCTGCCCGTCCCCGGGCGAGCGGAATCGCCCGGCGCGGCGGAGCCAGGGCTGATAGCCCCCGTAGGCACCGGTCCTGCCGTCGGGACGGAACTCGGCATCCTTCACGTGGAAGCATTTGATGCGCTCGTGGTAGTGGTCGATGTAAGCAAGATAATCGAGCGACTGCAGCACGAAGTGGCTGGGGTCGTACATGATGTTGCAGCGCGGATGGCCGCCCAAGCGCTCCAGGAACATCTCGAAGGTCAGCCCGTCATGCAGGTCCTCCGTCGGGTGGATCTCGTAGCAGAGGTCGACACCTGCCGTGTCGAAGGCGTCTAGGATCGGCCGCCAGCGCCGCGCCAATTCGTCGAAACCGTCCTCGATGAGTCCATCCGGCCATTGCGGATAGGGGTAGATGTAGGGCCAGAGCAGCGTGCCGCTGAACGTCACGTGCCGGTCGAGGCCCATGCGCTCGGAGGCCTTGGCAGCCAGCATCAGCTGATCGACGGCCCATTCCTGACGGGCCTTCGGATTGTGGCGGACCTGCTCGGGAGCGAACGAGTCGGCCGGCAGGTTGAAGGACGGGTGGAGCGCGACGAGTTGGCCCTGCAGGTGGCTGGCCAGTTCGGTGACGACGAGGCCTCGGTCGGCGAGCCGGCCTTTGTACTCGTCGCAATAGGCTTGGCTTTCGGCTGCCGTCGCGAGGTCGATGGTCCGCCGGTCCCAGGTCGGGATTTGTACGCCCTTGAAGCCCTTCTTCGCCGCCCAGTCGGCGAGCCCGTCGATCGTGTCGAAATGCGCTTCGTCCCGCGCGAACTGCGCCAGGAATACGCCCGGCCCCTTGATGGTCCTCATGTCCGTTCGTCCGTCCCGAAAAGGATGCGTCAGGGTGTCAGATCACGTCGGCGGCTTTCCCGGCCACCTGTCGTCGATCGCGGCGCCGGCTCTCAATCCCGGACACGTCGGAGGACGGGCATGCCGGCGTGCATCCGGTGTCGACGAGGCTGGGAGGGCGCAAGACGCTCTCGTGAGCCCATCCTGGGGTCCTCCTTGTCTCGTCGCCGCCGCAACCGCCGCGCGTCACCGTCGTTGGACGCGGACCGCGTCGGTCGCGGCGACTTGAGAAACATAATTGAGCGTTATAGATCAGCGCAACATCTTTTGCGGATCGGGTCCGATGAAGGCTCGTGCGTCGGAGACGCCGACATCCTGACCCACACGGCTATCGAGCAGTCCGAAGCTCGGAAAACGCCACGTGAGCGGATGGATCGTCGAGAAGCGAGCCAGCGCCGGCCGCCTCGGGCGACCGGGCGCCGAAGATGGAAATGGAGGCGAGGATGAACAGTCACGGCATCGGTCAAGGACCAGTTGGATCGAGGCGGCTGCGCCTCGGCATGGTCGGCGGCGGCCAGGGCGCCTACATCGGCGGTATCCACCGCTTCGCGGCGCGGCTCGACGGGCACTACGACCTCGTGGCCGGCGCCTTCGACATCGACCCTTTGCGCGGCCACGCCTTCGCGGTCTCCAACCATATCGAGGCGTCTCGGTCCTATGGCGACTTCCGGGCCATGGTGGCGGGAGAATCGGCTCGCGCCGACGGGATCGACGTCGTAGCCATCTGCACGCCCAACCACACGCACTTCCCGATCGCCAGGGCTTTTCTGGAGGCCGGCTTCGACGTCATCTGCGAGAAGCCGCTGACCACGACGCTCGAGGATGCCGCCGCGCTGGTCGAGGTAGCCGAACGAGCGGGGCGCTTCCTCGGCGTGACCTACACCTATTGCGGCTATCCGATGGTCTACGAGGCGCGCGCCATGGTGGCGGCCGGCGCGATCGGGAAAATCAGGGTCGTGCAGGTCGAGTACCCGCTCGAATGGATGGCGACCGCCATCGAGCAGGCCGGCAACCAGCAGGCAGCCTGGCGAACGGACCCGAAGAAGTCGGGGCGCGGCGGCAGCATCGGCGACATCGGCACGCACGCCTACCACCTCGCCGGCTTCGTGACCGGGCTGAAGCTGGACTCGCTCTGCTCGGACCTCGCCACCTTCGTCGGAGGCCGGGCGCTCGATGACAACGCCCACGTCATGCTGCGCTACGAGGGAGGGGCGCGCGGCCTGCTTTGGTCTTCCCAGGTAGCGGTGGGCTGCTCGAACGGGCTCCGACTTCGCGTCTTCGGCGAGACCGGCGGCCTTGCGTGGTCCCAGGAGGAGCCGAATGTTCTGGTCCACTCGCCGCTCGACGGTCGCCCCTGCGTGATCAAGCGGGGTCGCGCGGATCTCGACGAGGGCGCACGGGTCAGGACGCGGACGCCGCCCGGCCACCCGGAAGGCTACATCGAGGCCTTCGCGAACCTGTACCGGGGCTTCTTCGAAGTCATACGGGCGCGGCGGGACGGGCGCGAACCGATCGGGGCCGGGACGGACGTGCCAACGGGCTATGACGGCCTGAAGGGTGTTGCCTTCGTGGATGCGGTCGTTGACTGCGCTGAGTCGGCAGAGCCGCGGTGGATCAGGCCGGCATTCGTTTGACGGCGTTCCGGACATGGCTCCCGGGCATCGCGGGAAGCCCAGGAGACCGGTCGGGACTCCGATTGGCCGGGCGGGCCGATCCTGGCGGGAGCCGCCCAGCGAGGTCGCGAACGGCCTCGTCATAAGACTTCCGTCTTGTCGATCTGCGACGCGAAGGTCGGCTCGCGGGAGGCGTTGCGCGGGCTTGCGATACGCTTCTCGGCCTAGCCAACCGGCTCGGCCAGGCGAATCGGGTGAAGGAATCATGCGGCGATGAGGCCTGCAAGGAAGTCGTCGTCCCAGGCCGCGACCTTGCGTTTGAGGCGGAGTGAATCCCTTC
>CAXUCF010000183.1:0-7776 GCA_964249275.1 uncultured Lichenihabitans sp.
GCGCGAACTGGCGCCCTTCCTCGACCTCGACGCCCCAACGGTCGCGGGCGGCCCGTTGCGGGACTACGCCGACGCGGCCGAGGACGTGCCGGGCCAGACCGTGATCCGTCCGCGCTCGGCGCCGCTGAAGTCCGTCGGCGGCATCGCTGTGCTGCGCGGCAACCTCGCGCCCGGCGGTGCCGTCATCAAGCATGCCGCCGCCACCGCAGCGCTGCTGCAGCACACGGGCCGCGCCGTGGTGTTCGACAGCGTCGACGACATGGCGGCCCGGGTCGACGACCCCGACCTCGACGTCGCGCCCGACGACGTGCTGGTGCTCCTCAACACGGGACCGAAAGGCGCGCCCGGCATGCCGGAGGCCGGCTACCTGCCGATCCCGAAGAAGCTCGCCGAGGCCGGCGTCAAGGACATGGTGCGCGTCTCGGACGCGCGCATGTCGGGAACCGCCTTCGGCACGATCGTGCTGCACGTCACGCCAGAATCGGCCGTCGGCGGCCCGCTCGGGCTGGTGCGCACCGGCGACCTGATCCGTCTCGATGTCGAGGGCCGCCGCATCGACCTTCTGGTCGACGCGGCCGAGATGGCGCGGCGTGCCGCCGAGCCGCGGCCCGCCTCTCCGGCTCCGGGGCGCGGCTACGCCAGGCTGTTCCACGACACTGTCACCCAGGCGGACCTCGGCTGCGATTTCGATTTCCTGGCCGGCGCACCGGACACCACTCCTGACCCTTGAGGGCCTCACGATGAAGCTCGACCACACCGCCAAGGGCGTCTTCCCGATCGCCCCGACGCCGTTCGATCCCGAAGGGCGCATCGACTTCGCCTCGATCGACCGCATGGTCGATTTCTACCAAGCGGTCGGCAGCACCGGCCTGACGGTGCTGGGCGTGATGGGCGAGGCGCCGAAGCTCGACGGGGACGAGGCCCGCGCGGTCGCGACCCGCTGCATCGCCCGGGCCGGCGGCCTGCCGGTCGTGGTCGGCGTCTCGGCTCCGGGCTTCGCCGCCATGCGGGCGCTCTCCCTCGCCGTCATGGAGGCCGGTGCCGCGGGCGTCATGATCGCGCCGCCCAATACGCTGCGCACCGACGACCAGGTGGCCAACTATTATCGGCAGGCCGTCGAGGCCATCGGCGCCGACATTCCGGTGGTGATCCAGGACTATCCGCTGAACTTCAGCGTCGTCATGACGCCGGCGACAATCCGGCGGATCGTCGCCGAGAACCCATCCTGCGTGATGCTGAAGCACGAGGACTGGCCGGGTCTCGAGAAGATCTCGGCGCTGCGCGGCTGGCAGGTCGAGGGCACCATGCGGCCCATCTCGATCCTCTGCGGCAACGGCGGCCTGTTCCTGGATTTCGAGACCGAGCGCGGTGCCGACGGCGCCATGACGGGTTATGCCTTCCCCGACATGCTGGTCGAGGTCGTGCGACTGCAGGCGGCCGGAGAGCGCGATGCGGCGCACGACATCTTCGACGCGCATCTCCCGCTGCTGCGCTACGAGCAGCAGCCGGATTTGGGGCTGTCGGTGAGGAAATACGTCATGGCCAAGCGCGGCATCATTGCGTCGGATGCCCAGCGCAAGCCGGCCGGGCGGCTGAGCGATAGGGCCAAGGCGGAGGTCGACTATCTCCTGGCTCGCCTGGCGCGCGTCGATCCGAGGGCGGCCGGAACGGTTGGCTTCGCGCGAGTCTCGATGTCCTGACCTCGGCTGCAAAACTTTGAGACAAGAACGCCATGCGCCGGTTCACCCGGTCGACCAGCGCCTTTGTCTAAAACTTCGGGAACCATGCCGACGTGGTTGCGCTCCATGCCGTGTGGTACGACTTTCTTCGGTCCACAAGTCGCTCCGTGTCTTCCGCCGCGATGGCAGCAGGGATCTCGGATCGGCTGTGGGAGCACGGCGTGGCTCCGCTCGGATGAGCCGGCCGACTACTTGACGAGCTGAAGCCCGTTGTTCTCGGCCTGGTAGCGGATGACGTCGGGCGACACCATCGCGCGTTCGGCGATTTGGTCGACCCGGTCCCGCGACAGCTTTCCATGGTTCGCCTGGGCCCGGATATACCCCTGTGGGACCAAGAACTCGGCCGCGAAGGCACGGCTGGCCTGCTGATCCCGGGTCACCGCGGCCGTCATCAGGCGGCGATCTTCCCGCTCACCGGTCCAGATAAAGAAGGTCGCCCGTGCGGCAGCGAATCGGCGGCTGGAGCGTGCTGCGTGGACGAGCGCGAGCTTCGCGCGATCTTGGCTGCGTACCACAACGCCGGCGATCGGGGAGGCCGCGCCGTGAAGATCGACGACGGTCCTGCTGGCAGGATCGACGTGCAATCTATCGAAGAGGCGCGTAGCGCCCTCTACATCGTCCTCCTTGATCTCCAAGGCATCGCGCAATTTGCGCGCCGCTGTCAGCCCGCGCCGGAAGGCCGGCAGAGCTTGGTTGTCGCCTGGGGCGGGGAGGCGCGTCAGGGCCGAAACGTCCATCTCGGGGGCTTGGATGACCGCATCGTGAGCGATCTCAGCCACGCGAGCCGCGCTCAGGAAATCGTCGGCCGTCGCCGTCTGGCAGAGATCGAAGAGCTGTCCGGGAGAAAGCTTGCCGGCCACGCGTTCCAGCGCCGCCTCGATCCTCCCGTGCTCGTGATAGGGTGACAGCCCAAGCCCGCCCATGAGCCGGCAGAAATCGGCAGCTTCGTCCGAGGTCTCTTCGATCAGCGCCCAATTGGATCGAAGGGGCTCGCCAGCCTGGACGGGCAGGCGAGCCACGATATCGCGGACGAAACCGCGCAATTCGTTCTCGACCTCGCCCCGGCCGACCAGGACGTCCCCGCGGAGGGTGAAGCTCACATCCGCATATTCCGCGCGCCGCGCCTTGGCGAAGATGTGTACAGACTTGCCGGTCGGGATGATCCTGAGGTCGGGCAATGCGAAGCCGTGCTGGGCCGTCAGAAGAGAATGACGGCTCCGGTAGTCGGGATCATCCTTGACCTCGTCGCTCTTCTCCGGCTCCCAGAGCAGCGGCCACCAGTTCTCAACGATCCACTCGGCGGCATAGTAGAGGGGTTGCTCGAGACGCTCGCCTCCGCCGCGCCCCTCTTTTTCCTCAAAGGTCGTGATGTTGACGCCGCCGAGAAGCAGGCGCAGGTAACCGAAGGACGTGTCGACCACGTCTCGGGCCTCACCCGTAATCGCGGGCCAAGACACCTGGATGTCGAACGCCTTCACTGCCGTACGTCCTTCGGAACCTGATCGTCCTCGATCGGATATGCGTGATAGGTGCCTGGGATGCCACCGGACAGTCGTGCTTCATACGTGACGTCCGGCCCGGCACGGTACCAAACGTAGCGCGGATAGTCACCGTCCCAAGCTTCCGAAACGTTACCGAGTTGCATGGCGCGGCGGAGCGCGGCCGTTGCCTCGTCGAAGCTCCAGCGCCTCGGGCAGACGGAGGCAGGCTTAGCGCGTCGCCTGCGACGCTCGCCGTGGTCGCCGCGGCAGTGATAGGGGCTCGCGACGTAGGACGACGCCATCGAGGCTTGGCGAAGCAGCGGCTCCGAACAGTGTCGGGCCACCTTCCGCGGCTTGCCCGGCGGTCTCGGTCGAGGCCGGTTCGGTTTGAAAAGCGCCATCAACGTGCACAATCTAACGGAGATTCAAGGTTCATACTTTCCGAAGATGCGGAGAGCTCTTGACCATTCGCGTCGATCGGGGTCCACGCTATTTATGCTCCTGGACGACCATTTTGCCGGGTCCACCGCACGAGTCGTTTGATCGTGGCCCGGAACTCGCCGGCGGTCCACCGAGCCGAACCGCACCATGTGCGGTCGTATTAGCATAGGGTTTGGAAGCGGAAGAGACACTGCGCTCCCAATCGCTCGACTTAGCCAGTCGGTTCGAACGGCCGGCCGGCATCACGGCTGCGACAATCGGCCAACGCGCCATCGCCGCCAATACAATCTTGAAGCGTCTCCTCCGAGCGGGTCGAGTCTCACCTTGATCTAAATGGACCCACTACCCGACGGTCCGTCGATTGACTCCCTCGCTCCGCTCCCCCTATTGATCTCCTTAGCATCGGTCCCCCGCGAGGGGGCGGGCGTCTCCAAGGAGCGCCTGAAGGGAATGCGGTCGGGTTCCGCGAGGCACTCGATAGGCCGCAACTGCCCCCGCAACTGTGAGCGGAGAGTCGGGCCATCGGAATGCCACTGGGGCGGACGCCTGAGCGTCCTCCCGGGAAGGCGATGGTCAGGCGCTCGATCCGCGAGTCAGGAGACCTGCCGTGCTGGCCGCTGCCATCGACCCCGATGGCGGTGCCGATGTCTGCGCGCGCCGGGCGGGGTGTCCCGGGGCCTGTCCGGCCCGTCGTCGACGGCGGTCGGGCATCCGTAGCGGTCTCTCCGCCGGACGCATGCATCCCGTTCATCGGCGAGGCAGCGCGCGGAGACCGTTCATTTGTCAGAGATCCAACACCCATCCGCCGCCACCACCGTCTACGTCTGCGTGACCTGCCGGGCCGAGGGCGACGCGGCGGAAGCGCGTCCCGGCCGGCGGCTGCACGAGGCGCTGCTGGCCGAGGTTGAAGGCGATCCCGCGGTCGCCGTGGTGGCGGTCGAATGCCTCAGCGTCTGCCGTCGCCCCTGCACGGTCAGCTTCGCGGCGCCCGGCAAATGGACCTACGTCTACGGCGACCTGCCGGCCGATGGCGCCGTGCCGATCGTGATCGAGGCGGCCCGGCTCTACGGCGCCGCGCCCGAGGGACTGATCCCGTGGAAGCTCCGCTCCGACCCGATCAAGAAGGGCGTGGTGGCCCGCGTGCCGCCGCTGCCGCGGCCCGTGGCGGGACGAAGCGCATGACCGAACTCGGCAAGGTCCCGGTGACGGTGGTGACCGGCTTTCTCGGGGCCGGCAAGACCACGATGATCCGCCACCTCCTCGAGGGCGCGGGCGGACGGCGCCTGGCCCTCATCATCAACGAGTTCGGCGACGTGGGCGTCGACGGCGACATCCTGCGGTCCTGCGGGATCGAGTCCTGCCCGGACGAGAACATCGTCGAACTCGCCAACGGCTGCCTGTGCTGCACGGTGGCGGATGATTTCGTGCCCGCCATCGAGGCGCTGCTGGCCCGCGATCCACGGCCCGACCATATCGTGGTCGAGACCTCCGGCCTCGCGCTGCCGAAGCCGCTCGTCAAGGCCTTCGACTGGCCCGCGATCCGCTCGCGCGTGACGGTCGATGGCGTCGTGGCGGTGGTGGACGGCGCCGCCGTGGCGGAGGGACGCTTCGCCGACGACCCCGCGAAGCTCGCGGCGCAACGCCGGGCCGACGGCGCGGTCGACCATGACAGCCCGCTGGAGGAGGTCTACGAAGACCAGCTCCTCTGCGCCGACCTCATCATTCTCAACAAGGCCGACCTCGTCTCGGCGGAACGGCTCGGCGAGGTCGGCGCCGCGATCCGGGCCACGGTGCCGCGCGCCGTCAAGATCGTGGCGACCCGTGAGGGTCGGGTCGATCCCGCCGTGCTGCTCGGCATCGGGGCCGCGGCCGAGGACGACCTCGAGGCGCGGCCCTCCCATCACGATGCCGAGGAGGGTCACGATCACGACGACTTCGACAGTTTCGTGCTCGACGTTCCGGCTCTCCACGATCCCGGAGCTTTCGCGCGGATGCTGGCCGGAGTGGCCGAGCGCCACGGCGTGCTGCGCATGAAAGGCTTCCTGGCGGTGGCCGGCAAGCCGATGCGGTTGCTCGTGCAGGGCGTCGGTACGCGCTTCCGCCAGCAGTTCGACCGGCCCTGGCGGCCCGACGAAGAGCGCCGCGGCCGGCTTGTCGTGATCGGCGAGAAAGGCCTCGATCGGGCCGCCGTGGCGGCGGCCATCCGGGCCTGAGCGCCGGGACCGGATCGCCCCATGCACCTCTTGCCCCTCCCGCCAGGATCCCTCGAGCGCGAACCCGCGGCCGTCGACGTCACGCAGACGCCGGGCGACGTGGTGGTGCTGTCCTTCTCGGACGGCGACCTCGCGGCGCTGGCGGGAGCCGTCGCGGCCCTCGGCGGCGAGAACCTGCCGAGCCTGCGCCTCGCGGGCCTCAAGGGGCTGGCGCATCCGTTCTCGGTGGACCTCTATGTCGAGAAGATCGCGGCACGCTCGCGCTACGTGCTGGTGCGGATCCTGGGCGGGCTCGACTACTGGCGTTACGGCCTCGAGGAACTCGGCGCCGCTGCCCGGCGCTACGGCTTTCACCTGGCCGCCGTGCCGGGCTGCGACCAGCTCGACCCGCGGCTCGACGCGCTCTCGACAGTACCGGTCGAGGATCTGCGGCGGCTGTGGCGCTACTTTCGCGACGGCGGGCCGGAGAACCTCGCGCAGGCGTTCCAGTTCATCGCGGCTCGCATCGGATGGGATGTCGCATGGTCGGAGCCCGAAGCGCTGCCGGCAGGGGGCGTGTGCGCCTCGCTGTGTCGCCCCGCGCCGGAGACCGTCCATCATGCCCTTCTCCCCTCCGGGGTGATGGTGGCCGGGAAGCGGGCGGATGAAAGAACCCCTGCAGCTTCGTCCCTCATCCGGCGACGTCCGCGGCTCCGCCGCGACGCGCCACCTTCTCCCCAGGGGGGAGGAGGGACAGCTCCTCACGCCCTGATCACCTTCTACCGCTCGGCCCTGCTGGCCGGCGACACCGCGCCCGTGGCGGCCCTCGCCGACGCGCTTCATGCCCGCGGCGCCCGCGTCACCGCCTTTTCGGTCGCGAGCCTCAAGGACGAGGCCGCGGCCGAGGCCCTGGCCCGTGCCATGGCGGCGGATCCGCCCGACGTGGTGGTCAACACCACGGCCTTCTCGGCCAGACGGGACGATGGCGGCGCGGTGCTGGACGGCGCCGACGCCGCCGTGCTCCAGGTGATCCAGTCGGGCAGCACCGGCGCCGCCTGGGCCGCGAGCGACCGCGGTCTCGGCGCGACCGACCTCGCCATGAACGTGGTGCTGCCCGAAGTCGATGGCCGCATCCTGGCCGGCGTGGTGTCGTTCAAGGAGACGGGGGCGCCCGATGCGGCACGTGAGTTCTCGCCCGTGCTGCACAGGCCGGACGCGAACCGCGTCGCGCACGTGGCCGACCTCGCGCTCGCCTGGGCGCGGCTGCGGCGCACGCCCCGCGCGGAACGCCGCCTCATCTGCGTGCTGTCCGATTATCCCGGCAAGAGCGGCCGCGCCGGCTACGCGGTGGGGCTCGACGCGCCGCGCAGCCTCGCCGGCATCGCGACGGCGCTCGGGCAAGCCGGCTACGCGGTCGGCCCGCCGCCGGACGGTGCCGATCTGATGGCCCATCTGACCGCGGGCGCGGCAGAGCCCGTGCTGAGACTCGACCGCTACGAACACACCTTCGCGGCGCTCCTCCCGGCCTTCCGTGACGCTGTGCTGCGCCGCTGGGGCGAGCCCGGGGCCGATCCCGACGTGGGTTCGGGCGCATTCCGGTTCCGCATCCTGCGTTGCGGTGCCCTGGTCATGGCGGTGCAGCCCGACCGCGGCCAGCCGCTCGACCGCCGCACCCAATACCACGACACCGCACTGCCGCCGCGGCACGGCTACATCGCGTTCCACGTCTGGCTCCGCGAGGTCGAGCGGGTCCACGCCCTGATCCAACTCGGCACCCACGGCACGCTGGAATGGCTGCCCGGCAAGGCCGTGGCGCTGGGCCAGGCTTGCGGACCCGAGGCGGTGCTGGGTCCCGTGCCGGTGGTCTATCCCTTCATCGTCAGCGACCCCGGCGAGGCCGCCCAGGCCAAGCGCCGTGCCGCC
>CAXUCF010000183.1:7786-9896 GCA_964249275.1 uncultured Lichenihabitans sp.
GGCCGGCACGGGCGGCCATCTGACGCCGCCGCTGGTCGCGGCCGGCCATCACGGCGCCACCGCGGAGCTCGAAGCCCTGTTCGACGAATACGCCGAAAGCCAGGGGCTCGACGCCCGGCGGGCGCGCCTCCTCGGCGCGGCCATCCTGGATCGGGCTCGCGACACGGGCCTGGCCGAGGACTGCGGCATCCGGGCCGATGCCGACCAGGAGGCCGCGCTGCTGCGGCTCGACAACTGGCTCTGCGACATCAAGGAGGCCCGTATCGGCGACGGACTGCACGTGTTCGGCGGTGGCGACGACGATCGCGGGACCGCCTTCGCGGCCTGCGGGGCGGCCGAGGTCGCGGGTCTTCTCACGGCGCTCGACGGATGCTTCGTCAGGCCCGGCCCCGCCGGATCGCCGGGGGCAGGGCGGCTCGACGTCCTGCCGACCGGCCGCAACCTTTACAGCGTCGATCCCCGCGCCGTGCCGACCCGCACGGCCTACGAGATCGGCACCCGGGCCGCGGCCGCCTTCATGACCCGCTACGCCCAGGACCACGGCGAATGGCCGCGCCGCCTCGTGCTCGATCTCTGGGGCAGCGCCACCATGCGGACCGGCGGCGACGACCTCGCGCAGGCCTTTGCACTCATCGGCGTCCGCCCGCGCTGGCACCACGGCTCGACCCGCGTCGACGGGTTCGAGATCCTTCCGCAGGCTCGGCTCGAGCGTCCGCGGCTCGACGTGACCTTGCGCGTCTCCGGCCTGTTCCGCGACGTCTTCCCCGAGCAGATCGCGCTGTTCGACGCAGCCGTGCGGGCCGTGGCGGCCCTCGACGAGGAGGACGAGTTCAATCCGCTCGCCGCCGCCCGGCGGCTGGCGCAGGCCGGCCCCGAGCGGCTCGCCCGCGTGTTCGGCGGAGCGCCGAACCGCTACGGCCTGGGCCTCGCCAGGACGGTCGCGGTGGGCCAATGGGCCGACCGGGCCGAACTCGGCGAGCGCTACCTCGGCGGAACGTCGCACGCCTACGGTGGCGCCGACGCTTCCGGGCAGGCCGATGCGGGTTTCCGCGACCGCGTGCGCGCCGCCGACGCCTACCTTCATGTCGCCGATCTGCCGGAGGTCGACCTGCTGACCTCCGACACCTTCGCCGAGCACGAGGGCGGCTTCGCGGCTGCCGCCGCGGCGCTCGGCGGCGCGCCGGCCCTCTACCATGCCGATGCCACGGTGCCGGGCACTCACAAGGTGCGGACCCTGTCCGAGGAGGTGGCCCATGTCGTCCGAGCCCGGGCCTCGAACCCGCGCTGGGTCGCCGGCCAGATGCGGCACGGTTTTCGCGGTGCCGCCGAGATCGCCGAAACCGTCGATGCGCTGTTCTGCTTCGCCGCCACGACGGCGGCCGTGCCGAGCCGCCATTTCGACCTCCTGTTCGACGCCACGCTGGGCGACGCCGCAGTGCGGGCCTTCCTGACCGGGAGCAATCCGGCTGGTGTCCGGGTGCCCTGCGGCCCAAGCCGAGCGGCGACGGCTTGATCGTGCGGGTGAAGCCGCGCGGCGGCACGCTTGCGCCGGAGATCGCGGTGGGCATCGCCGAGGCTGCGACGCGCCACGGCAACGGCGCCATCGACCTGACCTCCCGCGCCAATCTGCAGATCCGCGGCGTCGAGGACGGCTCGCTTCCCGGGCTGACGCAGGCCCTCGACGCCCTCGGGCTGCTCGACACGGATGCGAACGCGGAGGCGCGGCGCAATGTCGTCGCGAGCCCGCTGGCCGGGATCGATCCCTCGGCGGTCTTCGACATCCGCCCGGCGGTTGCGGCGCTGGAGGACAGGCTCGCTGCGGAAGGCGGCCTTGCCGATCTGCCCGGCAAGTTCGGCTTCGCGGTGTCGGACGGGGGAAGCCTGCCGCTCGACGCGGTTTCGGCCGACGTGCGGTTCGAGGCGACGCGCAGTGAGGACGGCGGGGACCGTTTTTGCGTCCGCCTCGACGGCGACATGAGACGCGCGTCCGATGTCGAAGCCGGAGAGATGGTCGGCGCCGCAATGCGGCTCGCGTCGGCGTTCATCGCGGCCCGGGCTCGCGACCCTGCACTCCGCCGCATGCGGGACCTCGTGGCAAAGGTGGGGGCCA
>CAXUCF010000184.1:0-1677 GCA_964249275.1 uncultured Lichenihabitans sp.
GCTTCACCCCACCCCCCACATCGCCTAAGGTGCCCGCCTGCCTCGCCGGCTTCCCGGGACCCACACCATGAACGCACCTTTCCGCCTGACGTCGCTGGCCCATGGCGGCGGGTGCGGCTGCAAGCTGGCGCCGGGGGTGCTGCGGGAGATCCTGGGCAGGATGCCGGCCGCGCGCGCTTACGCCAACATGATGGTGGGGATCGAGACGGGGGACGATGCCGCGGTCTACCGGCTCAATGCCGAGCAGGCCCTCATCGCCACCACGGATTTCTTCACGCCCATCGTCGACGACCCGCGCGACTTCGGCCGCATCGCCGCCGCCAATGCGCTCTCCGACGTCTATGCCATGGGCGGCACGCCGATCTTCGCCCTGGCGCTCGTCGGCATGCCGGTCGACAAGCTGCCGGTGGAAACCGTGCAGGAGATCCTGGCGGGCGGCGCCGCGGTCTGCGCCGAGGCCGGCATCCCGGTGGCGGGCGGCCATTCCATCGACAGCCCGGAGCCGATCTATGGCCTCGTGGCGCTCGGGCTGGTCCACCCCGACCGAGTGCTGCGCAACGTCGGCGCCCGGGTCGGGGACCGGCTGATCCTCACCAAGGGGCTCGGGGTCGGCATCCAGGGCGCGGCGCTGAAGCGCGGCGAACTGTCGGACCAGCACTATGCCGCCATGGTGGCTTCGACCACGCAAATCAACGTGCTCGGGGGCGACATGCCGGCGATTGCCGGCGTCCACGCGCTGACCGACGTCACCGGCTTCGGCCTCCTCGGCCACGCGCTCGAGATGGTGCGCGGGTCGGCCCTCCGGCTCCGCATCGAGTTCGCGGCCCTGCCCATCCTGCCCGGGGTCGCCGACCATGTCGCGGCCGGCGTCAAGACCGGCGCTTCGGGGCGTAACTGGGCGGGCTACGGCGGCGAAATACGCTTGGACGATGGCCTTCCGGCCTGGGCGCGCGACCTCCTCTGCGATCCGCAGACCAGCGGCGGCCTCCTGATCGCGGCCGCGTCCGAGGCCGTCGATGCCGTCATGGCCAAGGCCGAGGCGCGGGGCTTCGGCCTCGCCGCCGTTATCGGCACGTTTGCCGAGGGCAAGGACTCCGCCGGGATCGTCTCGGTCGCCTGATCGGCCCCTGCTGACCGATGAGCCGCAACACTGGAACCTCACGATGAAGCTCCTCGCCGCCCTCTTGGCCGCATCGGCCGCCGCCCTCGCCCTCACCCTGGCGGGACCGGGCCGGGTAACGGCGGCGCGGGCCGCCGACAAGCCCACCTTCGTGTTCACCGCCATCCCGGACCAGGACGAGACGCGCCTGATGGAGCGCTTCGGCAAGGTCGCCGACTATCTCGGAGCGAAGCTCGGCGTCCCGGTGAGATATGTGCCGGTGAAGAGCTATCCCGCGGCCGTGACGAGCTTCGTCAACGGCGAGGTGCAGCTGGCCTGGTTCGGCGGCGTCACCGGGGTCCAGGCCCGGGCCAAGGTGCCGGGCTCCCAGGCCATCGCGCAGGGCGCCGAGGATACGGCCTTCAAGAGCTACATGATCGCCAATATCGCCGCCGGCCTCAAGCCGGCGCCCGACTTGCAGCAGGCGATCGCCGGCAAGACGTTCTCGTTCGGCGCCCGCACCTCCACCTCGGGCCGCGTGATGCCCGAGTTCTATCTCCGCAAGGCGTTCGACGGCG
>CAXUCF010000184.1:1687-9525 GCA_964249275.1 uncultured Lichenihabitans sp.
GTGCCGCAGGGCGCCGCCCTCGTGCGCAACCTGAGCGTCTTCCACAACGTCTTCATGGGGCGGCTCGACCGCCACTCGGCCCTGTTCAACGTCAAGACGCTGATCTGGCCGGGGCGGCGCGAGGTCGAAGCCGTGCGGCAGGTGCTGGGCGCCGTGGGGCTCGGGCCCGAGATCTTCCGCAAGGCCGGCGAGCTCTCAGGGGGGCAGCAGCAGCGCGTGTCGGTGGCGCGGGCGCTGTTCAACGGCCGCCCCATCGCGGTCGGCGACGAGCCGGTCTCGGCGCTCGATGCCGTTCAGGGTGCGGCCGTGCTGGGGCGCCTCGCCGAGCGGCACACCACTCTGGTGCTGGCGCTTCACGACGTCGACCTCGCGCTCCGCCACGCCACCCGCATCCTGGCGCTCGACCGGGGTGCCATCGTGCTCGACGCCCCCGCGGCAGAACTGAGGCCCGCTGACCTCGCCCGCTTCTACGAGGGTTGAGGATGGCGGCCGCGCTCGGGGCGTTGCGGCGCCGGCTCGGCTTCGGCAACACAAGCCTCGTCTTCCTGCTCACCGGCGTCGCGGCCATCGCGTCGGGCGACCTCGCCGTCACGGCCTCCCACCCCTGGGCCGAGCTGCTGCGGCTGCTGCGCGGCCTCGTGTCGCCCGACGTCGTGGTCATCGACGGGCGGGCGCTCTCGAACACCGTGGCCTTCGCGGTGCTCGGGGTCGGGCTCGGCGCCGCCGCGGGCTTCGCGCTGGCGCTGGTGTTCCCGCGCTCCTTCGCGGTGCGGGCGCTCTGCGCCTTCCTGCGCGCGATCCACGAGCTGTTCTGGGCGCTCCTGCTCATGCAGGTGCTGGGGCTCGGGCCGCTGACCGGCGTGCTGGCCATCGCGCTGCCCTATGCCGGCATCTTCGCCAAGGTCTTCTCCGAGATGATCGAGGAGGCGGACCTGTCGACCCTGCGGGTGCTGCCGGCCGGCACCGGCACGATTGCCGCCTTCCTCTATGCGCGGCTGCCCGAGCTCCTGGAGCAGTTCGGCCATTACACGCTCTACCGGCTCGAATGCGGGCTGCGCTCGACCCTGGTGCTGGGCTTCATCGGCCTGCCCACCATCGGCTTCGAGCTCGACGCCTATTTCAAGCAGGGCGCGTTCTCGGAAGCCGCGGCGCTGCTGTTCTGCTTCTACGGCCTCGTCGCGACACGGCGGCTCTGGGCCAGGGCCTGGACCGTGCCGGTCCTGCTGGTCGCGAGCCTCGTCGTGCTGCCGGCCGGCCTGCCGACCGAGCACGTCCTGCGCAACCTCGCCCGCTTCGCCACCCACGACGTCGTGCCGGTCCCATTGCGGGGCGCCGACCTCCTGTCGGCCGCACCCTGGACGGCCTCGGCGCGCTGGCTCGGCGACATCCTGGTCCGCCAGGTCCTGCCGGGCGCGCTGAACACGCTGATCCTGTCGCAGATCGCGCTGCTCGGCATGGCAGCGCTGTCGCTGGTGCTGTTCCCGATGATCTGCCGCCGCTTCGCCGGGCGCTTCGGCCGCCCGGTCGGCCGCGCGCTGCTGGTCGTGGTGCGTTCCACCCCCGACTACATGCTGGCCTATGTGCTGCTGCAGACGCTCGGCCCCTCGATGCTGCCGGCCGTGATCGCGCTCGTGGCGCACAACGGCGCCGTGGTGGGCTACCTCATGGGACGCCAGGCCGATGCCCTGCCCTACCGGCCCGACGCGCCGCGCGGCCTCGACCTCTATTGCTACGAGACGCTGCCGCGCCTCTACGGCCAGTTCCTGGCCTATGTGCTGTACCGTTGGGAGATCATCCTGCGCGAGAGCGCCATCTTCGGCATCCTTGGCGTGACGACGCTCGGCTTCTACGTCGACGGCGCCATCTCGGAACTGCGGCTTGATACGGCCGTCGTGCTGATCGCCGCCACCGCGGCCCTTTCCATGACGGTCGACGCCTTCTCGCGCTGGCTCCGGGCCGCGCTCCGCATCGAGAGCCTGCCGGTGCGGCTGTCGACCAGCGCGGGCGCCGGGGTGGCGACCGCATCGGTGCCCGTCGGCCCCTCGTGAAGCCGTGCTCGGCTCAAGGCGGCAGCGGCCGGCCGGCGGTCTCGGGCATGAACCAGGGCACGACCAGGCCGATGAGGAAGACGCTGCTCATGATCAGCGCCGCATGCGACACGCCGCCGAGGCTCGTCACGATCTGGCCCGCGATGACCGGGAACACCCAGGCGACGAGGCGCGCGCCGTTGAACACGACGCTCGACGCCGTGGCCCGCACCGCCGAGGTGAAGAGTTCGGCGAGGGTGATGGCCATCCAGCTGAACGAGAAGCCGAGCGTGAAGGCGCCGTTGAGGAACGCCACCACCATGAACAGCCCGAGACTGCCCGACCAAGTGTAGGTGACCAGCGTGGTGACGATGCAGCCCGCATAGGTGAAGAGCAGGAAGCGGCGCCGGCCGATGGCGTCGGCCAGGAAGCCCGACACCAGATAGGCCGCGATGGCGCCGACGTTGTAGACCACGCCCATGCGGGGTCCCCACAGCTCGGGCGCCTCGCCGGCTGCCTTGGCGAGCCCGGCCGTATAGGCGGGCAGCCAGGACGACACGGCCCACCAGCCGACCGTGGTGGCGAACGACATGGCGGTGGCGAGCAGCACGCGGCGCCGGCTCTCGGGCTCGCGGAAGATCTCGGCCAAGGTGAAGGGGCGCGTGGTCTGCCGGGGCGCTTCGCCCTCGACTTCGGTCGCGGCCCAGCGGCGCTCGCGCACGGCGCCGAGCCAGCGCTCGGATTCCTCCATGGCCCGGCGCAGGTAGAGGCACACGAAGGCCGGCAGGGCGCCCAATGCGAACATGATGCGCCAGTTCTCGATGCCGAAGGAGTTGGTGGCGGGCAGCAGCAGCCAGGCGAGCGCCGCCAGCAGCGCGCCCGCGCCGAAGCCCGACTGCAGGAAGCCGCAGCCCTTGGGCCGGGCGCGGTTGGGCCAGGTCTCGGCCACGAGTGCCACGCCGGTCGACCATTCGGAGCCGATGGCGAGGCCGGTGATGAAACGCAGTGCCGCCAGCGCGGCGAAGCTCTCGGCGAAGGCGGTGAGCCCCGTGAACAGCGCGTAGCCCAGGATCGACAGCAGCATCATGCGCTTGCGGCCGATGTAGTCGGCCGCGACCCCGCCCGCGAGGCCGCCGATGCCCCAGCCGAGCAGCGTGATGCCGATGGCGAGCCCCACATAGAAGGGCGTCGCCTTGGCCTGCTCCGGCGTGAGCAAGGATTTCAGCGCCGGCCCTAGCGCATAGACCAGCGCCACGGCCTCGTAGCCGTCGAAGATCCAGCCGAGATAGGCGCCCCACAGAATGCGCCAATGCCGGGCCGTCAGCCCCGCGTGCCACGGGCCGGCTGCCGCCTCGTCGCGCGGGAGGGTGTCGCTCATCGCCATGGTGGTCCCCCCTCGCCGACCCGCTCGCCGGGGCCGTTCGAGGGCGAACTCACCACGGTCGGTGATCGGGTGCAACAGGGCGGGCGGAAGCAGGGGTGCCACACGCCAGTGCAGACCTCTGACGGTTAGCGCTGGATGGCTGGAGTTGGCCGAAACGGACCGGCTGCTTCCGACCAAGCAATGAAACGAAGCGGACATTTTTCTCTCAGCTGCTGTCGACCGTGCTCGGACATTCGCAACGTCTGCTTGCGGGCGCTTAGCTTTCGGTTTGCTTTCTGCCGTTAAATGAACGTCTGCTTCCGAGCGCGAGCACAGGAAGCGCTCTTCCGTCGTCTTCTTCTTTGTGTCCTAACGTAGAACATTGCAGCGCTCTGTTGGCCGACAAGAGAACAGGCGACGCGCGACGCGCGACGCGCGGACGTCGCGCCGAGCCTGTCGCAGCGATGCAGGGGTCAGCTCAGGAGAGGCTTCAGTTCGACGAAGCGGCTGATCGTGTGCACCTTGCCGTCGTAGAAGTGGACCCGAGCCATCGCCAGGAACGACCCGACCGCGCCGACCTTGATCGCGAACTGTTTGGCCCGGTCTTCCGAAGTGAAGACAGCGTCGCCCCAGCCCTCACCGAGGAAGTGCTCGACCCTGGTTACGTGTTCGAGCTTGTTGAAGTGTCCGGTCAAATAGAGCGCGACGTTATAGGCCTCGAGCGACGACTTTCGCGGGTAGACATAATGGACGAGGAAAACGTGCCGTTCAGCTTTTTGCTGGTCGACGATCACCTGTTGGAGCGAACATTCCTTCGTGACCGTCACCTCTCCGGCCTCCCGCTCCTCGACGGGCTGGCCGACGACGGCAATCACGTCGAGTTGCGTGAACTTGAACGGACCCAGCTCGAAGCCGCTCCCCGCGCGGATACGATCAATCAGAGACGCGACGAGGACGCCAAACTCGCCGCCAGCGATAGATCACGACTACTATTAGGATGGTCCAGCCAAGGCTGGCTATACCCTCGAGAAGCTTGCCCGCCCCCTCCATGACATTTTCTCCGCCCCTGACGCTGACATACGGTTTGGTCGGTCCTCGCCGCCAGACGCGAGGCTCTCGCAACGCGATCGCGCGGGCTAGGTGCGGACGGCACGATCACGCCACCGGATCGGCCGCGGTCCCTGATGCGATCTTGGTCGCCATCCAGAAGTCGGACGACAGGCGGTTGTTAGTCAAATAGGCATAGGGCATCGTGAAATAGCCATTCATGCCCCAGCCGGTGCCCCAGCTGTTGCGCAAGATGAACCGGCTCTGGCTGTCGTCATAGCCCACAACTATCACGCAATGGCCGCCGAGCTTTCTCTCGTGATGGCCGGGTAGCGGCACAACTCCGGTCTTGCTAACCTGATCTGATTCAAAGCTCTGATAGACCACAAAGCCGATCACGATGGGCAGGCCGCTGGCAAGCACCTCCTTCATCGAGGTGAGGTCCTGGTTCACCTGCTGAACCTGCAGGACCAGGTGCTTCAGGCCGTCGGTGAACACATTCGCCGGCGGCTTGTCCGCGAACTTGCCGACATCATAGGGCCAGAGATCCTCGTGCGGGCAACCCTGCGTGCTCGCCACATGGGCGCCGTCG
The DNA here is from genome assembly GCA_964249275.1 of uncultured Lichenihabitans sp. Lineage (GTDB taxonomy): Bacteria > Pseudomonadota > Alphaproteobacteria > Rhizobiales > Beijerinckiaceae > Lichenihabitans. Next base: position 6,717 of record CAXUCF010000184.1, read on the forward strand.
CTGATAGAGGCGCCCGCATCCGTAGGCACGTCGTCATCCAGGACCCGCTCGTTGTAGTAGATGAACAGCCGCGACGGGGTGAAGTCGGCGACACCTTGCTTCATTTGTAGGAATTGCACGGCTCCGGCCCAGCCGTTGCCCGTACAGCTGCCGAGTTGGCCCTGGTCATAGACGGGTGGGCAGTGCGGGCGCAGATCCACCGACGCGGGAAGAGCCGCGGCTTCCACTCGCGCCGAATACATCGGATAGGCCATGCTTGGCAGGCTTGGCTTCCAGCCATAACCTTTCTTTAGCGGATGCACGTGCAACGGTTTCGGCATCGATCCCCCCAATTCTCGCCTGACTGCTTGCTACGCAGGACGCTCGACATGCTATCCGTCTTGTGGCGTAATGCAAAATGGTTCGGAATGGCTTGATCAAATATCAACCGGCCAATTTCGACTCACGCTTGCAAGCCCTGCCCGGGGGTGTTTGCGGCATCGTCAATAACCGAGATTTGTAAGGCATCTCAAGAGAAGCAGACCAAGACATGTCCCCCGACCCGGATGCCGCCGTACCCCCCCTGCTCAGCCCCGGCGCGCAGGCGCTGATCGCCGACTTCAGGGCGTTGGCCCGCCACATCATCTGCTTCGACGCGACAGATGCGTCCACCTATTCGGGCTTCTCGCTCCCGTCCGCGGCGGCGATGAGCGCGATCGCCCGCCAGCCAATTCCGTGGCCCGCCGGCACGGCACCGGTGCCGGCTCCCCTGGCGCAGGCGCCCGATCCCGACAGCAAGCTGCCGCTGTGCGACTATGTCATCGTGACCTGGACGGTCGAGGAAGCGCGATGCCTGGCCGATACACTGACCCCCGGTCATGCCAGCAAGGCCGAATGGTACGCTTACCGGCACAATTACGAGTCGACCTTCGTCCCACTCATCCGCCGTGGCGCGCCGGCGCTGACCAGCAGGCGGCTCGCCAGCTGGTTTCCGACGCTGATCGGCGGCAAGCGGGTCCTATGCATGAAGTCGGAACTACATCTCAGCCAGGACGGATCGAAAATCCCGGTCGCGCTGCTGTGGCGACAAATCATCGCCGAGACGAGGTGCAAGCTGATCATTACCACAGGCACGGCGGGCGGCATCGGCGCCGAAATCGAGCTCGGGGACGTGGTCGTCGCACAGACCGTGCGCTTCGACTGCATGGCCTCGTTCAAATCCGAGCCGTTTCATGACAGCGCCTATGCCTGTTCGCCGCTGGCGATGCAATCGCTCGCCGCGCTTGCACCGCTGCTGGCGGCAAACGCCGACCATCTGCCTGCAGCGGCACGGCCACCCAAGGTGATCGACCAAGCCACGACGGGGATGCCCGCGGACGTGGTCACGACGGATTTCTTCGCCTTCGACGACAGCGACGACACGTTCCACCTGCAGGGCCTGGGCAGCGCGGTGGAGATGGGCGACGCCGTGCTAGGACTGGTCATCCAGCAGCTGGGACCCGCCGCCCCGAAATGGGTCTCGGTCCGCAACGCCTCAGATCCGCAGATCGATTCGGCGGGGCTCACGGAAAAGGAGGCGGCGACGAAGGCTGCCCAGATCTACGAGCGGTTTGGCTACTGGACGACGATTTCCAGCGCGGTTGCGTCCTGGGCGCTGCTGCTCGACAACTGAGCGCCGGGGCGCTCGAGTCCGCCACCGACTCGGCGGCTATGCAAGGCTAAATGCCGATGATTATCGATCAGGCCTATGCAGGACATCAGATTCAACTGTCAGTCGGGCAGGTCGCCGAACTCCGGCTGCCCGAAAATCGGACCACCGGCTATCGCTGGACGGTCACCTCGGCGGACAGTCCAGCCTGCAGCCTCGCCGAGGAAGGCTTCCACGTCGAGCCTGGACCTCCGGGGCAAGGCGGCGAGCATGTTTGGCGGCTAACCGCCGCGGCGCCGGGATCTTGCGACATCCAGCTCACCTACCGCCGCAGCTTCGCGCCCGATGCGCCGGGCAACACCGTGTTCACGCTTCATCTGCGGGTGACTGAGGAGCCTGCCCGTTAACGCCGATGCCGCTACACTAGCAGGCCGCAGTTGTGCGCAGGTTCATCGGGGTAAATAGAAATTGAACCTCCCGCTGCCGCCTGGATGTTTGCTTTCGGCAACGGAGGGGACGACCGCTCTCCGCCCCTCGCAGGCCTCCGCACCCGATCGGCATGTCCGCTTCGTAGAACAGGCGCAAACAGCCTTAGCGACCGGGATAGGCGCAAATCGAGGGTTTACTGTCGGGATCGAATCGCCGCTTCCACCCAACCCAGCCCCTACTCCCGGACATCGCCCAGCCGGCGCGATCAAGGTCCTGCGAAGCTGGTTGCCGCCCCGCGTCACCTTATCGTCGCATCTTTATGCCCCCAGCACGCCCTCCGTCGGCGCGGTGTTTCACCCCAGAAGAGCCGGCAGTCCAGAGCGGCGGCTGTCTCCAGCCCGAATGCGATCCGCGCGGCGTCGAGGTGGGCCGGACTGAAGCCGAAATCCGTGCCGCGCCCAGCCGTCGCGACGTTGGGACGAACAGGAGGGCCGATCTCCGCTCCGCGCCCAGCGGGAGCTATGAAAGGCGGAGGCCGCTGTTCGCGTTCGCGCGCAAAGCACCCATCAGGACCGACTCACCTCGCCAGCGGGAGCCGACCCGCGCGGGCCAGGCCGACATCGCGGCCTCAGCGACGCGCATGAGTTTTTCGCGCGTCGCACCATCGCGCGCCAAGGTGGACAGGCCCTGGATCACCGCCATGACATGCCCGGCCAGGGCTTCCGCATCCGCCCCGGCCGTCATCTCGCCGCC
>CAXUCF010000184.1:9535-9887 GCA_964249275.1 uncultured Lichenihabitans sp.
CGGACGATCCTGGTTCGCAGACGCGCCTCGATCCCGCGCCGGAGGGCGGCCAGCTCGCGCTGGTCGTCGGCGGCGGCGGCCGAGCAGCTGATCGCCGAACTGGCGAGCTGGCAGCCGGGCGGCGTCTCCGCCCCGATGGAACCCTCCGCGGCGGCCCTCAGCAGCCCCCGGGCCGCGTCCTCCGCGGTCGCGGCCTCGTCCGAGGACAGGGCCATCGGGTGGGACCCCTAACAGGACGGCGGCGGCCAAGTGTTCTTGCCTGTTGTGCGCCTTTCCGCCCCCTCCACCACGCTGCGCGTGGTCCCCCCCCGCTTCGCGGGTGAGGATCGCTGCAGTCGCCTTGCTCCTCACC
>CAXUCF010000185.1:0-2804 GCA_964249275.1 uncultured Lichenihabitans sp.
ACCATGTCGGGCGTGACCGTGACGTCACCCTTCCGGGGCTGGAGCAAGCTGTCGGCTTGAGCCAGCGCATCGGCCCAGCTCTGATGGGGCGCCCGGCAGCTACAGCTCGCCGTCACGCCCGACCGGAACCTGAAAGCGGCCGGCAGGGCCGCGTAGGTCGTGCCATCCTGCGCGACGGCCTTGCCGATATCCTCGTCCTGGCCGCTCGTGAAGGCGCTCGCCTCGGCGCTGGGGCATTGCGCCTTGCATATTTTGTCCATGCCGTCGATCTGATCGGCCGCGACGTCGACGGCCAGCGGATAATAGGCTCCGTCGCATTGCCGGACGCAGAGCACCTGGGCGAACCGAGCCTTGGGCGGCGGCGCAGCACCCTCGGGCGCGGCTTCTGGATCGGCCGGCACCGGCGTGGGCGCCGCGTCCTGGCGCTCCGGATCGGCCGCCTCGTCGCCAGCGCCGGCACAATAGGCGTTGAACTGTTCGAGCAGGCCGCGGCGCCGGCCATCGGCGTCCTCAGCCACGCGGGAGGCAGGATCCTGCAGACGCCGAAGCTCGCCTTGCAGTCGCTGCACGCGCAGCGCGAGGGTGCGGCACTGCGGCGAGTCGGGATCGTCGAAGAGGCCGCCACCGTTGCAGCCGCTGTCGTCGGCATAGGACTGGACGCGATCGAGCTCGGCTCTTTGCCGACGGATCGCGAGATCCGCCGACTCGCTGTCGCCGGACCGCTGCGCCGAATCGATCTGCGACCGCAACGCCGAGCAATCGACGGCCTGGGCTCGCGCCGGCTGCGACAGCGCCTGGCAGGCCAGCAGGGTCCCCGCGACCAGGATCCCAGCGATGCAGCTTGAAGACGGGCTCCGCTCTGTCATCACGCCGATCCCAAACACGTCAGCCTCGATCGGGGCCGCAACGACCGCTGGCGATCATGACGAGTTTCTTGGCTGAAACATGTCTGGTGGTCTAGGGTCGCCCGAGGTGAACTTCACTGCGAACCGGCATGGTCCGGAAACGGTCATCCTCGATCTCGACGGTTCCCCATGCGCGCGCCACACAATCTGCCGATCGTGACTGCCCTCGCGATATCGGCCATGCTCACGCCGGCCTTGGCGTCCGATGGCCCGGACCTGATCTTCCGCGAATCGACGAAATGGCGCGTCCTGACGCCGAACGACAAGCTCGCCACCTATGCGGTCGACGACCCCGCCGTTGACGGCATCGCCTGCTATTACACCGTGCCCGAGAAGGGCGGCATCGCCGGGGCGCTGGGGGTCGCCGAGGAAGTGTCCGACATTTCGCTCGCCTGCCGGCAGGTCGGTCCCATCAAGATCAAGGACAGGCTCGCCCAGGGCGATGTGATGTTCAGCGAGAAGCGCTCGTTCTTCTTCAAGCACATGCAGATCGTGCGGGGCTGCGACACGAAACGCAACACCCTCGTCTATATGGTCTATTCGGACAAGCTGATCGACGGATCGCCGAAAAACTCCACGTCGGCGGTACCGATCATGCCCTGGGGTGCGACGAACGATGTGCCGAAATGCGGCGATTCGTTCAAGAGCTGACGGGCAGGGCGCAAAACGTCAGTCGCTGCACCGGATGACGATGTCGCCAGCCGACGCCAAGGTGACGGGCTCCGCCTTCGTGCTGGCCTGGATGGCCCCGGTGACGTCCTCTACCGTGCCGAAGGCCAGCGCGTGGGCATGGCCGTGAGACTCGCACCAGCTATCGGCGATAACGCGTCCACAGGCGCTGCCGGAATGCATGCAGTCGGTGATGCCGTATCCATCGGTCGCCGGTACGACGTAGCTCTCGCCCGCGCGGCTCGGGACCGCGAAGGCTGTCGACAGGACGAGGCCCGCGAGCGTCGACACGACGGCGGCCGCGGTCGCGCGGAAACGGTGAGCCTTGCTGGCCATGGATCGGTCGGTCCCCGGGAATGCGCGGCATCGGCCGCCGCATCACCGTGACCGGTCCCGATCACTAAAATCTTAAGAGCAGGGGCTCGGGGTCCTGGCCGAGAGCGTCGTTTCACGCCTGCGGGACGCGTGGGCCGATCGGTCTCGATCCGAAGCGATGTCGGCTCGCGGGCGCCCTCAGTCGTCCTGGCGAAACGGCAGGTGTTCGCCCAGTTGCTCGACCGCATGATCCACATAGGCGCGCTCATGGTCGAGGTAGTCGGACACGGCGGCCGCCAGACGCTTGTCGGCGATGTCGTGCACCGAATAGGTGGGTGTCGGCCGGTAGCCGCGCGCGAGCTTGTGTTCGCCCTGGGCTCCTGCTTCCACGCGGGCGAGCCCGCGCGCCAGCGCGAAATCGATGGCCTGGTAGTAGCAGACCTCGAAATGCAGAAAGGGATGATCCTCGACGGCGCCCCAGTTGCGGCCGTAGAGCGCGTCGTCGCCGATGATGTTCAGCGCGCCGGCGATGTACCGGCCGGCGCGCTTGGCCATGACGAGCAGCACCCGCTCGGGCATGGCCTCGCCGATCAGCGAGAAGAAGCGGCGATTGAGGTAGGGCCTGCCCCATTTGCGCGAGCCGGTGTCCATGTAGAAGGCGAAGAACGCATCCCAGTGCTCCTCGCGCAGATCGCTGCCCGTGACATGCTCGATCGTGATGCCCTGGGCGAGGGCGTCCTTGCGCTCGCGCTTGATGGCCTTGCGCTTGCGGGAGGCGAGGGCCGCGAGGAAATCGTCGAAGCCGCCATAGCCGTCGTTGATGAAGTGGAATTGCTGATCGGTCCGTTGCAACCAGCCCAGGGATCCGAAAGCCTCCCATTCGGCCTTCGTCACGAACGTCGCATGGATCGAGGA
>CAXUCF010000185.1:2814-9430 GCA_964249275.1 uncultured Lichenihabitans sp.
ACCTCTCGGCGCACGGCCCGCAGCCCGGCCACGAGAGCGCTTTCGGCCTGTTCCGGATCGCTGCCGGGCGCCACGAGGAAGCGGCGACCGGTGGCGGGCGTGAACGGAACCGCGATCTGCAGCTTGGGGTAGTAGCGTCCGCCAGCGCGGCCGAAAGCTTCGGCCCAGGCATGATCGAAAACGTATTCACCTTGGGAGTGGCTCTTGAGGTAGGTGGGTGCAACGGCGACGATGCGCCGGTCTTCCTCGACCGCGACATGGGCGGGCGACCATCCCGTCTTGCCACCGACCGAGCCCGAGCTTTCCAGCGCGCTCAGGAAGGCATGCGACAGAAAGGGATTGAACCGCTCGCCGCTCCGGTCGGGCACGGTAGCCTCGACGGGCGTCACCCGCGGGTCGACGTCTTCGGGCGTGCCGGTTTCGGCCGCCGGCACGGGCGGATTGGCGCAGGCGTCCCACTGGGCCGCATCGAGGGCCGCGATGGACGTGGCGACCTGGACTTTGATGGATGACGGCATGGTCCGCGCCCCGGAGGTGATCTGGCGTCGCAGCGGCATCAAGGACGCAGCCACCGACTAAACCTGTGCTTCGCTGCACTGCGTCAAGGCAAGAAACCCTCGAACACCATCTGATCGGCCCAGGTTGCGGCGCGGTGTCGCTGCTCCTCGGTCCGGACCGTCCAGGTCATCACCGGCAGTCCGATCGCGGTGCGGCAGAGGAACGGCACCGCGTGGGGCAGGTCGGCCACCCGGTAAGACAGGAAATCGGGCCGCGTCTCGCCGAAGTGCAGCATCGCGGCCATGCCGCGCTTCCGCTCGGGCGAGAGGGCGTGCCACTCGGGAGCGGCGTACTCAGCCTCGCCCACGATCCCGAGCGGCCAGGGCAGGGCGCGGCCGCGCAGATGCGCCACCACCGCGGGATCGAAGCTCTTGAGGGCCAGCGGGCCGTCATAGGCCACGGCGATCTCGACCACGCGATCCGCGAGCCTCATGTCGCCATCGAAACGGCTCTTGACCTCGCAGATGAGCGGAACGCGCTTGCCGATCAGGTCGAGGAAGTCCGTCAGATTGGGAATGCCATCCGACGAGTCGCGCAGAATCGTCTCGGCCAACTCCGAAGCGCGCCGGTCCGCGACCGCTCCGGACGTCCCGGTCAGCCGATCGAGCGTGACGTCGTGGAACACCACCGCGTCGCCGTCGGCCGTGAGTTGTACGTCGCATTCGATCGCGAAGCCGTGCCGGATCGCCGCCAGGGCGGCCGATGGGCTGTTCTCAATTCTGCCCGCCATGCGGTCGTGCAGGCCGCGATGGGCGATCGGCCGCCGGACCAGCCAATCGGGCGCGGCTTGTCGAGGGCTCACGACCGAACGCGAAACAAAGCTTCCACTTCGACCGCACAGCCGAACGGCAGCGACGCGACGCCGATCGTGCTGCGCGCATGCCGGCCCTTGTCGCCCAGCACTTCGACCATCAGGTCGGAGGCCCCGTTCATGATCAGCGCGAGGTCGGTGAAGTCCGGAGCGGCGTTGATGAAGCCGCCGAGCCTGACGCAGCGCTCGAGCCGGTCGAGATCGCCCAAAGCCGCCTTGGCCTGGGCCAGCACGTTGATGGCGCAGAGCCGCGCCGCCGCGCGGCCGAGATCGGCCCCGACGTCATGGCCGAGCTTGCCCTTGTGGGCCGGGTCGAGCTTGCCGTCGAGACCCAGGGCGAGCTGCCCCGAGATCACCAGCGTGTCGCCGGCCAGCACCGAGCCTACGTAATTGGCCACCGGCGCAGCAGGTTTCGGCAATTCGATCCCGAGGTCCCGCAGCCGACCGTCGATCGTCCCCATCGGTCCATCCTTTCACACCAGCCGCGACAGCACGGCGTGCCATCCCCCTATGCGAATTGGGTGCTCCACGCCATCATCTCAGTTCCGCCACGTCGCGACACGATCCTTGCCGGATCGAACGGAGATCGTCGTGAACCGCTTCCCGCCCGCCTGCCTCATTCCTCTGGCCGTCGCCACGGCCGGTTTCGTCGCGGTCGGAGGGCCCGCTCTCGCCGACGCCGTTTCCATGGCACCGCATCACGCCGTCTATAAGTTGACCCTGCTCAAGGCCAAGGGCGCGAACGCGCCCGCTTCGGCGAGCGGCGTGATCGACTACAATTTCACCGGTTCGGCCTGTGACGGCTACACGACGGTGTTCCGACAGATGACGGAGATGCAGCCGGCGGAGGGCGATTCCAAGCTGAACGACATGCGATCGACGACCTTCGAGGACGCCGCCGCCACGCAGTTCAAGTTCGAGACCAAGACGTCGACGGACGACGAGACCGTGAGCGACCTCGACGGCCGTGCGCAGCGCAGTGTGGACGGCAGCATCGCGGTGGATCTCAAGCATCCTGCCGGCAAGGCCACCTTCGGCGCCGAGGTCCTGTTCCCGACCGAACACCTTCGCCGGGTCATCGCGGCGGCCGAGAAGGGGGACAGGCTCCTGTCCGCCCTCGTCTACGACGGGTCGGAAAGCGGCAAGCGGCTGTACCACACATTGACCGTGATCGGGGCACCGATCGGCGCCGCCGCCGACGATCCGGCGGGCCTCAACGAGGCCACCAAATCCTTGCGCCGCTGGCCGGTGGTGATCAGCTATTTCGAGGGCGACAACGAGGACCAGCCGGACTACGTGCTGTCGTCGGACCTCTACGAGAACGGTATCTCGCGGGCGCTGAAGCTCGATTACGGCGACTTCGTCCTGGCCGGCGCGCTGACCGACCTCACGGTGACGCCGCAGGCCGAGTGTAAGAGATGAGACTGCGGCCAGCGAGCCCCCGTCACCGCCGCTGCCGGCCATCCTGAGCCCTGACCACAGTCTCGGGATCAAGGCCCGCCGTCTCCGCGAAAGCCATGAGCAGCGGCTCGTCGGCCACGAGGTAGTCCATCACTCCGGTCAAGAAAGCCGGGTCGGCCGCCGCCTCGCGCAGGTCGCCCGGCATCAGGCCGGAGACGGCAAGGAAACGTTGGGCGCGGTTCGGATCGCCCCCGATGAACGTCAAGGCTCGAATGGCGATCAGGTCCTCCTCGGCCGCGGTGGGCAAGGGTATGGTCCGACCTCGCCAGGAAGCCATTGCGCCATTCTTCATGCCGGCAGTTTTCCTTATCTCAGAACGCACGTGATGCGGTAACGCTTGCTGAACGGAACAGGCCCAACACGGCCAGGCCCGACCATCGGGCCTGGCCTGGAGCCATCGAGGCGGCAAACCCATGTCGAAAACGATCTTGATCGTCGAAGACAACGAACTCAACATGAAACTCTTCAGCGACCTGCTGGAGGCCAATGGCTACAGCACGGTTCAGACCCGAAGCGGGGTCGAGGCGGTTGGGCTGGCACGGCAGCATCGGCCGGACCTTATCCTGATGGACATCCAACTGCCCGAAGTGTCCGGGTTGCAGGTCACCCAGTGGTTGAAGGACGACGACGAGCTTCGCGCCATTCCGGTCATCGCGATCACGGCCTTCGCCATGAAAGGCGACGAGGAGAAGATCCGGCAGGGCGGCTGCGAAGCCTATTTGTCGAAGCCCATATCGGTCGTTAAGTTTCTGGAAACTGTCCGCAACTACCTCGGTGATGGGTAAGAGGCTGGTCCATGACGGCGCGTATCTTGGTGGTCGACGATGTCGTGCCCAATGTTAAGTTTCTGGAGGCGCGCCTATCGGCCGAGTATTTCGAGGTGAGCACGGCCGGCACCGGAGCGGAAGCGCTGAGGTTGTGCGCCCAGCGCGCGTTCGACGTCGTGCTCCTCGACGTCATGATGCCCGGCATGGACGGCTTCGAGGTCTGCCGCTGGCTGAAGAGCGATTCGGCAACCGCGCATGTGCCCGTGGTCCTGGTCACGGCGCTCGATCAGCCGGCCGATCGCGTCCGCGGTCTCGAAGCCGGCGCCGACGATTTCTTGACGAAGCCGGTCGACGAGGTCTCGCTGATCGCGCGGGTCCGTTCGCTCGTCCGTCTCAAGCGGGTGATCGACGAACTGCGGCAGCGAGCCGAATCATCGGCCAGCTACGGTCTTCATGCCGGTGGACGCCTGGCCGCCGCTCTCGACGATGTCGGGCACGGTCGCGTTCTCCTTCTGGAAGACCGGATGTCCTCGTCCGAGCGCCTCGTGGCGGCCCTCAGCAAGGCTCACGACGTGGACCTCGAAGTCGACGCCAATGAAGCCCTGTTCCGGGCCGCCACGGGCGATTACGACCTAGCGATCGTCAGCTCCAGTCTGAAGAACTTCGATTCGCTTCGGGTCTGCAGCCAATTGCGCTCTCTCGACTGCACCCGTGATCTGCCCATCCTGCTGCTGGCGGATGCCGAGGACCGCGCCCGGATCCTTCGTGGCCTCGACATCGGCGTGAACGATTATCTGGTCCAGCCCGTGGACCGGAACGAGTTGATGGCCCGTGTCCACACCCAGCTCCGGCGTAAACGCTATACCGACCGCCTGCGCGCCATCATGCAGGAATCGTTGCAACTCGCCGTGATGGACCCCCTGACGGGGCTCCACAATCGCCGTTACCTGGAGTCGAACCTCTCCGGGCTCGTGCTGGCCGCCGCCGACGGCAACAAGCCGCTGTCGCTCATGATCCTCGACATCGACCACTTCAAGGCCGTCAACGACACGTTCGGCCATAACGCGGGCGACGCTATCCTGAAGGCTTTCGCGACACGCGTGAAGACGGTGATCCGCGGTGCGGACGTCTTTTGCCGCCTCGGCGGCGAGGAGTTCATCATCGTGATGCCCGAGACCAGCATCGCGGTTGCGGGCAAGGTGGCAGAAAGAGTGCGCCAGGCCGTAGGCGGAACCGTGTTCTCGGTCGAGGACGGCCGGGAGATCCCGGTCACGGTCTCGATCGGGATCTCGGAGCGCCGCAACGGGCGTGAGGTCGACTCCATGATGAAGCGGGCCGACCACGCCCTCTACCGATCCAAGACATTGGGCCGCAACCGCGTTTCGGCGGACGCGGCCTGATCCGCCCGGAAGCTGGCCGGCCGGCCGTGGCGCATTCCCTATCCATGGTGGTCCAGGCCATGCAGGCGGAATGCGCCTCCTGCCCGAGGCGTCGTGACCATCGGACCCGTTCTTGACCTTCTTCCAGGTCAGTATCTTCGCTAGCCAACCTCTCGAGGGTGACCCCCTGGCGGCGGCCGTCAGTGCGGATGACCTGACGGACGAGCAGATGGCGACGAATAGAGCCGCAGTGCCGCGCAGCGGCAGGCGCCAGACACCTCCACCCTTGCAGCGTAATGCGAAACTGCATTATGTTGCGGGTCAGGCCGGAGGACAATTTTCATGACGACTTTGACCGTCACCACGCGGGGCCAGGTTACGTTCAGGAAGGATGTGTTGAAGCATCTCGGTATTCAACCTGGCGGCAAAATCAGGCTTGACTTGCTGCCCGATGGCCGGGCGGAGATGAAGGCGGAACAGGCCCGAGGGTCTTGGGATGATCTTCGAAATTTTTTCGATGGCAAGACGAACGGCGCGCGGCTCTCGATCAAGGAACTAAACGACGCCATCGCTGAGGCAGGCACGGCGGCCGGCCTGGCTGGCATGACCAAGGAGTGAAGATCACCGCTGATACGAACCTGCTCCTGCGCGTGGTCGTTCGTGGCGAGGAAACGCAACAAAAGCTGGCGATCCAGACGCTAAAAGCTGCTGAACTGGTGGCGATCAGCGTTCATTCCTTGTGCGAACTGGCGTGGGTGATGGAGCGCAGCTACCACGCCTCCCGAGCCGAAGTCGCGCAGGCGATCCGGCTGCTGATGAATACCCGAAACGTCGTCCTCAACCGTCCTACGGTCGAAGCTGGGCTCGCGCTGCTCGAAGCAGGCGGAGATTTCGCGGATGGCGTGATCGCCTTCGACGGTCAGTGGCTCGGCGGCGATACCTTCGTGTCTTTCGACATGAAGGCGGTGAAACTGCTGGAAGGGCAGGGAATCGCCGCCCAATTGCTGTCATGACGGACGGGTCTCGATCTCCGGAACGGCGCCGCCGGTCTGCCAACCGATCGAACCGGCGGATTATCAAGCGGGTGTTAGTCAGGCGGCTTTCGCGGGTCATCGCTGGACCAGCAAGCGCGTGGTCCAGCGGTGGGAGGCTGGGACAAATGAGGGTCGGTCGGCCATCGCTGGTGCTGCTCACGCTGGTTCGCAATGGCGCCTCCGGGCCCTCACATAGCGGCTGCTGGGTCTTGCACAGTGCACCGGACAGGAATCGCGGACTTTTCGGGCGGAATCCAGCGGAATCCAGCGGGCGCCTGTTGACTCCTGGTGAGATGATGTAAAGGTTTGCGGCGCAATAGTCGTACATCGCTGAGCGGGGCATGAGCGCCGCGCGGCGAGACGGACGGACGGCGGAAACGCAGTCCTCGAATACCCTACGGAGTGCTCAGGTCCGCCGCATCTCCTGGGTCCGTGGGGTCGGCCGGTTCGGAAGTGGTCAGAGTGGCCTCCTCGTAAGCCACTTCCGACCGGCCACCTATTGCCGGGTCTTGATCGGGTTCGCTGGTCGTGCCCCCCAAAAAACCCCCCCCCCCGGGGGGGGTTTGTGGGGGGGGGGGCAGCCCGCCCCCCCCCCCCCCGGGGGCC
>CAXUCF010000185.1:9440-9885 GCA_964249275.1 uncultured Lichenihabitans sp.
CACGAAAAAGCCGCCCTCCCGGGCGGCTTTTTCGTGGGACGTGGAACAGCAGGCCCGGCCGAAGCCGGTCCACCCGCCAGAGATCACTTGATCTTGGTTTCCTTGAACTCGACGTGCTTGCGCACGACCGGATCATACTTCTTGAAGGTGAACTTGTCGGTCTTCGTCCGGGCGTTCTTCTCCGTGACGTAGAAGAACCCGGTATCGGCGCTCGACAGAAGCTTGATCTTAATGGTTGCAGCCTTGGCCATGACGTGTCCTCGCGCACCGTCACGTGAGCGACGGAAATCCTCGATGGTCGACAAAACAAAACCCGCGCCGGCCATGAAGCCGCGCGGATCGTCTAGGCGTGACATTATCCGGTGGAAGCGCGAAGTCAACATCACCCCTCGCAGGGCAATCGGGTGAAGTACGTTCGCCTTTGTTCATGACCATAACCGTCATC
>CAXUCF010000186.1:0-2073 GCA_964249275.1 uncultured Lichenihabitans sp.
GCCGTTGGGAGCCCTATAGCGTAATTCACGACGGCGGACCCCATGCAGGCCAGTCTCGGACGCCGGTTTCGGGAAGGATGGCTGTGCCGGGCCGCCGCTCGTTCGTCGTTCAAGGCCGCAGCCGAAAAATGCCCGCGCAGCTTCATCGCATCCCGGGGCGCCAGGGAGGAACTGGCCGGTGCGGCGAAGGTCCCGATCAAGTGATGTGGGTTCAGCCCTCCCGCATGTCCGCCCGGGCGCGCTCGCGCAACGCGTCGATCGGCTTCAGCGTGCCGGCATCGTCGTAGTGCCAATAGGTCCAGCCGTTGCAGGCCGGCAGGCCCTGCGCCAGGGCCCCCATCTTGTGGATCGAGCCCGCGATCGTGCCGATGCCGATGAGGCCGTCGGCCCGCACGGCGGCCTTGACGCGCCGGCGGGCATCGTAGAGCGCCTGGCCGGGCACGACGGCGCCGGTCTCGAGCAGGCTCGCGAAGGCGAGGCGAGGCTCGCTGCGCTTGGTGGCCAGCACGTCGAGCGTCTCGGCTCCGACGGGCGCGACGGCCGCGATACGGCTCGCCGCCGCCGCCGCATAGACGGGATCGCGCTCGATGCCGACGCAGGTGCGGCCGTAGCGGCGCGCCACCGCTCCGGTGGTGCCGGACCCGAAGAACGGGTCGAGCACCACGTCGCCGGGCTTCGAGGCGCTGAGCAGGATGCGGGTCAGCAAGGCCTCGGGCTTCTGGGTCGGGTGGAGCTTGTCGCCGTTGCGGTCCCTGAGGCGCTCGGAACCCGAGCAGATCGGCATGAACCAGTCCGACCGCATCTGCGTGTCGTCGTTGGCGCCCTTCAGGGCCTCGTAGTTGAAGGTATATTGCTTGGCGGCCTCGTCGCGCGACGCCCAGATCAGCGTTTCGTGGGCGTTGGTGAAGCGGCGCCCGCGGAAGTTCGGCATCGGGTTGGCCTTGAGCCAGACGATGTCGTTGAGGATCCAGAAACCGAGGTCCTGGAGCGTCGAGCCGACCCGGAAGATGTTGTGGTAGGAGCCGATCACGAAGAGGGTCGCGTTGGGCTTCATCACGCGCCGCACGCCCTGCAGCCAAGCGGTCGTGAAACGGTCGTAGTCGGCGAAGCTGGCGAAGCGGTCCCAATCGTCGTCGACGGCGTCGACGAGGCTCTGGTCGGGCCGGGTCAGCGGCTGCGACAGCTGGAGGTTATAGGGCGGGTCGGCGAACACGAGGTCGACACTCTCGGGGGGCAGCGCCGCAAGGGCGTCGAGGCAGTCCGAGATGATGATCCGATCCCGCAGGGCCGGCGCCACCGGTCTGAGGCGAGCCGTCGAAGCTCCAGGACGCGATACCTTTGACTGGAGCTTCGAAGCGGCCGTTCCGGCCTGTGCTTGAGACATGTGACACACACCGGGATACGCAACTCACGACCCGGACTATGGGGGCGTTAAGGTAAAGCCCACGTTGCCGAAGCCCGGCCGATGCTGTCCTGTTTCGTTACGCTTCGGTCATCATGACGCGAGCGCGAACCCGTGCGGAGGCAGACGGCACATTATGGTTTCCAGGGTGCTCGACCGGCTACCCGACCGTCTCGTCATCGGCCTCGCGACGGGATGCCGAGGAGAAGCTCAACCGGTGGAACGGCGATGGGCCATGGGTCCGCAGCGCGGCCCGGTGCGCGGCCGTGGCGTAGCCCTTATGGACCGCGAAGCCGTAGAGCGGATGCACCGCGTGGAGCCGCACCATGAGCCGGTCCCGCATCACCTTGGCGACGATCGAGGCAGCCGCGATCGACAGCGACAGGGCATCGCCTTTCACGACGGTTCGGATCGGGCAGGCGAGGCCGGGCGGGCCGTCCTTGCCGTCGACCAGCAGGTAATGCGGCGCGGCCGACAGGGCGCCCACGGCCCGGCGCATCGCCATGAAGGTCGCCTGGCGGATGTTGACCGCGTCGATCTCGGCCGCGCTGGCGAAGCCGATGCCGACCGCGACCGCCCGGGCCAGGATGGCCGAACAAAGGTCCTCCCGCCGCTCGGCCGGCAGCGCCTTGGAATCGTCGATGCCCTCGGGCAGGTCCGCGAGGGCCAGG
>CAXUCF010000186.1:2083-9882 GCA_964249275.1 uncultured Lichenihabitans sp.
GAGGTCCAGGATGACGGCTGCGGCCGAGACCGGGCCGGCCAGGGGTCCGCGTCCGGCCTCGTCGATCCCGGCGACGAGTCGAAAACCCCGGGCCTGGAGGGCCTGCTCGAAATCGGCGTGCGGCGGCAGGATGCTGTCCTTTCGTTGGATGTGAGCCGTCGGGCTCCGCGACGGATCCGGCCGGGCGGGCTCGCGGTTGAACCCGGGAACGAGGGTGGGGAGCACCGGCGATGGATCAGCTAGCGACACGGACCGATGCGGAGCGATCGATGATGGCGGGGACGGGACGGGAGTCCGAGGCCCTCGCACCCGACCCCACCATCGTGGACCCGGCCGAACACAATGTGGTGTTTACCAGCTTGGTCACCAGCGACAAGGATATCGTCGGGCTCGTGGCCTATTCGCTCTACAAGCAGAACAAATACGATTGGCTTCAGGCCTATGGCCGCCTGCAGGGCCGGATGCCGGATGCGGCGGAAGCGCAGTCCTATCTGCTCGGCGAAAGCACGCCGCGCCGGCTCGCGACCTACCGCCACCTCGCCGAGGCGGTGCTCGACGGGCGCGGCCCCGACATGGCGGGCGCGGCCCCCGGTCCGACGCGAAGCACCGTCAAGGTGATCGGCGCGGGCGCGACGTCGTCGCCCGCACATGACACGCCCGCGCGACGGGCGCGACCCGGCGTCCAGTTGAGCCCCCGCGCCATCGCCGGCCTCTGCATCGCGCTCGGCGTCTTGCTGATCCTGTTCTGGCTGCTCCGCAGCGGAGCCCCGCTGCCGCCGCCAACCCCCGGAAAGTGAGACCACCGGAGGGATCCCGGGGAGGCCGACCGTTTCTGAGTCACCTGACGGATGCCGACCGGGCCGTGCTCGGCAGGCTGATGCTGGACGCTTCGCCAGGCAGTCGGCCGCGCAAAACCGACAAAGGCTCGGGCAAGCGACGGATCGCAGCGTTTTTGGTGAGACTCGCCGGCAGTCCTCGACCGCCGCTGAGTCTTGGCCCTGTTACGGTTCGCCGACCTGGATCAGCGTCTTGCCGAAGTTCTGTCCTTTCAGGACAGCGATCAAGGCGCTCGGTGCCTTGTCAAGGCCGTACATGACGTCCTCACGGTAACGCAGCCGTCCTTCGGCGATCCACTGCCCGGCTTCTCGCAGGAAATCGGAGGACTGCGCATCGGCAAACTCGGTCTGGATGAAACCGCGCAACGTCAGGCTCTTGCCCATGACCTGCGCCATCGTGCCGGGAAGGCGATCGATGCCCTTGCCGCTATTGGCGCGGGCTTCGTACTGCGAGATCAAACCACAGACGGGAACACGCCCGTAGGTGTTCAGCAAAGGGAGGACCACGTCCCAGATGGGGCCGCCCACAAGCTCGAAGTAGACGTCTATCCCTCTTGGGCAGACCTTGGCCAGCTGTTCGGCGAAGTCCGGTGCCCTATGATCGGCGACGGCGTCGAAGCCCAACTCGTCCCTCACGTAGGAGAGCTTGTCCAGGCCTGTCGTGATGCCAACAGCGCGAGCGCCACGGATGCGCGCGATCTGACCGACGGCCGAGCCCACCGCGCCGCTCGCCGCTGCGACCACCACCGTCTCGCCGGGCTTCGGCTGGCCGATATTGCGCAAGCCGGCATAGGCCGTGAAGCCCGGCATCCCCAAGACGCCCAGTGCGGTCGAGGGAGGCGCGAGGTCCGGATCGATCCGCCGCAGGTCGCTTCCGTCCGATACGGCGAAGCGCCGCCAGCCCGAGGCGGCCAGGACCCACTCGCCCTCCTGCCAGTTCGGATGCCGCGACTGCCGCACGCGGGACACGGTGCCGCCCACGATCACCTGGCCAATCCCGATCGGCTCGTTGTAGGACTCCTCCCGCCGCATCCACCAGCGCATGTAGGGGTCGATCGAGAGGTAGATCGTCTCGAGCAGGAGCTGGCGGTCGCCGGGCACGGGCACGTCGACCTCCTCGACTCGCAAGTCGGCCGGTCGTAGCTCCCCCTCCGGGACGGCGGCTAGGACGACCTGTTGGTTTTGCGCTTGGGTCATCGCATCCTCCTGTCATTGTGACCGGCACTGCCTTCACCATACACAGCGTGTGTCAGGTCGCTATCGACATAGGCGGCGGCGAACACGCAATCGAGCCGGGGAAGCGGCGCCGGAGGTCATGCGGGGTTTGATGGTTGCCGTCGAGACCAGGGATGAAGTCGCCAGCCAGCAGTCCTCCAACCGTAGTGACGGCCGCTACAAAGGCTATCGGCCGTCGTGCCGCTTCCATGATGCCTCCGCATCACTTGGTGGCCGCCGCCACCGACTGCCGCAGCTCGTACTGGACGGGTTTGAAACTGTCCGCGATCTTGCTGCCCGCGCTGATGCGCGCTGCAACTTCGGGGTTGTCGCGGGCGGCCAGGATGGCCTCGCGGTTCCGCCACTGGGCGTAGTTGACCACCTGGGTGCGGTCGAGATTCACGTGAAAGTTGGCCGAGACGAACCCAGGCACGTATCGCAATGTCTCGACCGTTGAACGCATGAGGAAGTCGAGCAGCTCCTCCGCGCGTTCGGGAGCGACCGCGTAGGTGTTGATGATCGTGACGTAGCCGGCAGCCGGGTCGAGCGTCGTTAGGCGAGCGCCGGTCTTTGGCGCGACGTGCGCCGCTGAGGATGTGGAGTCGTTGGCCATGGAGAGTTCCTTCTGTCGACGTGATTGATCAGGATGTCGTCCCGTCGAGATTACGACCAGAAGCGTGACAGGGCGGCGAATACGGCCTGGGCGCGCGGATCGGCGATGGACGGCATCACGCTGGTCAGGAAGCTGGGGACGCTGGACATGGTGGCGCCGGCCGCCTCCATCTGCCGGAAAGCCGCAGCTTCCGTCCTCTCGGTGAAGCCGCCGCATACATCGGTCAGCACATGCACTGCGTGACCGGCCCGGAGCGCCCCCAAGGTGGCGTGAAGAACCGCAACTTCGCTGGACACTCCTCCGATGGCCATGACGGACCGACCGTGCCGGGCAATAGCGCGTCGGCTGGCCTCGTCTTCGAAGACGCCGACCGTCGCACGCGCTAGTGAAGGCAAGCCTTTCAAGTCGTCGATGGTTTCCGCCACGCCCCCCGCGCCCCAAAGCACGACGGAACTGAAGACCGGTAGCCCGAGAACGCCCGCGGCCTCGACGAGAATGGAAGCAGCCTTCCGCAAGTCGTTCTCGGGGTTCGTCCGGCTCCCGCGGGCAACGATTTGCGGCTGCAAGTCAGACAGGACGATCATCGCGTCATCGGCATCAAATCGCGCTGGCGCTTGCATCGAAGGCATTCCAAACTGGCATCGAGTCCCAGCATAAGGTGACACTGAGTGCCAATAGTCAAGCGGGCTGATCGCGCCGAGAACCGAGAGGCAACCCGGCGAAAGATCGGGAAGGCAGCGGTTGAGTTGTTCCTTAGTTACGGGTTCCAACAAACGACGGCCGATCGGATTGCCGAGGCGGCCGGCGTCTCGCGGCGTACGTTCTTCCGGTACTTCGAGACGAAGGAGGAAGCACTGTCCGCCTGGGGCGATGATGTAGGGTCGGACCTTGCCGCAGTCGCGACTGCGCGTCCGTCGGGCGAGCCGGTCTTCACCACGCTCCGTGCGGCCCTCCAGATGCTCGTCGAGTACGCGGAGCAGGATGTTCAACGCATACGCAAGCTCAAGGAACTGACGGGTCCAGCCGGTCTGTTTCCTGCCCTGCGGGAAGACAAACGAGAAACTTGGTCGACTACCCTCACGACCGCGCTCGCCGTACGGAGCCGCACGGTGGACCCTACCGGGGCAGCGTTGCAGGTCACCGCGGCTTTGTTGGCCTACGACTGGGCAATGTCGCGCTGGCTCGCCGACCCAGAAGCAAGCAGCCTCGGTGATCTCGTGGATCGGGCGTTCCGGGTCATTCGGTCGGGGTTCCTGTTACCCGACATGGAGGCAGCAGGCGAGCCAGGTCGATCTCGCAGAAGAGCTTGATGGGAGCGATCTCGCTGCCCCGACGAGTCCCGCGCAAGAGGCTGGACACCCGCACACGTCGGTGTATCACGCAGCAGGAACGAGTTGACGATTTCAGCCGCTTAGCCGGCGAACGCGCGGAGGAATGACTCCTCGCATCAGAACACCCGTCCCGCCGCCGTGACCCGGTCCATGACGCTGCGGCCGAACAGGCTCGCCACGAGGTCGACCAGGATCATGGCGCTCCTGCCGCGATCGTCGAGGAAAGGGTTGAGTTCCACGAGGTCGAGCGAGCCGAGGAGGCCCGAATCGTGGATCATTTCCATGATGAGATGAGCCTCGCGGTAGGTGGCCCCACCAGGTACCGTGGTGCCGACGCCCGGCGCCAGCGACGGATCGAGGAAGTCGACGTCGAGGCTGACATGCAGGAAGCCCCGGGCCGCGGCCACGCGCTCGAGAATGCGGCGCAGCGGCACCGCGACGCCCCACTCGTCGATGAAGCGCATGTCGACGACGTCGACGCCTCGGGCGCGGAGCAGCGCGCGCTCGCCGCGGTCGACCGAGCGGAGGCCGAAGAGGTGGACGTGGTCGGGCAGGAGCCTCGGCGCGGCCGCGGCGCCCGGTCGGTCCCAGCCGGCGAAGACGCCGGCGAAGCCGGGCTCGCCGCAGAGCGCCGCCAGGGGCATGCCGTGCATGTTGCCCGAGGGCGAGGTGTCGGGCGTGTTGAAATCCGCGTGGGCGTCGAGCCAGAGCACGAACAGCTGGCGCGCCTGCTCGCGGCAGTGGCGTGCCACACCGTCGACCGAACCCATCGACAGGCTGTGGTCGCCGCCCATCACGATGGGGAGTTCGCCGGCCTGCATGGCGCCATGCACCCGCTCGGCGATGGCCCGTGTCCAGGCCGCGACCTCGCCGAGGTTGTGCAGGGTCGGCACGGGCTCCGACGCCGACCCGGCGCGCGGCGGCGCGAGGTCGCCGTGGTCCATCACGCGGCTACCTGTGTCGGCGAGCGCCGCCGCGATGCCGGCGGTGCGCAGCGCCGCAGGCCCCATCAGGCAGCCGGCACGCCGCGTGCCGGCCAGGACCCGCACCCCCATGAGGGCCACGGGGCCGCCCGTGTACGCCGATGTCTCGGTATAGAAGTGGTCCATGGCGCGGCCCCGGCTTCGGCCCCTCAATAGCGGATCACCTGGGACTTCTCCACCGGATCGGTGGCGACCGGCGCGGGGCCGGGTGGCGCGACGCGCGCCGTTGCAGTAGAGCGGACACCTGTGCCGGGCCGCACCGCACGAGAACACGCCGCACCGCATGGCCTATCGCTTCGTCCACGCCGCCGACCTCCACCTCGACAGCCCGCTGCGCAGCCTCGCGCTCCGCGACCCCGACCTCGCCGCGCTGATCGGCAACGCCACGCGGCGCGCCTTCGAGCGCATCGTCGACCTCTGCCTGCACGAGGCCGTGGATGCGCTCATCCTGGCCGGCGACCTCTATGACGGGGACCAGACCTCGATGAAGACGGCGCGCTTCCTGGCCGAGCAGGTCAGGCGCCTGCATGCCGCCGGCGTCCGCACCTTCGTGATCCGCGGCAACCACGACGCCCTGTCCAAGATCACCAAGGAACTGGCCTTCCCCGAGACCGTGAGCGTGTACGGCGGGCGCGGCGAGGCGATCGCGCACGACCGCGCCGCGGGCGGCGGCTTCGACGTCGTCGTGCACGGGCTGAGCTTCGCCCAGCCCCATGCGAGCGAGGGCCTGCTGCCGAAGTACCGGGCGCCCGTCGCCGACGCCGTGAACATCGGCATCATGCACACGAGCCTCGGGGGCGCCGAGGGCCACGACCCCTACGCGCCCTGCTCGATCGGCGACCTGCACGCCTCGGGGTTCCACTATTGGGCGCTAGGCCACATCCACGGGCGCATCGAAGCTGTCGGAACAGGGCGCGCCGCCGCCGTGGTCATGCCGGGCATGCCGCAGGGCCGCGACATCAACGAGGCGGGTGCCAAATCCGTGACCCTGGTCACCATTGCGGACGACCGCAGCATCAGGCTCGAGGAGCGCCTGACCAGCGTGGCCCAGTTCGAGCGCGTGTCGGTCGATCTCGGCGGAGTCGACGAGTGGGGCGGCATCGCGGCAGCCGTCGACGCCGCACTGGGGCCGGCGCGCGACGCGGCCCGGTCCGAGCACCTCGTGGCCCGCCTGCGCGTCACCGGTACCACGCCCCTGGCCTGGCGGCTGCGTCGCGACCTCGACCTGCTCAAGGCCGAGGCGGACGATCGCGCGTCCGTGCTGGGACGGACCTCGATCGAGAAGATCGAGGTGGATTGCGCGGCACCCTCCGCGGGCGCGCCGGGCGGTGCCGCCCTGCCGCCCGGCGACCCCTTCGCGGAACTCCGCCGGCTCATCGACGACGATATCCTGCATTCCGACGCTTTCAGGGCCGAGATGGCGGCGGTCGCCGAGGAACTGCGCCTGGCGCTGCCGCCGGAATGCCGCGGCCTGCTCGGGTCCGATCCCGCGGGCTTCGACGCCGCCCTGGCCGCCATTGTGGCGGATGGCGCCCAGGACGTGCTGGCGCGCCTGCACGGAACGGCCGCGACCGAGCCCGCCTGAATGCGCCTGTCGCGCCTCGACCTGACCCGCTACGGCAAGTTCACGGACTGCCGGATCGATTTCGACGCGCCCGCGCCAGGGCAGCCCGACCTCCACATCGTCTACGGCCCGAACGAGGCCGGAAAGTCGACCGCCTTCGCGGCCTTCCTCGACCTGCTGTTCGGCATCGGCGCGCAGAGCAGGTTCAACTTTCTGCACCCTTATGGCACCATGCAGGTCGGTGGCCGGCTCGACCTCGCGGACGGTGCCCGGGACCTCGTGCGGGTGAAGCGCAAGGGCGCGACCCTGCTCGACCCGAAGGGGGAGCCGATCGGCGAAGCGCTGATCGCGGGCGAACTCGGCGGCATCGACCGCGCCAGCTATCGCACCATGTTCTCGCTCGACGACGAGACCCTGGAGGCGGGCGGCAACAGCATCCTGGCCAGCAAGGGCGACCTCGGCCAGCTCCTGTTCTCGGCCAGCGCGGGCCTCGCCGAACTCAGCCACACGCTCGTTGAACTCCGGCTGGAGGCAGACGGCTTCCACAAGCCCAAGAAGCACGGCACGGTCTTGTCCGAGCTGAAGGCCGCGCTCGGGCGGTTGAAGGACAGCAAGGACGAGATCGATATCTTCGCGTCAGCCTATGCCAAGCTGGTCCAGGAGCGCGACGGCGCCCGGGACCAATACGAAGCTGCCCTGAAAGCGCGTGGCGCGACCAGGGTGCGGATGAACGAGATCCTGCGCCAGCTCGGCGCCCTGCCGCAACTGGCGGAGCTTCGCGGGCTCCGGGACCAGTTGCAGCCCCTGGCCGGTCTGCCCGATGCGCCCGTCGGCTGGGCGGCCGAGGTGCCTGACATCGAGCGGTTGGCCATTGAGGGCGCGACGGAACTGAAGGGGATCGACAGCGCTATCGCGGCCCTGTCGAGCGAGTTGCAGGACATCCCCGTGGACGCGGCCGCGCTGCAGGCTGGCCCGGATGGGGACCGCTTGGCGGAGTCGCGCGCCCGCTACACGACGGCCGAGAAGGACCTCCCCGAGCGCCGGCTCGCGGCCAGGACCGCGGCCTTGCAGATCGAGGCCATCCTCGACCGGCTCGACCGACCCTCGGGGACGGAACCCGCCCGCGTGATGCTGGGAGCGGCTGTCGTCGGCACCCTGCGCGGCCTCATCGAAGCGCGCTCCGGGATCGCGGCCCGGCTCGACACAGCGCGCGACGAGCGCGACGATGCGGCCCGCAGGCTCGCGGAGGCGCAGGAC
>CAXUCF010000187.1:0-7699 GCA_964249275.1 uncultured Lichenihabitans sp.
CGCCCGAGATGAACTGCTTGCGGCCGTCGAGCACATAGGAAGCGCCGTCACGCCTCGCGCGTGTCTTGAGCCCGGCGGCGTCCGAGCCTGCGTCGGGCTCGGTCAGGCAGTAGCTCGCGAGCCGCGCCATGCCGACGAGATCCGGCAGCCAGCGCTCCCGCTGCTCCGGCGTGCCGAATCGATCGACCAGCGCCGCCACCATGTTGTGGATCGACAGATAGGCCGCGACGGTGGGGCAGGCTTCGGCCAGGGCCTCGAAGATCAGGGTGGAGTCGAGCCTCGACAGCCCGGAGCCGCCGAGGTCGTCGCGCACCGTGATGGCCCCGAAGCCCAGGGCCGCGGCCTCGCGGAGCACGTCGACCGGGAAATGCCGGTCGCGGTCCCAGGCGAGCGCGTGAGGAGCGATGCGGTCGGCCGCGAATTCCCGCGCCAAAGCCACGAGGGCTGCCTGGTCGTCGTTGATGCAGAAGCGATCGTCGGTGTCGGCGGGCGTCAGATCGGGCCGCCACTGCCCGCGTCGCCGGCGCTCCGGCGCCGGCCCGGCAGCCGGCGCGCCGGCTGCTTCGAAGATGCCATCGCAAGGCGGCCGCGTCGACGCCCGACGGCCCCCCGACCGACCACCTCCAATTCGTTGGGCCATCGGCTCGCCGCGTGTCGCAATCCGAAGCCGGTCTGCCGCGCCGCCTCCGTCGCCGAGGCTCAAGCTCAGGGCCGCGCCTGCGCGGTCGGCAGAATGGCGGCCGTGATCGGTGCCGCGATCCTGACCTGCCGGCCTTCGCTGCTCCAGAACCCGACCGTCACGCCGACGGCCTGCACCGCGCCGTTCAAGGCCGCGATCAGCAGGGGCGCTCCGCTGTCGCCGTGCTGGATCACACAATCGTGGCTCAGGAGGCTGCCTCCGACGATCGGGCCGATGAGCCGGCATTGGGTGTCGGCGGTCATGAGATAAGCACGGTCCTGGGCGAAGCCTCCGATCTCGATCGCGGCGCCGGCGGGCGGCACTGACTGCGCCACGGCGATGGGACGGACCGCGACCGGAAGCGGCTCGGCCAGGGTCAGGACCGCCCAGTCCGACCCGGCAGTCCGGGTCTCGTTGCCGGGATCGTAACCCGGTCCGATGCTGTAGGCCGCCACGCGGGCGTGAATGCGGTAGTCGCCACGGGCATAGCCGAGTAGGAAGTGGATGGCGGCGGCTTCCAGGAAACGATGCGTGCGGAACGCATAAAGGCAGTGGGCGGCGGTGAGCACCTTATCGGGTGCGATGACGGCAGCCGTGCAGGCACCGCCGATGGAGTTGAACAGCTTGCCGACCGCGGACCACGGATAGCTGTCCGCGTCGACGACGGCATGGTGTCCGTTGGGTGGGGCATCCTGAGCCGTGAAAGCGGATCGGACCACGAGCGCGGCAGGCGATTCGGCAAAGGCGAGGCCCGCGGACGAGGCATCGTCCGCAAAGGGCGTTCCCCAGGCCGACGGACTCGCCATCAGCATCGAGCAGCAAACAAGCCCTGCGCCCAGGGCGCGAAGGCCGCGCCCGTCATTCTCCTGTTTCAAGCACCCTCCCCGTGCGGGCTTTCGATGCCGCCCGACATATTCGATCGCGCTGCGGTGATCTGCCCGACCCGCATCCTCCGACGGATGCACCGTAATCGAGAGAAGCTCGGCAACACGCCACGATAACTCGGCAGCGGAGGAAAAGACGCAAGCCCCGTGCAGAGGCTTCGCACGAGGTGGCGAGTCTGTAGCGGGGCGGATCGCATCAGCTTTCGCCCAGCATCGGGACCCACTCTGGCGACCTCGGAGCCGGCCGGCGAAACCGAATCACGTCAGCGTCGGCCATGCCCGGCCTAGGCGGAGCGCGGTCTCATCGTGGAATCACCCTCCGATACTGTCTTCATGGCTCGACCAAGCCGCCGCCACGTGCCGATGGCTCGCGAAGACGCAGTTCTTCGGCGGTTGCGAGCCGTTAACGGAAAAACGCGCACGTTTACACGGGTTTTTTCTTCGGAACGGCGGCTTCGCCGCTTGACATGTCTTGTCAGGAGCAAGAAAGCGCTTTACTTCATGTGAAACTGCAGGAGTGATGAAGTCTATGTCGGAAGCGCAATCGGATCTGACCGTTGTCGAAATGGCGGCGGAAATCGTGTCGGCTTACGTGCGGAACAACTCGGTGCCTGTGAGCGAGCTTCCCACGCTGCTGCAGTCCGTGCACGACTCGCTCGGCAACATCCTCAACGGGTCGAAGCCAGAAGCCGCAAAAGAGCCCCTGCAGCCCAAGGTGCCGATCAAGAAGTCCGTTACCAACGAATACATCATCTGTCTGGAGGATGGGAAGCGCTACAAGTCGCTGAAGCGGCATCTCCATTCGGCCTATGGCTTGTCGCCGCAGGAATACCGGGACAAATGGGGTCTGCCCAAGGATTATCCGATGGTTGCGCCGGCCTATGCGGACGCGCGATCGAACCTGGCCAAGACCATGGGTCTCGGCCGCAAGGCTTCTGCCCCGGCGAGCGCGCCCGAGCCGGAACCCGAGGCGGTCGAACCCGCCGCCGCGGCTGTCCAGACCGAAGGCGAGGCCGGAAAGAAGACCCGGCGCCGCACGGCGAAGGCCAAGGCTGACGCGTAGGGACCAGGCGTTCGATCAAGCCGAATCCGGGACGTTCCTTCAGGAGCGGAAACCGGGCGCCATCGGCCCGGGAGGGGAGCGAAGCTGGGAGCACCCTGGGTGGTCCCGGCCCTTAACGCGGCCGTCGTAGACTGGGCATCTCTCCTCTACGGCGCCGATGACGGCTCCGGCGGACGCGGTGCCGTCGGGCCGATGCGGCGCTGGGCGCCCTCTCGCAGAATGAAGCGCGCATATTCGGCCCCGGCGTGGCGCACCGCCCGGTCCTGGTGAAAATCCTTGTGCCCCGGCAGCACGGGGTAGTCGTCGAAGCGAAGCAGATCGTCGAGCTTCTCCAGCAGTTCGCGCATCGTCATGCTCTTGTTCCGAGCCGCCTTGGCCTGGATGTAAAGCAAGAACTGCTCGCAGATGACGTGCAGCACGTAGAGTTCATCGCGGTCGAGATAATTGGCGGCGATCCGTGCGTCGTCGATCTTCGGCAGGTCGCCGGTGAAATGCTGCAGGCCCATGTTGGGGGCGTGGTGGTCGGCCCGCATGAGGATCAGGTCGGACGACGTCTTGCCGGTTGCGGCATAGATGAATTTGTCCTGCAGTGCCGCCTGGAACTGACGGGCAACGCCCGAACTTTCGTCGAAATCCTCCGCCGCCTGGCGAAAGAAGGCCCGCACGGTCTCGTAGATGTTGGTCTCGTCGGCCCGCAGCGCCCGGAGTCGCGCCGCCAGACGGTCGGTCGCGGTATGGTCGCCGCGGAGGCGTGCCTCGTTGAGCGCATAGCCGTCGACCGCGGAGGATCGCAACGTCTGGCCGGCCCAGCGCCGGAAGGCGGCGGCCTTGGACGAACTCACGCGATAACCGACGCACAGAATCGTATCGAGGTCGTGCAGTTCGCCAAGACCGGGGCTGCCGGGCCGCGTCGCGCCGAGCCCGTTCTCGGCGGCCAGCGCAGCCAGTTCCCGAGCCACGGTGGCGGCGCCGACGCCGAACAGCTCCGCCATCTGGGCGCGGGTCGCCCATATCGTCTCGGCGCCCAGGTCGACCCTGAGGTCGAGCCCGCGCTCTCGCGGGCCGAAGCGCACGAACTCGAGCTCCAACTGGTCCCCGCCCGACGCCTCGGCCGGGCGGGAGGAGGCGGCCTGCTGACCGGAACGCCGCTTCGACATGGTCCCGACCTCGACGATGGCTCAATCGAGCGATAACGCTCGGGGTGCCTGCATGTGTTCACGCGCCGATCCGGGGGCCGTGGAAGGGGCGAGCCGACCGATGCCGGCCCGCATCCTGGCAAGACCGTGCTCGGTCTTGTTCCAGCCCTGCGGATCGCGCCAGAGCTCGAACAGAGCCCGCCAGCATGCCGCCGAGATCAGGAGCAGGTAGATCGGCAGCGTGACGACCCAGACCGCGAGGTCGACCCGGCCGAGACGTTTCAGCCCGAGCAAGATGGGCCATGCGGCCGCCACGAGACCACCCACCAGGAGCGCCGCGCTGCCCGGCACGAGAACGGCCCAGAGCGCCGAGCCGGGGCGGAACAGGGTGCCGCGACAGACCTCGACCAGGATCCAGGCGAGCAGCGGCGGCCCGACCAGGCAGCTCGCGATCGTGCCCAGCAGCGACACCACGACCGACAGGCCATCCCTGCAGCCGAGGTCGCGGAACAATCGATACGGCGCGCGGCCGTGGACCATCAAGGTGACCATCCAGCCTTTCAACCACCGGCTCCGCTGCGGCAGCCAGCGGCCCAGGGTCAGGGGGGCCTCCTCGTATGTCTCCGAGTCCAGCGATCCCACGCCGAGGCCGAACCGCGCCAGCCGGAAGCCGAGGTCGATGTCCTCGGTGACATTCCAGCTGTCCCATCCCCCGACCCGGCGCAGCGCCGCCACGCGGAAGTGATTCGACGTGCCGCCGAGCGGCACCGGCAGGCCGAGGGCACCGAGGCCCGGCTTCACGGCGTGGAACAAGGCCGCATATTCGAGCGCGAACATGCGGGTCATCCAGGTCTCGTCGGCATGGTCGATGGCAAGCCGCGCCTGGAGGCAGGCGAGATAGCTCGACCCCTCCGCGAACCCATGCAGGGCGTCCCGCAATTGGCCGGGGTCGGGCCGGTCCTCGGCATCATAGACCACCAGGAAGTCGCCCCGTGCCTGTTCCAGGCCGGCGTTGAGGGCCCGGGGCTTGGTCCGGGGATGGCCATCCGGCAGCACCGTGACGACGTATCGGGCCGGCAGATCGAGGCGCGCCACCGCCGCGATCGTGTCGCGGTCTCCGGCCTCGAGCATGAGCCGGATGTCGAGCTTGGCCGGCGGATAGTCGAGCGCCTCGAGGTTGCACACGAGTTGCGGCAGCACCCGCGACTCGCGAAACAGCGGCACGACGATCGTGTAGATGGGCAGGTCGCGGTCCGGCCGGCGCCGCTTCGGAGCGGCCCGGCTGGACGATGGGCTCGCCGCCGTGACGATCAGCCGGTGTGCCACCGCGGCCGCGAACAGCACTACGAGCACGAGGGAGACGGCGGACCCGGTGGCGGCCGGCTTCCCGGCGAAGGCGATCAGCGTGGCGGCTGCAGCCACGAGCCCGATGACCTGCTGGCGCCGCGTCGCGCCACCGCGGGCGGAAAGCTCCGCGTTCCAGTCCGCCAGCCCCGATGCTGCGCGTGCGGTGAACCCGGCCCGGTCGTGGCGCCGGAGAAGCGCGTCGAAGCGGCGCGGCGTCGAGATCGCGAAGTCGTAGCGGGCGATGCCGCCCCCGCGATGATCCACGAGAAGCTGCCGCAACGCTTCCCCGCGCGGTGCCAGGACGAGGTGCAGACGACGCCGGTTCGGCGCCAGCCGCGCCGCGCCGGCAGCCGACGCCGCACCGCAGTCGGCCCGGTCGAGCAGCAGGGGAAGCGGCTCCTCGAGATACGGTACCCCCAGATGCCGCGCGAGCAGGCGGTAGTAGGTATCCTCCGAAACACCCGATGCGAGCAGAGCCGCTTCGCCCGAGACCCCGGCGGCTGCCGCCGATGCCGCCACTTGTCCGAGCCGAGCCGCTCCCACGCCCTCCTCGACCAGGAAGTCCAGTTCGGGCGGCAGATCGCCGCCAAGCGTCCGAGCGGCCTCGCCGAACAGCCGCTTCAGGCTTTGCGGAACCGAATCAGAGAAGGACCGAACCGGCCGCCGGGCCGCCACGGCGACCCCGGGCGGGAGCGCGGGCTCGACCGCGATGGCCGGAGGGTCTTCGATCAGCATGGGCGGCCGCGCGGGGACGTCGTTATCCGACGTTAACCGATTCTATGTGCGATGGAAGCGGGATGAATCGAAATCTCGCGCCCGGCGACCCGTTGCGAGTCGCGCTTCGCATCGCCCTCGTGCGCCCGCGCCCGTCAGTGCCGTCCCGTTCAGCAGCGGCCCTATTCGCTCGCCACCAGTCCGGCAGCCGGATTGCGCGGGAACCCGCGCAGCCGCGCCAGCACGGCCGCCAGCGGATCGCCGCCGAGCGCCGCCGTGACGAAGTCGCCGTGCGCCACGCCATCCCCCGCATCCACGAAGACCACCCCGCCGGGCGGCACCGCCTGGTTGATGCTGTCGTCGGTGATCCGGATGCCCCGCGCCTGAAGCCGGCGCCGCAGCGCCTCGTTGCCGTCGCGTGACGACTTGCCGTAGAGGCTCACGAAGAAGCCCTGCCCCCGGCCCTCGACGAAGCGGGCGAAGGTGTCCTCTTCGCCGTAGAGCGCGTCGAGCAGCACCACGCCGCGGATGCGCCGCCCGGCGCCGCCGTAGCGCAGCGCGGCGGCGGCCGGCAGATAGCCGCCGCTGTAGCCCACCAGGATCACGGGGGCGTTGTCGAACACGATTTTCGCGTCGGGCGTGCCGTAGAGGTCGGCCAGGTGCCGGCTCGACTCCTGGATGAATTGCGCGAAGACGCCAGACTCCCAGAACCGCCCGGCACTGGAATCCTTGGCGTCGAAGGCGAACTGGGGCGCCACCAGCACGGCGTTGATGCCGGACTCGGCGAGTTGCCGCACGACGCCCTGGCGGTCTCGCACATCCCGTTCGAGCTGCGCCTCGTTGCCGTGCAGGAAGACCACCATGGCGGATGGCCGCCGGGGGTCGAAACCCTTCGGGATCGACAGCAGCACGCGGCGGTCGTTGTAGGCCTGATCCTCCCAGAGCACGCCGTTGCGCAGCGACGAATGGCCGAGACGGCCGTTGTCGTTCACGTCCATGAAGGGCTTGTCGCGCCCCGGCACCGTACCGCGGAACGGGAACGGCGTCGTGTCGAAGCCGACGAGCGCGGTGGCGGCGCTGGTCGCGGGCGAGAGCGAGGCCGTGCGGCGCGCCATGCCGGCACTCAACGTGGGCGGCGTCGGCGTGCAGGCCCCAGCCAGGATGGGGAGCACGGCGGCGGCGAGCCAGCAGGGCCATCGGCGGGAGCGTGTGCGCAAAAGGTCCTACCCCGGTGGATCGCGAGCCGGGATGTTAACCGCGATTCGCCGCCCGTGACCATCGCGCGGGGATGGTCACTAGACCTTTAACGGCAAGGTGGCCTTCCTGCCCGCCATGGAGCGGCTGCGGCCGAGGATCGGCAGCACCACGGCGAAGAACGCCGGTATGGCGATCAGGTAGGCGACTCCGCCGACCGCCAGCACGCTCGACAGGCCGAAAGCGGTGGCGATCAGCGGCACGGCCGCGGCCCCGATCACCGAAAAGCAGCCGTTGATGCCCCAGGCCCAGAGGAACATGTGCTCCTTGCCGAGCCGGGCCAGCCAGGTCATGGCGGTCGGCATCGGGAAGCCCATCAGGAAGGCGGGCGGCGCCACGGTGAGGAAGCAGATCAGCAGCCGCCACACGTAGGGCAGCGTGCCGATCTCCACCAGCGCCCGGTCGAGGAACAGGCCGTAGCCGATCAGGATCATGCCGATGGCGAAGAGGATCGCCGGGAGCACCTGCCGGGCCCGGTCGAGCGTGCGCTCGGCTGCGAGGCTGCCGAGCCCGGAGAAGACCAGCATGGAGGTGATGAGGATCGAGGCCGAGATCGTGGCATTGTTGAGCGCCAGCGTGTAGTCGGCGATCAGCCCCACCTCGACCGTGATGTAGCCGAGCC
>CAXUCF010000187.1:7799-9860 GCA_964249275.1 uncultured Lichenihabitans sp.
AGCGCCAGCGTGTAGTCGGCGATCAGCCCCACCTCGACCGTGATGTAGCCGAGCCCGAGGCAGGCGAAATACAGGATGGTTCGCCCCTTGCCGGGCGCGCGGCTGAAGATGGTGCGCCAGCCGAACACGACCGGGATCGCGACCAGCGACACGGCCGCGACCGCGGCGATGCCGAGCGTCGCCCAGAGCAGGAGGTAGCCCCACTCGTCCTGCACGATCTCGAGCCGGTCGAGCAGGTTCGGCAGGTCGCGCGGTTTCACGTAGGCGGCGAAATAGGGCCGGTCGTTGGTGAGCGGCCGTGCGTCGAAGACATAGCGCCGTTCCACGTCGTCCCACCCGCCGTATACCAGGGCGTGCCAGGCGAGCCGGCCCATCAGGGTCGGCGCGAGGACCTTGGGGGTCGGGCCGTTGCCGCCGCCGTCATCGGCGCCGTCCTCGGTGTCGGCCGCAGGGGCTGCCGGGGCGGCGGAGCCGGGCGCGGCACCGGCGGTCGCCTCGGTGCCGGCCGTGGGAGCAGCTATGGCGACGGGTGCCTTGCCGCCGGCGGGGGCCGGCGCGTCCGAGAAGATCGCGTTGCGGTAATCGGTCAGCACGCGGTCGGTCTGCGACCCGTCGTAGGGAATGCCAGGGTAGTAGATGTCGTCGAACGACATGGCACGGGTATGGTCGCGCAGCTTGGCGACCTCGTCGGTTGTGAACCCGCCGCGCTTGTAGAGGACCGTCGCGGTCGACAGATAGGTCGAGACCGCGAAAAAGTCGTTCTCGACCGCCTCGGGCCGGTCGCGCCGGGCGACGTCGGGATCCATGGCGCGCGCGGCTTCGACGAGCGTGCTGTAGAGCTTCAGCACCGACTTCGGCGGCTCCTCCTTGTTCCACAGCGTCACGGACAGGATTCCGCCCGGCTTCAACGCCCGCATGTAGGTTTCCATCGCCTGGCGCGTATAGGCGTACTTCTCCACGATGGCGAAGCCGCCCGGCGCCGACAGGCCGGCCGAATCGGCAAGGCTGAGGTCGACGACATCGTAGGATTCCGGATGGCCGGCCAGGAAAAGGCGGCCGTCGTAGCCGACCACACGGACCCGCGGATCGTTCAGCACGTCGCCGGTGAAGTCGCGCAGCGTCCTGTCGTTGCGGAAGGCCGACAGGATCGCCGGGTTCGACTCCGCCACGGTGACGCTCTTCGAGCCATCGCGCAGCGCGACAGCGGTCGAGATGCCGCCGCCGAACTGGATCACGAAGGTGGCAGGCTGCCTGGCCACCAGATAGGGGTAGACCATCGGCAGGAAGCGGAAATAGGCGGTTTCCTGCGGTCCGAGATTGCGGATGATGCCGCTCGGGCCCTCGCCGTCGATGTAGAGGCCGAGATAGGCATTGGGCGGCATGGTGGGCAGGTTGAAGGCGGCGTTGTCGCTGAGCCCCGGTGCGAAATGAAGGTAGGACGAGCCATAGACCGCGATGTCGCCGAAAGGCGAATAATTGCGGTAGACCAGATGGCTGTCCGGAAATTTGCGGGCGTAGCTGATGCCCTTGTAGTCTGAGACCGCCAGGGTGTTGAGGCCGAGCGCCGGCGGAACCGCGAAGTGAGCCGCGACCGCAACCGCGCCGACCCCGACCAGGATGGCCGTGTCGCGCCGCGCCCTGCCCCGGCTCGAGGCGACGAACCAGCATGCGCCGCCCGCCAGCGTCAGGATCACCGGCGTGACGACGAGGTTTTCGGGCGGCAGGACGAACAGCGTGGCGAGGAACGCCAGGCCACCGAGGCCCGCGCCGACGAGATCGGCAAAATAGACCCGGGCGAAGAAGCGGTCGGCCTTGAGGAACACGGTGCCGAGGAACAGGGCGCCGGCCAGGAAGGGGACGAGATAGAGCGCGAAGTTGGCGGCGAGCCGCCATTTCTGCATCGGGTCCGACAGCAGGAAGATGGCGTTGAACGGCACCTGCTGGGCCACGAGGTTCGCCGCGATCAGCAGCGGCGCGAACAGCACCAGCGCGGTGCCGGCCACGGCGCGCCAGCGGCGGGCGAAGAAGCCCTTGCCGATGCACATGACGGCGCTGACCAGC
>CAXUCF010000188.1:0-421 GCA_964249275.1 uncultured Lichenihabitans sp.
CCGCACGCCCGATCGCGCCCTCCCGTCACGCGGAAGCAGAGCGTCCGGTGGAAGCGGAGCGTGCGGTCGTGGTGCCGTCGGTCTTCCACAGGCCAGCCCTGCCGCGTCAGCGGCTGGTGCTGCCCGCCGTGGTACGGGTTCCATCATCCTCGGCTCCGATCACGGCGCCCGCGGCCCAACCCGCGCCATCCCCGGCTACCGCCACGGTTGCCGTGCCGGCCGGTCCTCCGGCGCCGGCGGGCGAGCCGGCCGCGCCGTCGCCCTCGGCCGGCGATGTGCCGGTCGCACCTCTGGACTGAACACCGGCGACCGAGCCCCGCCGTCAGGTCTTGCGCGGCGCGCCCGTCGGTACGGCCGCCAGCGGGGAGCCGGTCTTGGAGGCGCGCTGATCGAGTTCCCCGTCGATCTCGGCGCCTACGAG
>CAXUCF010000188.1:431-9821 GCA_964249275.1 uncultured Lichenihabitans sp.
GAGCACGAGGGCACTGACCCAAAGCCAGAGCAGGAGCACCACCACGGCGCCGAGCGCGCCGTAGGTGGCGTCGTAGGAGCCGAACTTGCTGACGTAGATCGAGAAGATCACGGACCCGACCAGCCATAGCACGGTCCCGATGGCCGAGCCCCAGCTGATCCAGCGCCAACTCGCCGTCTTCCTCGATGGCCCATAGCGGTAGATGACCGCGAAACCCAAGGCCACCAGCACGGCCAGAATGGGCCATCGCGCGAGTTGGATGAGGAATGAAGCGATGGCGTCGAGATAGAGGAACTTCATCACGATCGGGATCCCGGCGACCGCAAAGATCACGACGACGGCGAACAGCACCGAACCGACCGTCAGGGCCAGAGCCACCGCGGTCTGGACGATGAAGGAGCGCTTCTCGGTTTCCTCGTAGGCGATGTTGAGGCCCGTCATGACGGACGCGACGCCGGCGCGCGCGCTCCACAGCGCCAGGAGCAGGCTGGTGGCCAAGGCCCAGGACAGGGTCGAGCCGGCCGTCTTGGCGAAGTTGTGCAGACCGTCGATGATCAGCTTCAAGGCTTCGGGCGGCAGCAGGTAGCCGTATTCCGAGATGCGGTTGGCGACATCGTTCGGATTGCCGACGAGCGCGTAGAGCGACACCATGGCGGCCAGGGCCGGGAAGATCGACAGCATGACGTAGAAGGCGACCCCCGCCGCCACCAGGCTGATGTTGTCGTTTCCGAAGCGGTCGAAGACCGCACGCGCGATGCCCATGAAGCCGGGCGGATGTTCCGTCGGCTTGCCGTCAGTGCCGGGTCCGGCATCGGCGGCGCCCGCGTTCGGTGCTGCACCGCCGCCGTCCTGCGGTCGCGCCACGGCCTGTCCTGGCGCGGGCTGCGGACGCTTGAGGAGGCCGACCAGCGCGAAACCCAGGACCGCCACCGTGGTCCAGGCCGAGCCGGACGGCGACCCCCTCGAAATCGGTTCGTGCATGTGTCGACCCCCGTGCCGCACGCTAATGCCCGACCACGGATTTCGGTTCACGGCCGCGACGCGGCTTTGCCTTCTGCCCAAGCTCGGCCTCAGTAGAGCGGGACGCGCGCGGAAGAACAGGGCGGCCGGGGCCAAATGTTCATCCCTCGATCGCCTCCCGCATCATTTCGAGCGCCAGCCACTCGTCCTCGGCGGCCGTGAGCTTCGCTTCGGTGTCGGCGAGCGATGCCGACAGCTCGGCGAAGCGCGCCGGATCGCGGGCGTAGAGCCCGGCATCGTCGAGCGCCGCCCGCAGCTTGCCTCTGGTGACCCGCATCTCGCCCATGCGGACCGGCAGCGCGTCGAGCGCGTGCTTGTCCTTGAAGCTCAGCTTCCTGCGGGCACCTTGCGGCGCGGTGTCGGGCGGCCGCGGGGAGGTCGCGGCGGGCGTGCCCGGGCCACCGTCCCTGATCCGCGCCGTCACGCCGGCGCCGCGCTGCGCCACCATGTCGGAATAGCCGCCCGCATATTCGGTCCAGCGTCCCTGCCCTTCCGCATTGATCACGGAGGTCGCGACGCGGTCGAGGAAGTCGCGGTCATGGCTCACGACGACGACCGTGCCGGGATAGTCGGCCAGCATGTCCTGAAGCAGGTCGAGCGTCTCGAGGTCGAGGTCGTTGGTGGGTTCGTCGAGCACAAGCAGGTTCGAGGGCAGCGACAGCGCGCGGGCCAGCATCAGCCGGCCGCGCTCGCCCCCCGACAGGCGGGAGAGCGGGGTGCGGGCCTGCTCGGGGCCGAACAGGAAGTCCCGCATGTAGCCGATCACATGCTTGCTGACGCGGTTGACGATCACCTGGTCGGAACCGCCGCCCGTGAGCGCGTCGCCGAGCGTGGTGTCGGGCTTGAGGCTGGAGCGCGCCTGGTCGAGGGTCGCGAGTTCGACGGTGCTGCCGACCTTGACGTCGCCCGCATCGGGCGCGGCCCGGCCGGTGAGGAGGTCGAGCAGCGTCGTCTTGCCGGCACCGTTCGGCCCGACGATGCCGAGCCGGTCGCCGCGCAGGATCCGGGTCGAGAAATCCCGGACGATGACGCGCTCGCCGAAGCTCTTCCAAACGCCCTCGGCCTCGATCACCAGCTTGCCCGAGGTTCGGCTCTCCGACACCTGCATGCGCACGAGCCCGACCGCCCGGGTCTCGTCCCGCCGGGCCTGACGAAGGGCCCCGAGGTCGGCCATGCGGCGGACGTTGCGCTTGCGCCGGCCCGTCACGCCGTAGCGCACCCAATCCTCTTCGGCGGCGATCCTGCGGTCGAGCTTGTGGCGGTCGAGTTCCTCCTGCTCCAGCGCCTCGTCGCGCCAGGCCTCGAAGGCGCCGAAGCCCTGCTCGATGCGCCGCGTGCGGCCCCGGTCGAGCCAGACGGTGGTGCGCGACAGGTTGGTGAGGAAGCGCCGGTCGTGGCTGACCAGCACGAGGGCCGAGCGCAGCGACGCCAGTTCCTTCTCGAGCCATTCGATGGCCGGCAGGTCGAGGTGGTTGGTGGGCTCGTCGAGGAGCAGGATGTCGGGCTCGGGCGCCAGCACGCGGGCCAGCGCCGCGCGGCGCAATTCGCCGCCCGACAGATGCGCCGGCTTCTCGTCACCCGTGAGGCCCAGATCGTCGAGCAGGCTCCTGGCGCGATAGGGATCGTCGAGCGGCCCGAGCCCGGCCTCGACGTAGGACATCACGTCGGCATAGCCGGAAAGGTCCGGCTCCTGCGGCAGCACCCGAAGCGTCGCATCGGGCTGCAGGAAGCGCTTGCCGCCGTCGGCCTGGATGAGGCCTTCCGCGATCCGCATCACGGTCGACTTGCCGGAGCCGTTGCGGCCGACGAGGCAGATCCGGTCGCCGCGCCCGACCTGGAGGTCCACCCCGTCGAGCAGCGGCTTGCCGCCCAGGGTGTAGCGGATGTCGGACATCTGGAGGAGCGGCGGCGGCATGAGGGTCCTGATCGGTCGGTTGTCTGCGGAATCGTGGGCCGAAGCCTGTCGGCTGCGGAGCGACAAACTCCTGCACATGAAAGACGGGGACGTCGACGAACTCCGGAGCCCGGTGGCGAGCCGGGCCCGGGCCGGCGGGCCACTTTTCCCGCCCGCATCTGTTAATAGTGTCGCGTACCCGCTTTCCAAAGATGCATCTCGGCCCGCCGGCCACTTCGACGAGGATCACCATGGCGCAGGACAAGGACGACACCAAGTTCGCGGACCTCCGCGCCGCCAAGGATCGGATGGCGGGCCGGACCTTGAAGGACCTGTTCGCGGCCGACCCGCAGCGCTTCCAGCGTCACCACGTGGCGCTCGGCGATCTCGTGTTCGATTATTCGAAGCACCGCGTCGACGACGACGTGCTGAGGGCGCTGTTCGCGCTCGCGCGGGCGCAGGGCCTCGAAGACAAGCGCGACCGCATGTTCGCGGGCGGCATCGTCAACCCGACCGAGCACCGCGCGGCGCTCCATACCGCACTGCGCAACATGGCGGGCACGCCCGTTCTGGTCGACGGCGAGGACGTCATGCCGGAGGTCCTGGCCGTCAGGGCCAAGGTGGCCGAGTTCGCGCGCGGCATCCGCGACGGGGCCATCGGCGGCGCCAGCGGGCTCGCCTTTGCCGATGTCGTCAACATCGGCATCGGGGGCTCCGACCTCGGCCCCGCCATGGCGGCCCGGGCACTGGCCCCGTTCGGCCACCCGCGCATCCGCACCCATTACGTCTCCAACGTCGACGGCGCCGACATCGGCGACACGCTGAAGCCGCTCGATCCGGCCACGACGCTGTTCGTCGTCTCCTCCAAGACCTTCACGACCCAGGAGACCATGACCAACGCGGCCTCGGCCCGCGCCTGGCTGGCGGCAGGGCTCGGCGAGGCGGCAGTGGAGAAGCATTTCGCGGCCGTGTCGACCAACCTCGAGCTGGTCGGCAAGTTCGGCATCCCGCCCGACCGCGTGTTCGGCTTCAAGGACTGGGTCGGCGGCCGCTACTCGATCTGGTCCAGCATCGGGCTCTCGGTCGTCATCCAGATCGGGCCCGAAGCCTTCGACGACTTCCTGGGCGGCGGCCACGAAATCGACATGCATTTCCGCGAGGCGCCACTCGAGAAGAACATCCCGGTCCTGATGGGGCTCATCGGCGTGCTTTATCGGAACGCCTGGGGCTTCGCGACCCAGGCCGTGATCCCCTACGACCAGCGGCTCGGCCGCTTTCCGGCCTATCTCCAGCAGCTCGACATGGAGAGCAACGGCAAGCATGTCCACATCGACGGCACGCGGGCTCACGAAGCCACGGGTCCGGTGGTCTGGGGCGAGCCCGGCACCAACGGTCAGCACGCCTTCTTCCAGTTGCTGCACCAGGGCACCGAGGTCGTGCCGATCGACTTCCTGGTGGCGGCCGAGCCGACCGACGCCGACCTGAAGCACCACGAATTGCTCGTGGCCAACTGCCTGGCGCAGTCGCAGGCCCTGATGGTGGGCCGCACCGAGCGTGAGGTGAAAGCGCAATTGGAGAAGGGCGGCATGGCGCCCGACGCCATCGCGGCCCTGGCCCCCCACAAGCAGTTCGACGGCAACCGGCCGACCTCGACCTTCATGTACCGCAAGCTCGATCCCCGCATGCTGGGCCGGCTGATCGCGCTCTACGAGCATCGCGTCTTCACCATGGCGGCGATCTGGGACACCAATCCCTTCGACCAGTGGGGCGTCGAACTCGGCAAGGAACTCGCCAGCAAGCTGGCCCCCATCGTGTCGGACGCCGCGGCCCCGACCGACGGCCTCGACGGCTCGACGGCCGGTCTGGTCGAGCATCGGCGGGCGCTGATCGGCGCGGGCTGACCGGGGCCGCAACGGCTTGTCGGCCAAGTCGACGGCTTTGCGCCGCCGACTGCCGGAGAGCGGCGGCAGGGTCGCTCGAAGCGGCCCAGCCAATCCGACCCGCCAGGACGCCTGCGCGGATGGCTGCACACCGCGCCTGATCGCGCCCAGGAG
Organism: uncultured Lichenihabitans sp.; assembly: GCA_964249275.1. Lineage (GTDB taxonomy): Bacteria > Pseudomonadota > Alphaproteobacteria > Rhizobiales > Beijerinckiaceae > Lichenihabitans. Next base: position 5,400 of record CAXUCF010000188.1, read on the forward strand.
CCGCCCGGTAACGTTGGAGCCTTTGGCCCCGTAACCCGGGAGGATGTCACGCTCATGCTCCGGTCAGGCCTGCCGATCGTCGAACCGATGTCCGGGACCTCCGGTTAGCGCTTCACGGCCGAGGGACGCCCGGGCGATGGCGCCTGGGTGTCGCGCTCCGCCTCAAACGGAGGGTACTGGCCCATGTCATCGAGTTTCATGTTCGCGACCGGTATCGAGAACAGCAATCCGACCATCGGGGGCGGCACGCGTCGGGTAGATGAACTCGAGAAATGCGGGCATTATCGCCATTGGAAGCGGGATTTCGAATGCGTGTCCGAGATGGGCATCCGGTTCCTGCGCTATGGGCCTCCGCTGCATCGCACCTGGCTCGGCGATGGCCGCTACGACTGGGAGTTCAGCGACGCGGTCTTTGCCGAACTGCGGCGTCGGGCCATCATGCCGATCGTGGATCTCTGCCACTTCGGCGTGCCGGACTGGATCGGCAACTTCCAGAATGCCGACTTTCCCGTTCTCTTCGCGGCCTATGCGGCCGCCTTCGCGAGACGGTTTCCCTGGGTGCAGCTCTACACGCCCGTCAACGAAATGTACGTCTGCGCCACTTTTTCCGCCCGCTACGGCTGGTGGAACGAACAGTTGCGCTCCGACCAGGCCTATGTCACGGCGCTGAAGCTCATCGTGAAGGCCAACGTTCTGGCCATGCATGCCATCCTGGCGGAGCGGCCGGACGCGATCTTCATCCAAAGCGAGTCGTCCGAATATTACCATGCCAGCAACCCGGCCGCGATCCGGCCCGCCGAGACCATGAACGCACAGCGGTTCCTGTCGCTCGACCTTAACTACGGCTTTCGCGTCGACAGCGGGATGTATGAGTTCCTGCTCGACAACGGCATGACCCGGGACGAGTACCAGTTCTTTCTCGACCATCACGTGCGCCATCACTGCGTGATGGGAACCGACTATTACGTGACCAACGAACATCGCGTGACGGAGGACGGCGGCACGACGCCGTCGGGCGAGGTCTTCGGCTATTCCGAAATCACGCGGCAGTATCACGGCCGCTATCATCTCCCCGTCATGCATACCGAGACCAATTTCACCGAAGGACCGCGAGGCACCGAGGCCGTCGACTGGTTGTGGAAGGAATGGGCCAACGTGCTGCGCCTGCGCAACGACGGGATCCCGATCGTCGGCTTCACCTGGTACTCGCTGACCGATCAGGTCGATTGGGACACCGCCCTGCGCGAGGACAACGGCACCGTCAATGCGCTCGGACTCTACGACCTCGACCGCAACATCCGGGCCGTCGGCTCGGCCTTCAAGGAGATGATCGAGGCCTGGTCCGGCGTGCTGCCGACCCAGAGCTACTGCCTCGTGCTGCCGCTCGACATGCCGGACGCGCCCAACACCGATCAGGCGCCTGCGGGCGAACGCCTGCGGCGGAACGCCGTCGAGGTCAGGCAGCGATCGGCCGCCAAGGGGAGCGCTGCGAAGCGGATGAGGTCGGCCGCGACGAAGGTGTAGCTGTGACGAGACTGAGCCGATGCGATCGCTTCCGCAGATCCAGCGAATTTGCTCACAAATTATATAGTACCGCATCACTCGAATGATGCATGCAGCCTAAACCTATGGCTTTGATGGAGTGCTTGTTGTTGCTCGTATAAGCACATCGGCTATACTCTACCCCGCCGGGCTGTGGTCTTCGCATTTCGGCCTGAATCTGTCCTCGCTCGCGCAACTCCCTCTGTTTTAGCCTCATTGCCCTGGCGGGCGACCCGGTTGGGAACCATGCCTGGCCTACGCACGACAACGACGCCAACGACCCTGCCGTCGCGCGACATTAGAGCGTTGCGAAGCGTGTCGTACAACTCGGGATGGTGATCGTCGCAGTCATCATATATACAGGCCACCATGCGATCAAACCGTGCAGGATCCGAGAAGTAGAGGCCGAGGTCACCCGCGATCTCTTCCTCAATTCTCGCAAAATCTGAGCGGTTGCGGACAATTTTAACCTCAATGATGAGCTTGAGACCTGTAACGCCGAAATCGTACCGAGGCTGCTTTAGACCATAACCCGGCAGATACTGCTCGTCGAGCAGTTGCGTCCTAAACATTGGATACAGCATGGCCCAGAGATAAGCCTGAACGTGAGCCTCGTTGTCTATCAGCCACTGCGCCGGGCCCGCGTCGGCTCTTCGGGACTGCGCTTCCCAAACCCAGCGCTTCAAGCCCCCTTGCGTCGCCTCCAACCGCCTCACGACTTCATCGACGTCGGGCACCAAAACCGCAACTGCCTCGTATGTCAGGGCGCTCAGGGCAAATGTCCATACTGCGGCACGCACAAGGTCACCTGGAGGTGGACTGGGAAGGGTCAGGAGCGAGACCATGAGGTTCCGTCGCAACTCGCCTGCCAACTGCCCCGCGTCCTTGAACGCCGATGTCCAACCGCGACGAAGGCACAGATCCAGTGCCATTGACTCTGGATCGTCAACCGCAACCTCGACGCGCAAGCGGCCCCTCGGGTCCAGCAACTCGGCCGCGACCCATCCGACCCGCCGCGACCAGGAAGGCACCGCACCCGAACAATCGACCAGCCCGACCAGCCAATCCACGGCCTCGCGCAGGGGCGCATGGTGGCTGTTGCCTCTTGCCTGCGCGACCATGGCCGCGATGCCGTCCGCAATGCCCAGGAGCGCAACATCGTCGTTACAAAGGTCGGCTTGCACTTTCGATGGACGGCCCCGCAACCGCTCGACTGCAGCGATGAAATCAGATGCCTCGCCCGGTGTGGGTATGCCTGCGGCCGCAGCGCTCCCCATCCTGAAGCCGAGGAGGGCGAGGGACGGTATACCCCCGTAGGCAAGGTCGGCGCATTCCTCTCCCGCGCCGCCGATGGTCAGCGCCATACCCGGCCCCGTACGGGACCGACCGCCATTGTCCAATGCGAAGATCCGTTCGGCGAAGCCTCGGGACGCCGCGTCGGCAGTCGATAGCGACGCATCGACGATGGCCTTTAATTCCGTGAGCCGCATCGAGAGCAGCGCAACAGGCCCCATCACAGGAACCACATGGCATTGCGCAGAGTGCCCACGGTCAACGCGTCGCCGTTCCAGGTGGGGACGTGCGCGAGGCTGCCGAGGGCGTTCGCGATAAGTCGAGAGTAGAGAATCGTGATCGGTTCCGGTGAGGGAAAAAAACTGCGCCACGACAGGTACGAGAAATGGAAGACCTGACGCGCGAGGTAGGTCAGGTCCTTGAAGTCGGACCCCGGATGGAGGTCGAGAAGCAGCGGTCTCGGCAGCCCCTGCCCGGCTGTTTTGACCTCCTTGGTGCCGACGAGTTGCAGCAGCGCCATACGCTCGTTGAGTTGCAGGCACGCCCCCCTGGTCGGGACACCGATGCCCTTCGTGCCGCTCCCGGTTTCCAGCGAATAATAGTTGGTGCCCTGCTGCGTCGGATCAAATAGGCTGAACTCGTGGTGGTGGGAAATGTCCAGGAACGAAAACTCCGCTTTGTGCTTGTCGGTGACAAGTTCCGACACCAAGTCCCGGATGGCATCCATCTCGACATGCTTGAGCGGCTTGTAGACATGGAAGATCAGGCGCACTTGGTCGCCAGGCTGCCAGTTGTTCTGCTCCCGTACCATGCGGATAGTCGTCCGCAGATTTTCGAGTAGCGCTGCGGCGTAGTCGCTGAACTCGACCTCGCGCGTCTGCCCCCACACCAAGTAACGTCCATCCCCCTGGAACACGGTGGTAAGCCCGACATACCGGGTCCTTGGCCCGAAGCGCCCCATGCCGACCTCACTGCACCCGAGGCCGATGACGAGTTCGTGCGTGGCCGGCATTCGGGTCGACATCACGAACGGCGTGCCGTCGAGCTTGGCATACATAGCAAGTGCCATGTTGTTGATGGTGTAGGCTAGGTTGGCCTCAGCCATCTCCATGGTCTCAATATGCATGGCCTGCACGGGGACGCCGGCAGTCATGAACGCGGCCTTGGCCACCAGATAAGGGTTGCGTGCGTCGGGCAGTTCCTCGAAGGCTCGGCACGTCTGGACGAAGCCGAGATCCGGGGTACGCGGCAGTCGAGTCAAAATTCTGCCTATCGCTGCGCGATAGGCATCCGGGGAGATGTCGGCCACCTCCTCGTACTCGACCTGCACGCGCCGGAGTCGAAACTTACCGACCAAGCCCCCCCGGAACGGGTTGCTGGGAGGCCTTCGACGCCTGGACGTGGCTTGGCGCCAAGTCCCGTCGCCAACACCGTCGCGCAACGCTGCGACGAGTTGGTCGACCCGACCGCGGTGTCGCCGTTCGCAGACCACAGCGATCAGCGGCTCGTTCCGCGTATGCTGCATGAACTTGTAAGAGTCCGTTTGACAACTATGGGTGGGCAAGTCTTCGAATCATCAACCCACCC
>CAXUCF010000189.1:0-2084 GCA_964249275.1 uncultured Lichenihabitans sp.
TCAATGCTGCCCAGCATCTCAAGTGTAAGCAGATTTGCAAAAATCTGCTTAGCCCGCGCGAGCGCCAGAGCCGGAGATGCAGGATGCATGTCGGCCGCGGCAAAAGGCCGAAGCTATGGCCGGCGGCACCACGGTCGATGCCCGTCGCAAAGCTAGCCGACCCGCAGGCTCGCCAGGATGAAATCGCACATGTCGTCGATGCCGGGGCCGGGCTCATCGGCGCACTGCACGATCAGGGCCGGGTGGCAGAAGCGCAGCATCGCGGACTGGATGCAGCGCGCGGCCACCAAGGGGTCGGCGGCGCGGAACTCGCCTGCCGCGACGCCCTCCGCCACGAGGCGATGGAGGATGTCGTCCATGCGGACGATATGACAGTGCACCACATCCCAGCTCTCGACCATCGCGGCATCGACCATGTCGTGCATGCGGCGGTCGGCCGTGAACAGCTGCACGCTCATCCGGTTCATCGTCTTGAGCATGGCCCGCAGCCGCGCCGGCGCCGGCAAGTCGGTGTCGGCCGCAATGCACTCGACCGCGGCTTGGGCCTCGCCGAGCAGGCGTTCGGCGACCGCCTCGTTGATGGCCTTTTTCGAGTCGAAGAAGCGGTACACGTTGGCCGGGCTCATCCTGAGCGCCTTGGCAATGTCGGCCACGGTGGTCTTGCGATACCCGATCTCGCGGAACAGGCGCTCGGCCACCGCCATGATGGAGCGGCGCGTATCCGCCGACCCGGTCCCTGCGCTTGACTCGGGCACCGATCGCCTGTCGCTCACATCGCCGAAGGAGGTCATGCCGAGGCCTTTACTGCAGTTTCGGGCGGGCGCAAGCCGGGCGCGGGTCCCTTGGGCCTGTCTACAGGCTCGCCTTTTTGCTGGCGCTTGTCACTCGGCCGGCAGCGGACGAGCCGCGCCCGCTTCGGGCCTGTCGCCGGTGCTCCGCCTCGCGGCCGCGCGGGACGTTGCGTCGCGCCCGAACACGAGGGCGTAAACGGCCGGCAGGGTGAACAGCGTCAGGAAGGTCGCGACGAAGAGCCCTCCCATGATGGTGACGGCCATCGGTCCCCAGAACGCGCTCCGCGACAGCGGGATCATGGCGAGGATCGCCGCCATGGCGGTCAGCACCACCGGCCGCGCGCGTCGCACCGTGGCGTCGACGATGGCGTCGAGCCGGGCGTGGCCGGACGCGACGTCCCGCTCGATCTGGTCGACGAGGATCACGGCGTTGCGCATGATCATTCCGGCGAGCGCGATGAGGCCGAGAAGCGCCACGAAGCCGAAGGGCTTGCCGGTGAGATTCAAGGCCAGCGACGCGCCGACGATGCCGAGCGGGGCAGTCAGAAACACCAGCAGCATGCGGGCGAAACTCTGCAGCTGGATCATCAGCAGCGTCAGCATCGCCAGGCCCATGATCGGAAAGAGGGCGAACAGGGACGCGTTGGCCTTGGCCGATTCCTCGACCGCGCCCCCGATCTCGATCCGGTAGGCGGACGCGAGCCCGTCGCGGATCGGCTTCAACGCGGGCCAGACGGCGTTGGTGACGTCGGGCGGCTGGACCCCGTCGACGACATCGGCCCGGACCGTGATGGCCATGTCCCGGTTGCGCCGCCACAGGATGGGTTCCTCGTGGGCATAGTCGAGCCGCGCCACCTGGGACAACGGGATCGGCACGCCGTTGCGCGACACGATCGTGAGGTCGCCGACATGGCCGAGGTCGAGCCGTTCGGCTTCGGTTGCGCGCGCCACGACGGCGACCTGTTCGGTGCCGTCCCGCATCGTGGTGACCGTGGTGCCCGAAAGCTCCAGCTGCAGCGTTTGCGCTACGTCGGCGACATTGAGGCCCAGGAGGCGGGCGCGTTCCTGATCGACCACGAGGCGTACCGACGGCGTGAGCTCGTTCCAGTCGAGGTTCGGATCGATCAAGGCCGCATTGCCCCGCATGAGGTCGCGCACCTGGTAGGCGATGTCGCGGACCTGCAGGGGATCCGGGCCGATGACGCGGAACTGGACCGGGAAGCCGACCGGCGGCCCGAAGTAGAAGCGGTCGACGCGGACACGCGCCTGCGGCAGCGCCCCTTCGGCCACGGC
>CAXUCF010000189.1:2094-3216 GCA_964249275.1 uncultured Lichenihabitans sp.
CGTGGCCGTCCGTGAAACACCAGGGACGGCTCCCGGCCACGGCCCGCTCGACGCGGGCCTTGACGCGCTCCCGCGCCTCCGCGTCGCGGGCCACGATGACGATTTCGGCGAAGGCCTGGTTCGGAAGCTGCGGGTTGAGGCCCAGCCAGAAACGCGGGCTGCCGCGGCCCACATAGGCCGTGTAGGTGGCGACGTCGGGGTCGTGATCGCCGAGCAGCCGCTCGGCCTGCCGGACCGCCTCGGTGGTGGTGCCGATGGCCGTGCCTTCCGGCATGCGGAGTTGGAGGAACAGCTCGGGCCGCTCCGACAAGGGGAAGAACTGCTGCTGGACGTGGCCGAACCCGACGACCGCAGCGGCGAAGACCGCCACCGTGGCCATCGCCACGACGCCGCGGCGCCTGACGCAGAACGCGATGCAGGCGCGCAAGGCGCGGTAGGGCTTGGTCCGATAGATCGCCCCCTCGTCGCCGTGGCGGCCGCCCTTGGCGAGCGACCCGGGCAGGAGCAGGACGCCGAGATAGGGCGTGAAGATCACGGCTACGAGCCAGGACGCCACGAGGGCGATCGCCACGACGGTGAAGATGCCGCCCGCATATTCCCCGACCGACGATTGCGCGAAGCCGACCGGGAGAAAGCCCGCGACCGTCACCAGCGTGCCGGTCAGCATGGGGAAGGCGGTCGACTCCCAGGCAAAAGCGGCGGCGCGCATCCGCGGCCACCCCTGTTCCATCTTCACCACCATCATCTCGACCGCGATGATGGCGTCGTCGACCAACAGGCCGAGCGCTATGATGAGCGCTCCCAGGGTGATGCGGTGAAGGTCGATGCCGAGCACCGCCATGACGGCGAAGCAGATGGCGAGCACCAGCGGCACCGAGAGCGCCACCACGATCCCGGTGCGCCATCCGAGCGACAGGAAGCTCACCGCGAGCACGATGACGAGCGCCTCGACGAAGGAGCGCTCGAACTCGTTCATGGCGTCCTCGACGACCTTGGGCTGGTCGGCGACCTGCTCGAGGTCGATGCCCTGGGGCACCGAGGCCATGAACTCCGATTTTGCCGCGCCGACGCTCGCGCCGAAAGCCGCGATGTTGGCGCCCTTGGCCATGACCACGCCGATGC
>CAXUCF010000189.1:3226-9796 GCA_964249275.1 uncultured Lichenihabitans sp.
CCAGGTTGTTTCCGCCTCGGGCCGTCGTGGTGCTTAAATACCGATTCCTCGCCCCCGTCCCATGTCGAACCCGATGCTCATGGCAAGTTGGCGCGTGAGGCTCCGGCCCATGTCGGCGTCGATGCCGAGCGCCTGCTTGCCCATCTGCCGGACCGGGCTGTCCGGAGGATCGACGAAGCCCCGGGTGACGGTCGCGACATCACCGAGCCGGAACGTCCGGCCTTCCGCCTCGATCGGCGCCTCGGCGACGGCGAGCGCCCCATCGAGCGCGCCCGTCACCCGGAGCGGCACGCGCTGGGCGCCGGTCTCGACGAAGCCCGCCGGCGCGACCGCGTTCTGACGGGCGAGTGCGTCGAAGAGCGTGGATGGCGTGATGCCCAGCGTCGCGAGCTTGGCGTGGCTGAACTCGACGAAGATGCGTTCGTCCTGCAATCCGTAGAGGTCGACCTTGGCGACGCCGTCCACCTTGAGAAGGCGTTGGCGAAGCCCCTCTGCGACCCTCTTCATCTGGGCATAGTCGAGCCCGGAGCCGCTGAGCATGTAGAGCAACGCGTCGACGTCGCCGTATTCGTCGTCCACATCGAGGGCGGTAAGGCCCGTCGGCAGCTGGCCCTTCAAGTCGTCCAGCTTCTTGCGCAGTTGGTAGAACAGCACCGGGATGGCGCCGGGAGGCGTCGAGTCGCGGAACGCGACCTGGAGGGCGGCGAAGCCGGGCTTGGCGTAGGTCGTGACCTTGTCGAAGTAGGGCAGTTCCTGAAACTTCTTCTCGATCCTGTCGGCGACTTGGTCCTGCATCTCGCGCGCGGTGGCGCCCGGCCAGGACGCCGTCACGATCGCCACCTTGATCGTGAAGTTGGGGTCCTCGGCGCGGCCGAGTCGCAGGAACGACAATGTGCCTCCCGCCGCGACGGCGAGGATCATGAACAGCACGAGGGAGCGGTGACCCACCGCCCAAGCCGACAGGTTGAAGCTCTTCATCGCGAGCTGTCTCCAAGAAGAATTGCGCCGACCGCAGCCCGAGCGGCTTTCAGAACTGCAGCGCCTGAACGACGCGGACTTTCTGGCCCGGGTCCAGCTTCTGGACGCCGAGGGTCACGACCGCGTCGCCGTCCGATACGCCGCCCGCGACGAGGACGTCGCGCGCCTCGTAGCCTTCCACATCGACCGGTTTCAGCGTCAAACCCCCGTCGTGGGCCGCAATCCAGACGGACGGACCGCCGCCTTGATCGAACAAGGCCGACAGCGGAAGACGCGCCACCCGCCCGCTGGTCCGCTCCGCGATCGACAGCGTGGCCGTCATGCCGAGTTCCATCGCAGAGGATGCTTCGGGCAGGCTGAAGCGAGCGCGGAATGTCCGGGTCGCGCCGTCCGCTACGGGGGCGAACTCGCGCAAGGTGGCGCCGTAGGCGCGATGCGGATCCGACCACAGCGTCAAGGATGCCCGGCCTCGGCGCACCCGCTCGACCATCGCCTCGGGGACGGCCACTTCGGCCTCCTTCTCCGCCGTATGAGCGAGGCGGACGGCGAGCGGCCCCGCCGGGCCGACCGGGCCGGGCTCGATCGGGGCCGCCATGACGACGCCATCGGCGTCGGCGGCCAAGACCGCGTAGGCGGACGCGTTCTCGGCCAGCGTCAGGGCGCGCTCGGCGCGGAGCAGGCGTCCCCGCGCCTCCTCGGTCGTGGCCTTCTGCCGATCCGCCACGGAAGCCGCCGTCCAACCCTGGCCCGCCAGGGTGGTGGTGCGCCGAAGGTCGCCCTGCGCCTGGTCGAGCGAGGCCGCCGCGGCATTCCGCTCGGCCAGCGCCTGCTCGCGCTGCAGTTCGACATCGGTCTCGTCGAGACGGGCCAGGGCTTGACCGGCCGCGACCCGATCGCCGACGTCGACCAGACGCGCCGCAACCTTGCCTGGGATGCGAAACCCGAGTTCCGCCTCGACGCGCGGTCGGATGGTCGCCACGAGCTGTCTGACCGGGACCCTATCCTCGAACGCGATGGTCCTGACCATGACGGGACGCGCGGCATCGTTGGTCGCGACAGGCGCGGCCACCTCGTTGCAGGCGGCCAGTAGCGGCGACAGAGCCGCGATCAGGATCAGGACCGAGATGTTACGCATCGCTTCGACTCCGCCCGAACCGCGGCGTTGCGGCTGGCGAAGATATAGTCTGACGAATGATAAATGTCAAATTTCGTCAGTCATAGCCAGTAACGGGCAGCTTCGGCGTTCCATCGCTTATTCTGTCACGGTGGATGTGAGTGCCGGGCCGGCTGAGCCTCGGTCGCCGATATGGAACGTCACCTCGTTGCGGCCGACGTGACCGTGGTGTCGAGCATGCCGGGTGCCGACCTCGGCTTCCTCCTGAACGAAGACCGGGAGATCGGGGAGCGCCCCGGAACTCCGGGCTTGGCCCGCAGTCACGACGACTCACCCGGCCGGCCCAGCTTGTCGGAGAGGGTGTCTGCCTCGAACGGCATCGGTGGCCGTAGCGGCATGCAGGCCGGGGGCGTGGCATTTGGGGCACGTTGGCGCGGAGCAGCCGATCAGCGTGGAGGCGCGGAGTTCGACAGGGTCGGCTCGTCCGCAATCGCTGCCCGAGTCAGGCGTTGGCCGACAGCGGCTTCTGCAGCTCCAGGAAGTGCAGGTCGGCGCGGGTCGGCACGCCCACACGCTCGTCGCCGTACGGGAAGGGCCTGGTGCGGCCCGTGCGCCGGTAGCCCCGGCGCTCGTACCAGGCCAGCAACTCGCTGCGGAGGTGGATGACGGTCAGGTCGACGACCAAGCAGCCGAGATGTCGGGCGTGGTCTTCGGCCTGCTCCACCATGAGGCGGCCCAAGCCGCGGTTCTGCGCCGCCGGCCTGCCCGTCAGCATGGCGAGATGACACCTCGTCACCTCGTCGGCGTCGCGGTAGCGCTGCAGCAGCACGCAAGCGAGGATCGGCGCGCCCGGTGCCTCGCGTAAGATCAGGATGGTGCTGGGGTCGGGCGCCGTAATTTCCTCGGCCAGGCTTCGTACGTCTGTCCGCCGACCCTCGATCAGTTCGGCTTCGTGGGTCCAGCCTTGCCGCGCCGTGTCGCCCCTATAGGCGGAATTGACCATGGCGGCGACCTCCTCGAGGTCGTCCCGCACGGCCGGCACGATGAGGTAGCTCGTCATGGACCTGTCGTGCCCCCACGGCCTGCCTTCATTGCGCGGCTTCGACCTCGTCGCGGACGCTGTCGCCCGATTTCAGGTTCTCGGACCGCGGCATTCCGACGATGTTGTAGCCGCCGTCGACGAAATGCACCTCGCCCGTGACGCCCCGCGCGAGATCGGACAGGAGGTAGAGCGCCGAGCCGCCCACATCCTCGATGGTCACCGGGCGGCGCAGCGGCGCATGCGCCTTGTGGAAGTTGAACATGAAACGCGCGTCCGTGATGCCGGCGCCCGCCAGCGTGCGCACCGGACCGGCCGAGATGGCATTCACCCGCAAACCCTGGACCCCGTAGTCGGCCGCGAGATAGCGCACGCTCGCCTCCAGGGCCGCCTTGGCGATCCCCATGACGTTGTAGTTCGGCGTCACGCGCGTGGCGCCCCCGAAGGTCAGCGTCAGCATGGCGCCCCCCGGCCTCATGAGCGGAGCCACCCGCTTGGCGATCTCCGTGAAGGAGAAGGCCGAGATGATCATGGTGCGGATGAAATTCTCGCGCGTGGTGTCGGCGTAGCGGCCCTTGAGTTCGTTCTTGTCCGAATAGGCGATGCCGTGGACCAGGAAATCGATCCGGCCGAAGCTCCTTGCAACGGCATGGATGGCCTCCTCCACGCTGTCGAGCTTCTCCACGTCGCAGGGCACCACGAGTTCCGCGCCGATCGACTGAGCCAGCGGCTTGACGCGCCTGCCGAGCGCCTCGCCCTGATACGTGAAGGCGAGCTCGGCGCCCTCGGCCGCCAGTGCCTTGGCGATGCCCCAGGCGATGGAATGGTCGTTGGCCACCCCCATGATCAGCCCGCGCTTGCCGCGCATCAACCCTCCGGCCGACGTCGCCGTGCGCTCCGCGGCCGCCGAACTCTGTCCGGCTCCGTCGCCGGTCGCCGACCCGCCGGCCGTCGTCGTACCCTGCGCCATGATCAAAGGTCCGGATGCTGGAAGACGAGCGACGCGTTGGTGCCGCCGAAGCCGAAGCCGTTCGACAGCACGGTGCCGAGCCGCACGCCGTCGTGCCGCTCACGCACGATGTTCATGTCGGCGAAGGCAGGGTCGAGCTCCTCGATGTTGGCGCTCTCGCAGATGAAGCCATGCTGCATCATCAGCAGGGAATAGATGGCTTCCTGGGCGCCGGTAGCGCCCTGGGCATGGCCGGTGAGGCTCTTGGTGGCGGCGATGGGCGGGCAGCGCTCGCCGGCTCCGAATACCTCCCGGATGGCGTCGATCTCGGCCTCGTCGCCCTTGGGCGTCGAGGTCGCATGAGGGTTGATGTAGTCGATCGGTGCCTTGACGCCGTCGAGCGCCATGCGCATGCAGCGCTGCGCGCCCTCGCCCGAGGGGGCCACCATATCGTGCCCGTCGCTGGCGAGGCCGTAGCCCACGATCTCGCCGAGGAGCGGGACGCCGCGCGCCACCGCGTGATCGCGGTCCTCCAGCGCCAGGATACCGGCGCCCGCCGAGATGACGAAACCGTCGCGATTGCGGTCGAAGGCGCGGGACGCCACGGCCGGCCGGTCGTTGAAGTCGGACGACATGGCGCCCATGGCGTCAAACAGGACCGACAGCGTCCAGTCGAGTTCCTCGCAGCCGCCCGCGAACATCACGTCCTGCTTGCCGTATTTGATCGCCTCGTAGGCATTGCCGATGCAATGGTTGGAAGTCGCGCAGGCCGAGGCGATGGAATAGTTGATGCCCTTGATCTTGAACCAGGTGGCGAGCGTCGCCGATGCGGTCGACGACATGGCCTTCGGCACCGCGAAAGGGCCGACCTTCTTGGGGCCCTTGGTGCGGGCGATGTCGGCCGAGTCGACGATCGTGCGGGTGGAGGGTCCGCCCGAGCCTACGATGATGCCGGTCCGTGGGTTCGACACCTCGTCGGGCTGCAGCCCGGACTGGGCGATGGCCTGCTCCATCGCGACCTGCGCCCAGGCGCTGCCGCCACCGTGAAACCGCAGGGCGCGGCGGTCCAGTACCGCCTCGGGGTCGAGCGTGGGAGCGCCGTGCACCTGGCTGCGGAAGCCGAGTGCGGCGTAGCGCTCGGCCCGCACGATGCCGGAGCGGGCTTCCCGAAGGGACGCCAGCACCTCATCGGCATTGCTGCCGATCGACGAAACGATGCCCATCCCCGTGACGACGACGCGACGCATACGGTTTCATACTCCTGGCGGGGCTGATGGGGCCACGCGGCCTCAGGCGGGTTCGGGCTTGAACAGGCCGACGCGCAGATCCTTGGCTTCGTAGATCCGGCGGCCGTCGGCCTCGAGCCAGCCGTCCGCGATGCCGAGCACCAGCCGGCCCCTGAACACCCGCTTGATGTCGATGCCGTAGACCACGCGCTTCACGGTCGGCAGCACCTGGTCGACGAACTTGACCTCGCCGACCCCGAGCGCCCGGCCGCGGCCCGGCAGGCCGAGCCAGCCGAGGTAGAAGCCGCAGAGCTGCCACAGCGCGTCGAGCCCGAGGCAGCCCGGCATGACCGGGTCGCCCTTGAAGTGGCAGGCGAAGAACCAGAGGTCGGGTCCGACGTCGAGTTCGGCCCGGACCACGCCCTTGCCGTTGGCACCGCCGTCTTCCGCGATTGCGGCGATGCGGTCGAACATCAGCATGGGGGGAAGGGGAAGCTGGGCGTTGCCGGGGCCGAACAACGCACCATGCCCGCAGGCCAGGAGATCGTCGTGGTCGAAGCTCGAGCGCTTGTCGCTCATGAAGCCGGGTTGCCTCCTTCGCCGCGCCAGGGGATCGGCACGGGTCTTTGATCGGCCCTGGTTACCATAGCATAAGGCGCCCTGAAAGCCTCGTCGTCCCTGGCCGATGCGGCGCGTCCACATCCGCCGAGCGAAGTTGCCCATGTCCAATCCATCGAGGATCCTGCTGGTGGTAGCGGTGGCGCTCGTCGACAGCGACGGGCGCGTGCTGATCGCCCAGCGGCCTCCCGGCAAAGCGCTCGCCGGCCTGTGGGAATTTCCGGGCGGCAAGCTCGACCCGGGTGAGCGGCCCGAGCAGGCGCTGATCCGCGAACTCCACGAGGAACTCGGCATCGCGGTCAAGGAGGCCTGCCTCGCGCCGCTCAGCTTCGCGAGCCACGCCTATGCGGACTTCCACCTGCTCATGCCGCTCTGGATCTGTCGGCGTTGGGACGGTCGCGTCGAGGCGCGCGAAGGCCAGACGGTGAAGTGGGTCAGGCCCGGTAAGCTCGCCGATTATCCGATGCCACCCGCCGACGCGCCGCTGATCCCGCCGCTGATCGACCTCCTCGGGCCGTGATGTCGCAGAAGAAACCTTGGCGCCTGCGCATCGTAATATCGTCGAGGCCGGTCCGGCGGCGGCAACATTCGAGGAGGGACGTCATGCGCCTGAACAGACGATCGGTGCTGATGGGCACCACGGTGG
>CAXUCF010000190.1:0-9750 GCA_964249275.1 uncultured Lichenihabitans sp.
CCGTAGGCTTCGGCCGACCCCGGGTCTGGGCGGTAGATCTGGTGATCGACCGAGCCGAACCGTCGCGCTCCTTCGGCGTAGTCCTCGACCAGTCCGGCCGCCACGGCGCCGTGGATGGCGGCCCCGACCGCGGTGAGGTGCTGCTCCCGCGGCACCGCCACTTCGCGGCCCAACACGTCGGCCATCAGTTGCATCAGCAGCGGGTTGCTCAGCGACAGGCCGGAGGTGAGGATGATGCGGTCGACCCGTGCCCCGCCGCTTGCGAGAAGCTCGGTGATGGTGCGCGCGCCGAAGCACAGCGCCTCGAGCAGGGTCCGGTAGATGTGGACGCCCGTGCTCAGCAGCGCGTCGCCGTAGGGCACGCGGCAGCCGTTGAACCAGTCGAGCGCCACGAGCCCGGTTTCGCCCGGCGCGAGCCGCGCCGCCGCCTCGCCGTAGCGCGCGAAGCTTTCGGCGGTGCCCTCGCCACGCGGGAACTCGCGCACGAACCAGGCCAGCGTGTCGCCGAAGCCTGCCTGGCCGGCCTCGAAGCAGCGCAAGCCCGGCAGCGTCGCGTCCCGCGCCACTCCCTCGATGCCGGGCGGCAGCGGCCGGACGCCGTCATCGAGCAGCAGGAACACGGCCGAGGTGCCGAGAGCCCCCACCAGCGTTCCCGGCGTCACGGCGCCGACGGCCGGCATCACGACGTGGGAATCGATGACCGCGACCGCCACCTTCGCCGCATCCAGGATGCCGGTGCGCGCGCGCCAGGCCGCCGACAGGGCACCGGCCGGCGTGCCGACCGGCACCGCCGGGGCGAGCTTGCCCTCGAGGCCGGGGACGAGACCGCGCGGGTAGCCGGCCTCCGCCCGGTACTGGGCCTTGAACGTCGCGAAGGCGAGGGAGCGGCATTCCTGGCCGCACAATTGCCAGACGAGCCAGTCCCCCGCCTCGATGAAGCGGTCGGCCTCGGCCCAGAGATCGGGCGCCGCCTCGGCCAGTTCGGCCGCCTTGGCCGTGAGGCTGTTCGACGACAGCCTGCCGCCGCAGTCGTCGAGGAAGCTGCCGCCCCGGGCGGTGATCCGGTCGGCCCAGGGTTGGGCGGCGGCATGTTTCCACAGCTTCACATAGGCATGCGGCCGCTCGGGGTGGAGCCGCGACAGCGGCGTCCCGTCGGCCCGGGCCGGCAGCGGCGAACTCGCCGTGAAGCCCAGGCCGATGCCGCGGATCGCCTTGCCGGCCCCCAAGGCGCTCAGGATCGCCTCGGCGGCCTCGGTGTAGTCGTCGGCATCCTGCAAAGCCCAGAACGGCGGCAGGGCGGCACCGCCCGGCAGAACCGCCGCCATGATGCCGTGACGATAGGCGTGGGTGTGGCTCCCGGCGAGCCGCCCGGTGCCGACGTCGATCAGCACCCCTCTCGCCGAGTCGCTGCCGTAGTCGAGCCCGATCAGGTAATGGTCCGTCATGGGCGGGTCCCGAAGCAACTAGAACCGGATGATCTGGCGGACCACCGCGCCATCGCGCAGCCGGTCGAAGCCGAGGTTGATGTCGTCGAGCGTCAGGAAACCGCTCATCAGGCGGTCGACCGGCAGGCGTCCCGCGCGGTACAGTGCGATGTAGCGCGGGATGTCGCGCATCGGCACGCAGGTGCCGATATAGCTGCCCTTGAGAGTCCGCTCTTCGGCGACGAGGCTCACGACGTTGACGGGCAGCGCGGCGTCGGGCGGCGGGAGGCCCGCCGTGACGGTCAGTCCACCGCGCCGCGTCATCCTCCATGCGGCCTCCAGCGCCCGGACGGATCCGGCCATCTCGAACACCACCTCGGCCCCGCCACCGGTGAGCTTCCGCACCTGCTCGACCGCGTCGGGGTCGCGGCCATCGACCGTGGCGGTGGCGCCGAGATCCCGCGCCAGCGCGAGTTTGTCGGCCGACAGATCGACCGCGACGACCGTGGATGCACCTGCCGCAATGGCTCCCAGCAGGGATGCCAGGCCGACGCCGCCGAGGCCCACCACCGCCGCGGTCTGTCCGGCCTGCAGCCGGGCCGTGTTGACCACGGCGCCGACGCCGGTCAGCACCGCGCAGCCGAACAGCGCCGCCTCGGCGAGCGGCAGGTCGCGGTCGATTCTGATGAGCGAGCGGCGCGACACCACGGCATGATCGGCAAAGGCCGAGCAGCCGAGATGATGATGCAGCGGTTCGCCATGGCTGTGGAGCCGCATGCCGCCCGACAACAGCGCGCCCTTGCCGTTGGCCGCGGCGCCCGGCTCGCATAGCGCCGGGCGTCCTTCCGCGCAGGGCAGGCAGCGGCCGCAACTCGGCATGAACACCATGGCGACGTGGTCGCCGACCGCGAGATCCTCGACCTCCGGTCCGAGCGCCTCGACGACGCCGGCCGCCTCGTGGCCGAGCGCCATCGGCATGGGTCGCGGCCGGTCTCCGTTGATGACCGACAGATCCGAATGACACAGGCCCGCGGCCGCGATGCGGACCAGGACTTCCCCGGAGCCCGGCGGGTCGAGGTCCACGTCCTCGATGGCCAGGGGCCGGCTCGCGGCATAAGGCGTCGCGGCACCCATCCGGCGCAGCACCGCAGCCTTGATCTTCATGCCCGCCTCCCCGGTTCGGCGCGGTCTGCCGCGCGACGCTGCCCGCTCGCGTCCCGAAACGACCAGGGCCGGCATCGCGCCGCGCGAGGCCGGCATGCCGCGCCATGAGGGGCGGCGGTCGCCGGACGTTCAGGCGCGGTCCCGCGATATCCGACCGGCGGCGCCGGGCTGGGCTCTCGCGTGCCGTAGCATGGCGGCGGAAGCGGCGCACCCCCACGGAACGGCCGAACAGGGCCGGGTGGCTGGGGATCGTGGCCCGGCGGTACCGGGCATCAGCAGATGGTGAAACCGCCATCGATCGGCAGCGACACGCCCGAGATCATCGCGGCGCCGTCGCCGAGCAGGAACACGATCGGCGCGGCGATCTCGTCCTCGGTGGCCCATCGGCCGAGCGGCATCTGCTTCAGGAACGGCGCCCCGATGTCCGGCCGTCCCCAATAGGACGCCGACATCTCGGTCATGACGACCGTCGGATTGACGCTGTTCACGCGGATCCCGTATCGCCCGAGTTCGAGCGCCGACACGCGGGTGATGTTGTCCAGCGCGGCCTTCGAGGCGCCGTACGACATGTGTCCCGAGAGCGCCACGAGAGCGGCCTGGCTTGAGACGTTGACGATGGCGCCGCCTTTCCCGAGGCGGACCATGCTGCGCGAGGCATATTTCGTGACGAGAAGGGCGCCGCGGGCGTTGATGGCGATGACCTCGTCGAACACCGCGATATCGGTGTCCATCGGCGTGGCGATCTCGCCGCCGAAGCCTCCGCAGTTGACGACCCCCCACAGGTCGAGGCCCTCCAAGGCTCCCCGGACGCTGTCTTCCGAGGTCAGGTCGAACGGCAGACTGCGGCATCCGGTCTCCGATGCGAGGGCCGCCAGCGCGCTGTCCGAGCGCCCGCTGGCGATCACCTCCGCACCGGCGGCCTTGAGCTGCCTCACCACGGCGCCGCCGATCCCGCCGCTCGCGCCCGTCACCAGGATCACGCGCCCGTCGAACCCAGCCATATCCGAGTCCCTCTCCCAGGTCGCGTCGCGTGTTCGCTGGTGAACGGCCGGCGCCGACGGAGGCCACGTGGTGTTATACATCGACGAGCGTGTGCCGCATGTGGGAAACGGCAACCGGCAGAGCATAGCGCCGATGGCGGGCTGTTTTGCGGGATTGGGGACGCTCCCGAGGATATCGAGGCGGCCAAAAGGGGGTTACGATTCGGTCGCTGATCCTCTCAGCCCTGGTCTCAGCGGGTTATAATGTTCCCGAAACGGAGATCCGCGACAAGCGGAGGGGACGCCCATGAGCGCCTCCAGTCCTATCGACAGCGTCGAACGGACCGGGCCATGTCGCGGCGCCAGGACGCGTGGGGCGGGCTCCGTGATCGACTTGTTCTGCGGCGCCGGCGGACTTTCGCACGGGTTCAAGCCTGAGGGCTTCGATGTCGTCGCGGCCTCTTATATATATATATATATATAAGAGTGCAGGTTCCCCTTCGAACGGAACAACGGTGCCCCCTTTCGCCT
The DNA here is from genome assembly GCA_964249275.1 of uncultured Lichenihabitans sp. GTDB lineage: Bacteria > Pseudomonadota > Alphaproteobacteria > Rhizobiales > Beijerinckiaceae > Lichenihabitans. Next base: position 4,100 of record CAXUCF010000190.1, read on the forward strand.
CAAGGACGTCGCCAGTATCGACGCCGATAGCCTGAGCGATCGCTTCCGGTCCGGGGCGCCCAGAATTCTCGTCGGCTGCGCTCCTTGCCAACCGTTCTCGAAGTACTCGCAAGGTAGAGAGGACGGCCGCTGGCACCTTCTTGAAATTTCTTGCGACTTATACGTTTCGGGTGGGGAAGGATGACCTCGGTTCTGAATGGGGCACGACCTCGGTGAGGAACGTTTTACGAGAGTTCTACGACAGCCTCGATCGCGAAGAGGCGGCGCTGTCGGCAGACATCGCCACCGATCGGCTGGGCCTGTTGATGCGGATCGCGATCAACGAACTAGACCTCGACTTCGATGGAGCATACCGGGAAGACTCTCCGGACCACGTCGATCACGAGCGCGCATACATCATGCGCCTCGGCGTGGTCCGCATCATCAAGCTCGCGATGCAGGCCCATCCCAGGTTCGAAGCGCCTACACTGACGTTTCAGCGCGATACGAGGTACTCCCTCCCTGTACTGTCTATGATCGGCAAGGTTGGCACGATTGAGCATGGCCGACGCGTTGCTCAAAGCCTCGGCATGAAGGCGGGTAGGATAGAGAGACTGAACGATAGATTCCGCATCGTACTGCCTTCGAAGCTGATCGATCTGGAACTGCACGAACGAGAGCTCGAACGACACTACGTAAGCCGATATCGCGATTCCTTCGCGAGGCGCTTCCAGGCGTTCATGGACGCCCGGATCGGCAACGAGGTCAAGTCGCTCCTCACCGAGCTGGTCTACCCGTTCCACACACACTTCATTGGCTACGAGGCCGACCCGACGCTCGACGTCTACTTCTTCGCGCCGGCTTACAGTGAGATCGAACTAGCTAAAGGTTTTGACACGTTCCACTACTCCACCCTGTTTGGCGGCGTCACCTTCCTGAATTACAAACTTGGCGCCACGTTCATAGTTTCCGTCGGAATGAAGCATCGCGCCTTCGTGGAGGCTTTGCTGAAGAAGGAGCCGAACACCAGGATCGAAGACGTGCTGACGGTCTCGGTGGTGACGGAAAATTTCCTCGAAGGACTACGGGAGTTTATCAATCAAGCCGGCGAGCAGCTGGATGGCCACGTTTCCGTGACGGACGAGGAAGTCCGCATCGTCTTCGACGTCCTCTCGATCAGCCGGCGAAATATATCCCTGTTGGACCGGCCAGGCGCGCCAGTTCCGCCCCTCGTTCAATGTTCCGACGAACACGTGATCAGGCCGCTGGCAGGCGCCGTCGCCGAGGAGGTCATGCTGTTTCTCATGACGTCGCTCCAGCAGAGGTTCTCCCGGGACTACGACCGGGCGCAGCGGGCACGAGAAGGTGTAATGCAGCGGGCGGTAAAGAGGGTCACTCGGTCCGTCATCCCCGATCTGGACTTTCGTGGCAACATGAAGCTGAGGCAGCGAGGGAAGGTCCTGACGGACCTCGATCTGGTTATCTCGGAGAGGTCGACCGGTCGCGTAGTCTTAGTCCAGCTGAAGCACCAGGACCCATACGGCGCGGACCTTGCAACGATGCAGTCCCGAACGGGACGGTTGAACGAGCAGGTCGGCGAGTGGCTCCGCAAAGTGAACTCATGGCTCGCCGCCACGAGCGAAAGCGAATTGCGGGCGACGCTCCGGCTGCCGTCCTCCACGGCGCGGCCGACGGTCAGCCTACTGATCCTGACGCGCCACTTCGCGCATTCGCGGTAGACCGATTGGAGCAGAGAGGGCATCATGTCCCGACCATGGATGCTCTGATCTCCGAGCTGACGGCGCTGAGCATGCCGGAAGAAGAGCACCACCTTCCGGAGCCTCCGAGCGACTGGCGAGTGGGCGACTTGCGATTCACGATCGAGCAGGGGGCATGAGCTCGGCCAACCGAGGCGGGTGGCCCGCGCGCCGTGCGCTCGCAGGGTCGGCTCAGCTTCGAGGTCGGCCCGACGTCGTTTATAGCTGCCTAATTCGCCTGCAGGGTCTCGCCGAAAGCTTTGGATAGTCCGTGAGTTGGGCGAGCACGGGGCCGCCTGACATTGTCGAGTACTTCGACGCCGTCATAGCCGAGGATTAGCACGGCCTTGCCGAAAGGACATTCCGCATTCGGTCAGCGATACGAGTCCGAGCACCACTGTTCCGTGAGGAGCAAGACTCGTTTCGCAACGTGCCAGCTTCGGCCGTTGAGGCTGGCCTGACAGTCCGCCCGGTTCGGATGGTGAAGCGGCCATTGATCGACGACGCCCGCGAACGTCTGCTCCTCGGCAACAAGCCAATGTCTCTTCCTGGCGCAGAGCACCCCTTATCCGCCCTCCACCACGCTGCAGTTTGGCCCGTCATCGGTCAAGGCGCCGGTCAGGCGGCGGGGAGCTTTCCGTCCTCGACCCCATCCGCCCGCGCGGCCTCGCCGGACGATGCCCTCGTTGGCAGCGACGGCAGCTCCCCGGCGCTCACCGGCTCGCCCAAAAACCGTCCGGGCTACCCCACCTATCCTCCCGTCATTGGCCTGACTTCCATGATCTCGATGGACAATTGCGGGATCTGAAGATGCGGGTGACGTTCGAAGATCCTTGCGGCGGCTTCGTGCGACTCGGCTTCGACGAACGAGTACAGCATGATGTCGTTCTTGGCGTCCGAGATGCCGCTCGGCGACACGCGCTTGGTCTTGCCGCCCGCCTCCGTCCCGGTGATCATGTTCGCATGCTCGCGCATCCAGGCGCCGAATTCGGCCCGCATCTTCTCTTCGGCCGGTCGCTTCGTTTCGGGATCGGTCTTCGACCAGTCCTCGATCACGGCGGGGGGCACCAGGTAGAGGGCGATGAAGCGTTTCATGTGCGTCTCCTTCGTGGGTTGGCATCGTCCGCGGGCGGTCTCGGCGTTCTGCTGACCGCCCGCGGTCTCAGGCGAGGGCCCTCAACGACCCTCTGATTTCATCGAGATCGAGGTTCGGTTGCTCGGCCTCGATGTCGGCGTGGGTTTGCCTCCAGATCGGCAGGGCATCGGTGAGGGCGGCATGTCCGGCCTCGGTCAGCTTCAGTCGACGGCTCCGCCGATCCGTCGGGGCGGCTTCCACACGGAGCAGACCCCGCCGTTCGAGCGGCTTCAGCGCGGCCGTCAGCGTCGTGCGATCCATGGCCAGCAGCTGAGCCACCGGCGCCATGGTGGGCGGCTCGGGCCGGTTCAGCGCCATCAGCAGCGAGAATTGCTGGTTGGTGAGGCCGACCGGACGCAGCACCTCGTCGAACCGCCGCGCGAGCGCCCGCGCGGCCCGCTGCGCGTGCAGGCACAGGCAATTGTCGCGCACCTCCAGGGTCGTCGTGAACGGGACGATCGTTGACACATCTCCATTGTGTTGATATCAACACATAAGTCAAGAGCGGCGAAGGCCGTGGCCGGCTGCATGGCAGCGGCCGAGGCGGAGGATCCGATGAAAGCTTTGCCGCGCATCACCACGTTCGCCTGGGTGCCGGTCTTCGCCCGCGGCTTCGTGCGCGATCTCCGCCCGCGCTGGGCCTTCGAAGAGGTCGGCCAGGCCTATGCGGTCGACCTCATCCGCGACTCCAAGACGGCCGAACACCGTCGCGTCCAGCCCTTCGGCCAGGTCCCCACCTACCGGGACGACGAGGTCGAGATGTTCGAGTCGGGCGCGATCGTGCTGCGTATCGCCGAACGCGCCGGACAACTGATCCCAAGCGACCCGTGCGAGCGGATCAAGGCCATCCAGTGGCTGATCTCGGCTCTGAACACGGTCGAGCCGGCCGTGATGGAGTTCGCGGTCAACGAGGTCTTCGAGGCGGATCGCGCGTGGTCGGCCGAACGTCGCCCCGTCGTCCTGGGCTATATCGAGACGCGGATGCGGGACCTCGACGTCCGTCTCGGCGACAGGTCCTGGCTCGAGGGAGACGTGTTCACGGTCGGCGATCTCACCATGGTATCGGTGCTGGGCGGCTTGCGCGGCACGGGCGTGCTCGATGGCTTCCCCCGGGTGGCCGCCTATGCCGAGCGCGGCGAAGCGCGGCCGGCCCACCGGAAGGCCATGGCCGACCACCTTGCCACCTTCGAGCAGCCCCTCACAGTCTGAGGCGGGTGGTCCGGGATGGGCATGCCGGGTCCGCGCTTGCGATACCGCCGTTCGTCCGGGACGTGAACGGGTCTCTCGATCGGAGCTGAGCATGGACGACCGGAACTATCGCTGGGTCATCGTTGCGGCCGGTGGACTCATGGGATGCGTGGCGATCGGCGCCATGTTCGCGCTTCCGGTTTTTCTGTCGCCGATGGCGACGGCCACGGGGTGGTCGCGAACCGGCATCTCGGGCGCCATGACGATCGGCTTCCTCGCCATGGCGTTCGCGAGCCTCGGCTGGGGCACCCTGGCGGACCGGCTTGGCCCCCGCATCGTCGTGCTCGTCGGTTCGACCCTCCTGGCGCTCAGCCTGGTGTTGGCCGGCCGTTCCGGCTCGCTGATGCAGTTCCAGCTGACCTTCGGGCTTCTGGTCGGGATCGCCACGGCCGCCATCTTCGCGCCGATGATGGCGACCGTCACCGGCTGGTTCGACACCCATCGCAGCCTTGCCGTGTCGCTCGTTTCGGCCGGCATGGGGATGGCTCCGATGACCATGTCGCCGTTCGCCGCGTGGCTCGTCGCCCGTTACGACTGGCGGACCGCATTCCTGCTGATCGCCGTCGTCGTCGCGGTCGTCATGGTTCCGGCAGCGATGCTGGTCCGGCGCCCCCCGGCACTCGCCATGCGGGACGGCACCGCCCCGGCCGACCCCGACGGCGCGTCGGAGATGACCGTCGCGGCGGCGCTGCGGTCCCCTCAGTTCATCATCCTCATGCTCACGAATTTCTGCTGCTGCGCGACCCATTCCGGGCCGATCTTCCATACCGTCAGCTACGCGATATCCTGCGGAATCCCGGCCATCACGGCCGTCTCCATCTACAGCCTCGAAGGGTTGGCCGGCATGGGGGGCCGGGTCGCGTTCGGGATCCTCGGCGACAGGTTCGGAGCCAAGAAAGTCCTCGTCGCGGGCCTCCTCGTGCAGGCCTTGGGCGCGTTGGCCTATGTCTTCGTCCGGCAGCTCGGCGAGTTTTACGCGGTGGCGGCGCTGTTCGGGTTCACCTATGCCGGCGTCATGCCCCTTTATGCGGTGCTCGCACGCGAGAATTTTCCCTTGCGGATGATGGGCACGATCATCGGCGGAACCGCCATGGCGGGGAGCCTGGGGATGGCCGCGGGACCGCTTGCCGGCGGGTGGATCTTCGACACCTACGCGAACTACGGATGGCTCTACCTCGCCTCCTTCGGCATCGGCATCGGAGCGTTTCTGGTCGCGGCAACCTTCAGGCCGTTCCCAAAGCTTCGGCCGGCGGCAGTCCCACAACCGGCCTAGGAGAAGAACGCCCTCGGCGGAGCGAACTCCAGGCCAACTGAGCAAAGTCCGCCCACCGCCGCCCCCGTCGCCCAAGGCCGAGCGCCCTTTTTCTCGGCGATCCGCACTCGCCTTGTCACCACCTCATTCCAACCACCCCGTTTCGTCACCCGACCCGCAACGCCCACTACCCCCGCCGCTCCCCGCTCCCCATTCTCGATAACACCAAAGGAGCAGGCCATGAGCAAACCATTGCAGGTCGGGATCATCGGGGCCAGCG
>CAXUCF010000191.1:0-9696 GCA_964249275.1 uncultured Lichenihabitans sp.
CATCGTACCGTGTGTTCCTGCGACCTCTTTCTAGTCGAGTATCTACAATCAAAGTAAACCCGCCAAAAATCTAACGATACACCCTGTCCCGCAGATCCCCCCTCTCATTTCAACGTGACCAACTCCTCCGCGCTCGTCGGATGGATCGCGACCGCCGGAGCCGATGCTCCAGGCGCAGTGACGGCCTGGCTCACAAGCCTCGGGGACCGTCCCACGATCCTCACGGAATGGGCACGCGCGCACCTCGGCCTGCTCGGGCCCCTCGGCCGGATCGCCTGGGCGCTCGCCGCCCTCGTGCTGCTGACCGATGTGGTGCGGGCGACGCGCTTTCTCGCGCCTGTCTTCAAGGGGGCCAATCTGCTCAGGAGCGACCTGGAGGGACGGCGCCGCGACCTCGACGGCCTCCTGTCGCATCAGACGCGTCGGGTCGACCAGCTCGCGGCAGAGGCGGAGGCTGCCGGCCGCAACGCCGAAGCCGCCGAGCGGCGGATCGACAATCGCACGCAGGTCGGAATCTCGGACCACGGCGCCGCGCTGGCGAGCGACCTCTTCGGCTTGAAGCCAGGGCCGCAGGCCGCGGCGGAGGCCTTCTTCGCCAAGCTGTCCGGCACCATGGTCGGTGGCATTGCCGGGTCGGCGCCGACGGCCGCGGCCCCGGACCGCATCCTGGTCGCGATCGACGGGCTCGACCGGTTGCCGGCTCCGGCTGCCGTGGATTTCCTGGACAGCGTGCATCGCCTGCTGGGACGTCCGGGCTTCGCGACCATCGTGGCGGTCGAGCGCCACCACATCGTCGCGGCGCTGGGCGAGACGGACCCGGCTCTCGCGGCGGCTCGACTCGACCGCATGGTGCAGCTGTCCTACGATCTCGGCACGGTCGCGGACGACCCGTCCCAACTGGCGGCCCTGCTGCTCGACCCGCGCGTCGTCGCGCCCCCTGCGGCCTCGGCCGATGCCACGCGGTCGGCGTTGGATCGCGCGCTGCAGCCGTTCGAGACCGACCTCGTCCGCATGCTGGCACCCTTCGCGGGCGCCACGCCGCGCGGCGTGAAGCGCTTCGTCAACAACTACCGGATCGCGCGAGCCGACCCGCGGCTCAGCCGGGCAACGCCCGCGACGCTCGGCAGCCTCGCCTGGGCGCTGGCGCTCGACGGCACCAGTGCCGGCAGCGAACTCGACGCTTTCGAGAGCGACGTGTCGAAAGGGAATGCCGCCATGGATCAGGGTTCGGATCTTGCCCGATCCTTCGCCGCGGCCTTGTCGGCCGTGGGACAGGAGGTCAGCATCCAGGATGCGCGCCGGGGAATGGCCGTCGCCCGAAGCTACAGCCGGAGGGGCTGACGAGACGATGCGCCGGCCCGTCGAAGCCGGACGAGCCTGCTGGAAGCCGTGATGCCGCGGTTGCGCTCAGCCGATGCGTTGGGACGAGGGCCATGAACGGTGATCCACTCGTTGGCCGGATGCACTGCGCCGGCAGCGGCCCGAGCTTGACGCAGCCCCCGGGTGACAGCGAGAATGTGGCTATGGCCGCTGGCGTGGCTCGCCGCGCACCGGAACGAACCGGGAAGCACCCGCAGGCCTGTCGTGGAACGTGGCACCGTTCCGCGATGACGAAGAACGAACGATCAAGGGGAAACGTATGTTCAAGAAGATCCTGCTTGCGGGCGCAGTTGTGGCCGTGATGTCGCCCCCGGCCTTCGCCGCGGGCGACATCATCGGCCTCATCACCAAGACCAACACCAATCCGTTCTTCGTCAAGATGAAGGAAGGGGCACAGGCCAAGGCCAAGGAACTCGGGGTGACGCTGCAGGCTTACGCCGGCAAGGCCGACGGCGACAACGATGGCGAGGTCCAGGCCATCGAAGCTCTGATGGCGGCCGGCGCAAAAGGCTTCATGCTCGTCCCGAGCGACTCGACCGCCATCGTGCCCACCGTCAAGAAGGCCCGTGACGCCGGTCTTCTGGTCATCGTGCTGGACACGCCGCTCGATCCGATCGATGCGGCCGACGCCACCTTCGCGACCGACAATTTCAAGGCCGGCGAACTGATCGGCACCTGGGCCCGGGCGACGCTGGGGCCGGAGGCCAGCAAGACGGCCAAGATCGCCACGCTGGACCTCGCCGCCAACGAGCCGACGGTCGATTACCTGCGCCATAACGGCTTCCTCAAAGGCTTCGGCATGACCTTGAAAGACCCGAAGCACTATAGCGCCGCGGATGATCCACGCATCGTCGGCAGCGACGTCACGGCCGGCTCCGAGGAGGGCGGCCGCAGGGCGATGGAAAACATCCTCCAGAAGGCCGAGGACATCAACGTCGTCTACGCCATCAACGAGCCTGCAGCGGCCGGCGGCTATCAAGCCTTGAAAGCGGCCGGCAAGGACAAGGGCGTCCTTTTCGTCGCCGTCGACGGCGGCTGCCCCGGCGTGAAGAACGTCGCTGCCGGCGTGCTGGGAGCGACGTCGCAGCAATATCCGCTGTTGATGGCCTCGAAGGGCGTCGAGGCGATCACGCAGTTCGTCAAGACGGGGAAAAAGCCCGAGAAAACCCCCGGTCTCGATTTCACCGACACCGGTGCGACGCTGATCACCGACAAGCCCGTCAAGGGCGTGCCGTCGATCACCAGCGCGGAGGGCCTGAATCTCTGCTGGGGTTGTTCGCGGCCGGTTCCTGACGGTCGTGCGGACTTGCGATAGTTGCCCGCTCTTGCCAGTCGGCATGGAAGCTTTGTGACGTCTAGGGGGTGCGGCTATGTCTCAGATCGAGGACGCCCGTAAGGCTGCCGACCTGGAACAGGTTCTACCGGCCACGCCGACCGGTGCCGCGGCGTTCGAAGAGCCGGACCAGCCGCTCCTGAGGCGCATCCAGCGCTTCCTGCACGTCTATCCGACGGTCGTACCCTTCGTCGTGCTGCTCATGGGCGTCGCGCTCGGAGCCTCGGTGAACTGGGCGCGGTTCACCACCGGCTCGAACCTGTCGACGATCCTGTTGCAGGTCACCATCATCGGCATCCTCGGCATCGCGCAGACCCTGATCATTCTGACCGCGGGCATCGATCTCTCGGTCGGCATCGTCATGGTGCTGTCCTCGATCGTCATGGGCCGGCTCACGGTCACCCTGGGCTGGCCCGTCGAGGTCGGGTTCCTGATCGGCATGCTGGTGGGAACCGCGTGCGGCTTCATCAACGGCACCCTGGTGACCCGGCTGCGCATGCCGCCGTTCATCGTCACGCTCGGCACATTGTCCATCTTCACGGCACTCAACACCTGGTACTCTCAGTCGGAGTCGATCCGCAACGTCGATCTCCAGGACAAAGCGTCGTTCCTCCTGGCCATGGGAGAGCCGATTCAGATCGGCACGGCCCGGATCATCTACGGCTCGATCCTGATGCTCGTGCTCGCGGCCGTCGTCTGGTACGTCCTCAACTGGACGGCCTTCGGCCGCCATGTCTACGCGGTCGGCGACGACCGGGAGGCGGCTCGCCTCGCCGGGATCAACGGCGACCGTACCCTGCTGAAGGTCTATGTCATCGCGGGTGTGATCTCGGCCGTGGCTGGCTGGGTTCTGATCGGGCGGGTCGGGGCCATCAGCCCCACGAGCGGCCAAGACGCCAATCTCGACAGCATCACCGCGGTCGTGATCGGCGGCCCCAGCCTTTTCGGCGGGCGCGGCTCCATCGTCGGAACGCTGATCGGAGCGCTGATCGTCGGCGTGTTCCGTTCGAGCGTTTCCCTCGCGGGCCTCGACGTCCTCTGGCAGCAATTCGCTGTCGGCGTTCTGATCATCGTCGCCGTGGCACTCGATCAATGGATCCGGAAAGTGTCGGCATGAGCGTCCAACCCGTTCTCCTGGCCAGCGGCCTCGTCAAGCGTTACGGCCGCGTGACAGCCATCGACCACGCCGACTTCGATCTTCTGCCAGGGGAGATACTGGCGGTCATCGGCGACAACGGCGCGGGCAAATCCACCCTGATCAAGGCTTTGGCGGGAGCCGTCATTCCCGACTCGGGCGAGATCCGGCTCAACGGCGAGGTCGTGCAGTTCCGCTCGCCCATCGAGGCACGAACCGCCGGCATCGAGACGGTGTACCAGAACCTCGCCCTGTCCCCGTCGCTGACCATCGCCGACAACATGTTCCTCGGGCGGGAGACGCGCAAGGGTGGCCTGGCAGGCCGGCTGTTCAGTATGCTCGATCGCGCCGCCATGCAGAAACAAGCGCGCCAACACTTGAGCGCGCTCGGCCTCATGACGATCCAGAACATCAATCAGACCATCGAGACCTTGTCGGGCGGACAACGCCAGGGTGTCGCGGTGGCGCGGGCGGCGGCTTTCGGCAGTCGCGTCATCATCATGGACGAACCCACGGCGGCGCTCGGCGTGAAAGAGTCCCGCAAGGTCCTGGAGTTGATCCTCGATGTCAGGGCCAAGGGCCTGCCCATCGTCCTGATCAGCCACAACATGCCGCACGTGTTCGAGGTCGCGGACCGCATCCACATCCATCGCCTCGGCAGGCGCGCCTGCGTCATCCGGCCGTCCCTCCACACGATGTCGGAGGCCGTGGCCATCATGACCGGCGCGATGAAGCCGCCGAACGATGAGCTGGCAGCCTGAGGCTCGCGAGGACGACCAACAAGCGCGTCGCTCTCGGCGAGTTCTCCTGCCAGCCCTGATCTCTGGCCAAACTCCACCTGCCCGTGACACAGCCGGCCGCGGGCAGGCTATTTGCGGGATCCTCGTCGGACGGCTGCCCGGTACCCGGTGCCTATCGGGCGGAGCGTTGGGGGCGCGTTGCGTTCTCCATGGCCTTGCGCCATGGTCGGCGAGGCGTGCGGGCGGCCTTGGCCGCGACCCTCCAACCTGGGGCATGATGTGAGCCTTCTCGATCTCGAAGCTTTCGACGCCAAACCGCTGACCCGCGATCCGTTCGACTTCGTCATCGTCGATAAATTCATCCCGCCAGCGATGTTCAAGGACGTCATGGCGGACTTCCCGCGCATTCCCGGACCTGGGTCGCACCCTCCGGCGGAGCTGTCGATCAAGGGCCGCTTCAAGGCCTTGATGGACGAATTGGAGGGAGACGCATTCCGGTCCGCAGTCGAACGGAAGTTCGACATCGATCTCACGGGCCGTCCGACCATGTACACGGTGCGGGGCTTCGTCGCCGAACGGGACGGCCGCATCCACACGGACAGCAAGACCAAGATCATCACGGTCCTGCTCTACCTCAATGAGGGCTGGGAGGCCGAGGGCGGTCGGCTGCGCCTGCTGCGCTCCGGCGAGGCGCTCGACGATCCCGTCGCCGAAGTGTCTCCCAACGAGGGAACGCTGCTGGTCTTCCGCCGGTCGGACGTATCTTGGCACGGCCACAAGACCTTCAAAGGGCAGCGTCGTGCCATCCAGTTGAACTGGGTGACGGGGGCCGACGTGGTCGCGTCCGAGCAGCGCCGTCACGCCTTTGCGACGCGGGTCAAGAAGCTGAAAAACATGTTCCTGCCCATGGCGGGCTGAAAGGGGTCGGGACGCGAGCCCGCAGACGCCCGCGTTGCCACGGCCATGCTACGATCCGCCTCCCCTCTGGCCGGGAACCTAAGGATCGGCGTTGCGTTCACCCGGACGAAAGTGTCGTGAGCCTTCCCATATCGACTGTGCAGTGTCGATAGGGCGAGCGCCACCGTCTAGGGGTGCTCCACGGACAGGCTCAGCGTAACTCACCCTGTATCGGGTGGTAGTGCGAGGCCACGAATGTGTGTTCGGGACGGTCGTATCGGCCTTGCTGATCTTCGTCATTCATCGTCTGCATTGGAATCGAGCGATTTCAAGATCGGCGTGGTTCACGTCTGCGACGCGGCTACCGTGAAATGTCGATCATGAGCGATATCATGCGAGAGCCGTCGCGGCATGGCGAACGAGGAGCTTCGTCGGAGCCGCACCTCCACCCGGAACGCCTGCGTTTCGCCTTGGATGTCGGTCGCACCGGTATTTGGAACTGGCGGGCGTCGGGGCAGGAATTCGGCGGCGACCGGGGCCTCGCACATCTGTGGGGCCTGGCCGACAGTCAGTCCATGTCCACGCGGATCCTACGGGAATCGATCGAACCTGACGACGCGGCCCCTGTATTCGAAGCGTTGATCCGGGCCACGGCGAAGAACGGGCCCGAGCATTGCCATCTCGAATTCCGTATCCGCCGACAGAGCGATGATGCCCAGCGTTGGATCCGTCTGCAGGGGCGGCGCTATCCTGTGCCGGCCGGCACAGCACCTGAGCCAGCCCCCGATGTGGCCGTTGAACTCGTCGGCATGGCACGGGACGTGACATCGCGAAAGCAGCGCGAGACCCACATGCATCTCCTGATGCGCGAAGTCACGCACCGCTCGAAGAACCTCCTCGCCATCATCCAGGCCATGGCGCGGCAGACCGTGAAGGACAGCCTCTCGGCCGACGAGTTCGAGCGGCGCTTCTCGTCTCGGCTTCGGGGATTGGCGGCCTCCCACGACCTGCTGGCGGCGCGCGACTGGCATGGTGCGGCCATCGGAGATCTCGTGCGCTGGCAGCTAGGCTCGGCGCTCGACGATGCCGGCGACCGGGTGGCCATTTCGGGACCGGATCTGTTCCTCAATCCGGAAGCGGCGCAGAACATCGGCTTGGCGTTCAACGAACTGTCCAGCAACGCCCTGCGGTTCGGCGCCCTGTCGAGTTCAGAAGGCCGCGTGTCGATTGCTTGGTCGATCGACCCGTCTGGGACGGAGCCGCGCCGGTTCCACATCAGCTGGCTCGAGTCCGGAGGTCCGGAAGTCAGCGCTCCGCGCCGCATGGGTTTCGGCCATAAGGTGGTGGAGCGCTTGGCCGCGCGTGCGCTCGACGGCAATGTGAGTCTCACCTTCGCGAGTTCGGGGCTGCAGTGGTCGCTTCACATCCCGGCTTCGTTCGTCGTCGACGACGATGCCATGCCGCGCGTGAACTGAACGGTCTCCATGGCGGCCTGGTCGTTGACGAATGTTGAACGGCTGCTCGTCCGGCCATCATCCAGGGGCGGCGAGGGATAGGATGAGCCAAGGATCCGGCAGGGTCGACGTGGAACGGGATGGTTGGGTGAGGCGCGTCGAAGCCTTGTGCGGCGAGCGCGGCGTGCAACTGACGGCGTTGCGACGGCAGGTTATGGGTCTCGTGGCGGCCAGTGCTGCGCCTCTGACCGCATATGCCCTGATCGATGAGCTCGCACGGTTGCAAGGTCGCCCGGTCGCCCCGCCCACCGTCTATCGCACGCTGGATTTCCTGGTCGACAACGGCTTCGTCATCAAGGTGGAAAGCCGTAACGCTTTTGCGATCTGTGACTCTCCTGGTCACCACCACCATGGGATCCTGCTGATCTGCACCGGCTGCGGCATGACCGACGAGGTCGAGGACCATGATCTGGACGCCGCTCTGCTGCGGCGCGCCGCGGCTTCGGGCTTCCAGATCGACAAGCAGATGGTGGAACTCGAAGGGGTCTGTAGCCGCTGCCGCGCGGCATGATCGCGACACACGCGCCCGAACACCAAGAGCCGCCCGAGCGGCTGGACCGCAGTGCTCACATCGCCTCTGCGGTCGTCTCCGGCATCATCGTACTGCCCGCGACCACGGCCTGTTCCTCGGCATCGAACCGGGCTTTTTCACGCTCCTCAAGGCCAAACCGCAGCGCTACCTCGGGCGCATAGCGCAGCATGTCGGGCCTCAGGCGGATCAGGGCCAAGTCCTTCGCCTTGGCTTCGATCATCACGTCGAAGTCGCGGTCGGCAATGCCCCGCATGAACCCCATGAATTCGAACGGATGCACGTAGTCGGCGTGTCCGGTCCAGATCGGCGCCACGTTGACGGTCTTCACCTTCCTGGTTTTCCCATCCTTGCGCTTCAATGACCTGAGTTCCGTGCGCGGTGACGAGAAGTGGATCTTGGGCCTCACACCCTCGGGCCAAGTCTCCAGCATGGCCCGGACTGTTCGGCCCAAGTCGAGCCCTTCCGGGTTGAGGCAGCAGAAATGCTGGTGGTCGAAGATCAGCCTGACGCCCGTGTGGCTGTGGATCCACAGAACGTCAGCGGCGCTGAAGCGGACGTCGTCATGTTCCAGAACGAGCCGCCGCCGCACGGGCTCGGGCAGCCCGTGCCACGTCTCGACCCAGCGGGCATTGCTGGTCGCCCGGTCGCCGTATGTGCCGCCGACATGGATCACCATGACGGCCTCGGGGCCGAGTTCCATCATGTCGAGCATCTCGGCCTGGCTCGCAAGGTCTGCGACGCTCTTGCTCACGAGCACGGGATCGGGGCTGTTCAAAACGACATACTGCGACGGATGGAAGGACAGCCGCAGGCCGAGGCTCTTGGCCCGGGCGCCGACGGCGGCGAGATCGGCCGCACAATCGCGCACCATGGCGTGGAACTGAGGCATGTCGGGGTGGGTCGCGTAGGGTGCGAGATCGGACGACATGCGGTACATGTCGATGCCGTGATGCGCGAGGTAGTCGAAGATCCGGTCCAGATATTCGAGGCTGACCTTCAGGTGAGGTCCGGCCTGCCAGCGCCTGGAATCGTTGCTCTTGAGGTCCGGCCGGCCCATCACCTTGACAGGAAAGCCCAGGCGCAGCCTGCTCTCGGACCTCGGTGTCGAAGGGTCCGTCTCCTTGCGCGTGCTCGATTTCGGCATGTCGACCGGTTTCCACGGGGTTGCGGCTGCCAATCCGTCCCGACCCGCAAAGTTGCCGGCCTGCTGCCGCGGCCCGGCGCCTTCTCAGGGCGGCGTATCGAATCCATCCCAATCCACCACGAAGGCGCGGTAATCGCAGGTGACCTCGTCGCCCTTGCGGATCGCCCGGCGCGCCACGGTCTCGAAAGGTCGAAGCGCCGTGTTGGGATCATCGCTATGGTTGAGGAACTTGGCGTGGTCGCAGGACAGGACCATGGCGTCGGGGATGTCGGCCGAGCGGTACGCGTAGGTGTCGAGGTGGTGCCGGAAGCTGTCCGGCAGGGCGGCGATGCGGTCCAACGGGATCACGAGATCGAAATCCTCGGCGTAGCGCCAGATGGGCCGGCCTTCGGCGACGTCCTCGTCCGCGAAAACGCCGACGCCGTGGATCTGGCTCGGCCCCACCGTCGTGCGGATCAGCAGCATGGCCGAGGTCTCCTTCAGGCTGGATCGAGCAGGCCGAGCGCCTCGACCCGGGCGAGCGCTCCGCCGACGAGCTTGTCGCCGATGTCGCGGCGGTAGCGTAGGTTGGGCACCACCATACGGTCGGCCAGCGCATAGGCGCGTCCCTGCGCCGATGGAATGTCGAGACCGGTCCCGGTCACGACGGCCGTCCACCCGTGATACCCGGCCGTGACCATCTCGCCCCCGTCGAGCCCGGCCTCCCCCCAGTGGATGTTGCGCCGGTCCTCGTCCGACAGGTTCCCCTCGAACAGGATGGGGAGGCCGACCGGTTCGGGCACGAAGGTGCGGACATAAGGGAAAGGCCGCGTCGTCATCACGACCCCGACCGAGAAGCCCGGCCGCGTCCGGAACGGCGCGCCCGAGCGCGTCACCATGGCCCGGAAGAGATCGGCCCAGGAGGTCTCCTGCAGAGGGTCGAGGATCGCGAAACCCGGGTATCCGAACCGGCAGGTGAATTCGAGCGGCCAGATCCCCCGCTCGTTCACGATGGTGTTGAGGTTGATGTAGCCGCAATAGC
>CAXUCF010000192.1:0-2090 GCA_964249275.1 uncultured Lichenihabitans sp.
GTGATGCCGACCGATTTATGCAGTTGGTAGAGCTTGAACTGCGCGAAGGGCGTGAGCTTCACATGGGTCATGACGAGCCCCATGGCCAGCATGGCCACGATGCCGAGCGCGATCACCCAGTGGAGGGCGATGGCGACGCTCGTGTACCGCAGCCGCCCTGCGGCCGGACGGGCCGCCGCGACGGGGCTCGTCATGAGCCGGGCCTTATTTCTGCTTCTCGAAAGCGGCCGAGATCATGATGTCGACCTCGTCGCTGACGGCCGGCACCAGGGTTTTCACGCCGAACTCGCTGCGCTTGAACTTGCCGGTGGCCTCGAACCCGCTCGTGAAGGCCTTGTCCATCGGGTTGGTGCCGGCGCCGTTGAACTTCACGTCCAGCGTCAGCGGCTTCGTCACCCCGTGCAGCGTGAAATCGCCCGCGACCTTGGCGGTATCGGTCCCGGTCTTGGTCACCTTGGTGGATTTGAAGCTGATGTCGGGATACTTCGCCGCGTCGAGCCAGGCCGGGCTGTCCAGCTCTTGCTTGAGCTTGGCGTTCGGCACCATGACGCTGGCGGTCGGCACCTTCACCTCGACGGTGCTGCTGTCGGGTTTCTTCGGGTCGACCGTCAGGGTGCCGGAGGCGTTGCGGAACTCCCCGTAGTAGTTGGTGAAACCCATATGCGACACGCCGAAGCTGATGCGGGTGTGCTCCGGCTCGATGTTGTAGGTGCCGGCTTCGACCTTGGAGACGTCGGTCGAGGCGATGTCGGCGATCGCCGGGACGGCAGCCGAAGCGAGAAGGGCGACCGCAGTGATGATCTTCTTCATATTCGATCTCATGAGCTTCGAGGCAGCGCGAGTGCACCGCACTCCGGCTGTCTACCGCCGTTGACCTCCGCAAAGAACCCCGAAAATACTGACATGAAACATCGAAACCGTCGATGGATCGCTCAACCTGCCTCAAGGCACGCGAGGGTGCCGCCTTCGGGCCGAAGGCCGCGCACATGGCGCCGGTGCCAGAGCGCGAAGAACAGGAGACGCCAGGCCAGCAGGCGATGCGCCCTGTCGAGGCTCGTGAACACCTGCCGTACCGCCTGGGGTCGGCAGAGTTCGGCCACGCCGGGCTCGCGGGCCACGAGTTCGCCCAAGGTGGCTCCGTGCTGCGCGATCCACTCGCCTACCGGCACCGTGAAGCCGAGCTTCGGGGCGAAGGGCCTGGCGGCCGGGTTGGCGTCGGCGAGCCATTGCCTGAGCAGGTACTTGCCCTGGCCGCGCTTGAGCTTCAGGCCGTTCGGCAAGGCGAAGCCGAAACCCGCAACCGCGCGGTCGAGCAGCGGGGTGCGGCCCTCGAGTCCGAAATGCATGAGGCAGCGGTCGAGCGCCACCAGCACCGAATGGGGCAGCCAGTCGGCAAAATCGAGCGCCTGAGCGCGCTGCAGGCCGTTGAAGGCGTGGCGCGCGGCCTCGCGCTCCGCCGCCGCCATGCCGTCGCGCCACCCCGACAGCGGCGGATCGAAGAGGGCGAGCCCGTCGCAGGGACCCTTGCGACGCCTCGGCCGGCCGCCGAGCCAGCGCGGCAGCGCCTGGCGTCGGTAGCGGCTGTAACCCGCGAAGATCTCGTCACCCCCGATTCCGCAGAGCACCACTTTGACGTCCCGGGCGGCGCGTTCGGCCAGGAGGAAGTTCGGCACCACGGCATAATCGGCCACCGGATCGTCGAGCGCCGCGCAGATCTCGGGCAGGCGTGCGAAGAAGGTATCGGCCGTGATGGGCAACTCCGTGTGCCGGGCCCCGGCAGCCGCGGCCAGTGCCGCGGCCGTTGCGCGCTCGTCGTGTACGCCGGTCTCGGGGAAGGCGGCCGTGTAGGACCGCACGGGCTCGGTGTCGATCCGCGCCATGGCGGTCAGCAGGACGGAGCTGTCGATCCCGCTCGACAGGAACAGGCCATAGGGGACGTCGCTGCGTTCGTGCAGCGTCACGGTGTCGACCACGACGCGGTCGAGGCCCGCGAGTGCACGGTCGCGGGGGGGGGGGCGCCCCCCGGGGGGGGGGAAGGGCCGCGGCCGGGGCGGGGGGGGCCCGCCCCGAGACCCTGACGTACACGAACG
>CAXUCF010000192.1:2100-9567 GCA_964249275.1 uncultured Lichenihabitans sp.
GGGCAGTACGGCCGGCTGCCGGCGCCGGTCGACGATGGCGCCGTCCTCGATCACCAGGATCTCGCCTGGCAGGAGCCGCGCGATGCCGTCGAAGATGGTGGCCGGCCCGGTGGTGAACTGCAGTTGGAGCAATTCGTAGGCGGCCTGCGGCCGGATCGGGACCGCGTTGCGGCCGCCCGCCGCCCGCCGCAGCGCCACGATGGCCTGGGGCTCGGACGCGAACACGACGCCGTCGGGCTCGACCGCGTAGTAGAGTTGCTTGATGCCGAGGGGATCGCGGGCAAGGACCACGCGGTTGCGGACGGGGTCGTGCAGCGCCAGGGCGAACATCCCGCGCACCTCGTCGAGGAAATCGAGGCCGCGACGCGCGTAGAGGGCCAGCAGGGGCTCGCAATCCGACTCCGTCCGCCACGCGGGCTGCGGCATGGCGGCCTTGATCTCGCGGTAGTTGTAGATCTCGCCGTTGACCACGAGGGCGTGGTCGGCGTCGTCGAACAGCGGCTGATCGCCGGTCTCGAGGTCGATGATGGCAAGGCGCTCGTGGCGGAAGCCGATCGGGCCGCGGAGATAGTGGCCGTGGCCGTCCGGGCCGCGGTGCGCAAGCGCATTGCCCATCACATCCAGACGCTCGGCCGAGACCTCGGCGCCGTGCCGCATCATGATACCCGATATGCCGCACATGGCCGCTCCGATGCCGCGATGTCGCCGGCGCGACCGGGTTAGCCGAGCGGCCGCGGGGGTGCAAACCGGCGTGCCTGCGCCGAGGTCGAATAGAGCTCTCGAGGAGGGCGATGAAACCCGGACAGCGGGTGCAACGAAACCGAACGCGGAAGGCATTGGCCGAACCGCCTTAGGTGGATCCGGGTTTGACGACCATGCCGCGCTACTTCTTCGACGTGCACGACGGGACGAGCTTACCAGATTCGGAAGGGACCGAGTTGCCGGATCGTGAAGCCATGCGCAGCGAAGCGATCCGGATGGCAGGACAGATCCTGGACGATCTCGACGGCAGGTTCCGGGGCGAGGAATGGACCATGAACGTCAGGGACGACGGTGAACGGGTCGTCCTGACGCTTCGTTTTTCAGTGACGGAGCATGAGCCCTAAGCCGCCATCTTGTGGAGATGAAGGTAAGTGGGGTCGAACTGCCCGGCCTCCTCAAGGAGGTTCCAGTCCTTGATCGTGATCCCGCGGTCGCTCGTGGTGATGAGGCCGTCGCCTCTGAGTTGCTGCAAGGTCCGGTTCACATGAACGGTCGAAATCCCGAGCGCGTCGCCGAGTTCGGTCTGTGTCAGCGGTAGCTTGTAGCTATGGCGGTCCGTCAGACCCACCGCCTTCAACCGAACGAACAGCTCGCAAAACAGGTGTGCCAGGCGCGGATAGGCCTCGCGCTGGCCGATGTTGACCATCCATTCGCGAAACACCGCCGCGTCGATCAGCGTATCGCGCCACAAGACGTCCCCGATGCGTGGTTGGACCCTGATGAGCCTCCGAACAGCGTCGTGCGTGATCGCCCCGACCTTGCTCGGAGCGAGCGTCGCCAGGCTGTGGTCCATGGTCGTCAGTGAAGGCTTTGCAGGTCAGGGATGTCGCCCGGGATGTGGAACGACAGGATCTGCCGCTTCCCGCCCTCGACGATCTTGTACCGGAAGGCGAACCCCTCGAGGACCACGCAGCAATGGGATGGCCGATCCCCGTCCCGGACGATGTCTTGGTCCGCCTTGAGGTCCCGCACCGTCACCGGCGTGTGCAGGAGGGCCTGTCGCTCGTCCTCGGTCAGGTCCACGATGCTCTCCAGCTTCCGGATGAGCGGGTGGAGATCCGGTGCTGAGGTCAACAATGAACGCTCCTGTGCTGACGGGAGCACGGTCCGTCTCGCAGCTATTGGCTGCCCGTTGCGGTGGCCAATGCGGTTACACCTTACCACCTTTGATGAGCGCGGTCCTGAGTTCTTTTGATGATCTTTTCCGCCCGGCGCACAATGCAGTGAGAATACGCACAATTCTGAATTTGTCCGGCCGCGAGGAGTGGGGAGAACTGTAACCAGACGAACATTTCACTGGCGAGCAGGCCGATGCTCCCCTGCGAATCCACCTGCGGATCATTCCGTACGGCGGAGACGTCGCCAGTCCTGCCCGGTGATCCCGGCAACTCCCTCGCAGGGTCGCTCGCGCCCGCCTATTCGGCCGCACGGCGTTCCGCGAAATCGCACCATAGCAGGGCTGCCGCGATGCTGGCGAGCCACCAGGGCTGCCAGGCGCTGAGCCCGACGAGCCCGACGCCGATCACCGCCACGAAGAGCCCGAGCCGGGCCGCGAGCGATGCACCGCGCAAGGGCGCGAGCCGCCCCAGCACGAAGCAGCACACGAAGGCCGTTGCCGCAAGGCCCACCACGCCGAGTTCGACCCAGAACTGCAACAGGATGTCGTGCGGGTGGAAGCCGACGATCCTGGCGCTGTCGGCCGGTATCGGGGCACCGCCGGGACGAGGACTTTCGGCCACCTTGAAGCTGGCGTCGAAACCGTGGCCCAGCAGGGGACGATCGAAGCCGCGCTTCTCGAAGGCGTTCCAGATCACCAGCCGGTGCTCGGCATGCTCCTCGCGCAAGGTCTCGGTGGCCTCCGCGGGCAGGACGTGGGACAGGGTCGATCCGGTCCAGGGCGCCGTGACGATCAAGAACGCCAACCCTGCCGCCATCAGGCCCAGGGCGAGCCTTGGGGCTGCGAGCGCGATGCCGAACAGCAGGGCGCCGCACGCCAGCGCGGCCGCCGGGGCGCCCGAATGCGCCGCCGCGATGCCGATCAGAACCGCGGCCGGCAGCATCGTGGACATTCCCCATCGGTGCCGCGGCCAGCACATGGCGAGCGCGGGCCAAAGCAGGAGGAGCGGCGGGACGGCGCTGCGCTTCAGGTCCCAGGCTTCCCCGCGCGCCCCGACCAGGGCGTGGATCGGCATGCCGTCGAGGTGTTCGAACAGCGTGAGCAGGCTGGCGACCAGGATTCCGGCCATGAGCCACCGCGCATCGCGCCTGTCCGCGACGAGCCGCCATGCCGCCGCTGCCCCGAGCGCGAAGACGAGTTCGGGCAGGCCCTCGACGAGGCCGCGCGTCGTCAGGCTCCGGTCGACCGTCCAGGCGAAGCTCGCGACCATGATCAGCAGGACCGCGACGGTCACGCCGGTCGTGGGGGACAGGAGCAGCGCGCGGTAGCGGCCGGCAAGCGCGCCGCCGCGGCCGCCCAGGAGTGCCGCTGCGTTGGCCAGGAGCGCTGCGACGCCCAGAGTGGCAGGTGCGGACTTGTTGGCCACCACCATCAGCACCGGAAGCACGAAGCCCAGCAGGACGCCGGCCAGCCCCGCCATGGTCCGTGCCACGGACGACGCTTCGGCCGGAAGACCCCATCGCGCTTGGACCGGGCCCGGCATCGCTGCGTGAAGGACGGTATCGGAACGCGGGCGCGGCAGTGACGCATTGAAAGGATTGCCGGCGCTCATCGTACCTCAGGATTTCCGGTTTCGGATCGCCTCCATGGCGCCGGGCCGCCGCGGACGGCTTCCCTGTGCTCCGCCGATCGATGGGCGTCAATCACCCGGGGTGGACCGGCAGGGCCGGCGAGGGTCGCACCGGCTCAGCGGGCGCATTCCTCACCCGGCCACCCGTTCCTGGAGGTCACCTGCCGACGCGACCGGGGCTCCATCCAGGAGGCTTGCGAGGTCGGGCACCAGCACCGCGTCGACGGGCGCCACGCGGCCCCTTATCTGGATGCTGTGGATAGCACAGGCCCGGGTGTCGAACCCCGCCCGGCGCATCACGGCGGTCGAGATGACGGCCGAAACCTCGCGCTCCTTGGCCTCGCCTTCGAGGCGGCTCGCCACGTTGATGCCGTCGCCCACCGCCGTGAGGCCTATCGCGTTGCCATAGCCCATGTCGCCCACGATCGCGGGCCCCGTATGGAGCCCGATGGCGATACGCAGCGGCTCGTGCAACTCGGTCGCATATTGGGCATTCATGGCGTCGAGGCCGCGCGCGATGCTCGCGGCCGCGGCCAGTGCCTGGCGGCAGGCCACTTCGGGCGGGGTGCCGAGGCCGAACAGGGCCAGCGCTCCGTCGCCGATGAACTTGTCGAGGTAGCCGCCCGCGCCCTCGACGGCCTCGCCCACGATTTCGAAGTAGCGATTGAGCAGGAACACGGTATCGAAGGGCAGCCATTGCTCGGCCCTTCGCGTGAAGCCGCGGAGGTCGCAGAACAGCACCGCGAGTTCGCGTTCGTGGCTGGCCGAGCCCATGCGCCGCACCGGCAAGCCGGCGGCGCGCGGCTTCGGGACCGAAAAGACCGGGACGACGACGAGGTCATGCGTCGGGCGCAACTGGCAGGCGAGGCGCATGTCGGGTGCCGCGCGGGAGCGCGCCAGGGTGCTGCGCTCCTGGGCATGGGGGGGCGGCAGGAGGTGAAAGCCCTCGATCACGCGGACCCGGCAGGTGGAACACCGGCCGCTGCCGCCGCATAGTGACACATGCGGGATCTGGGCGACCCGGCTGGCTTCGAGCACGCTGAATCCACGGGGCACCGAAACGCTGCGTCCGTCGGGATAGCCGACCCGGATGCGCCGGTGCCGCCCTCGCCACCAGCGCAGGGTCCGGGCCGCCAGGACGCCCGCGATGGCCAGCGCCAAGGCCGCATAGAGCGCGGCCCGGATATCGTCGGGCGCTACGGGTCCTCTTGGCGCCGGGATCACGGGTGCGGTCACGTCGGCGAAGGCCACGATTTCGCGGCCGGCTTCGGCAAAGCCGAGGAGCGCCAGGATGGGCACCAGCAAAGCGGTGGCGTAGAGCAGCCAGGTCCAGGCCGGAAACCAGGGCTTGATGCGCAACCAGAACCACAGGCCGAGACAGCCGTGCGCCCAGCCAACCAGCAGAGCCATGACCTGCTGGACGCCGCTCGATGGAACCGTCACCCAGAGCGCGCGGACCACATCGCCGTAACTTGCGACGGTTCCGGTCAGAGCGGGCTCGATCCGCGTGCTGACCACGTGCGACACGAGCAGAAAGGGGAACAGCAGGCCGAGCGCGAGCTGCGTGGCCTCTCGGGTCGACATGGCCAGCGTGCGGCGCCGGTGCAGGCTGCGCAGCGAGAGGCCGAAATGCGCCAGCAGCGCGCCCAGCAGCAGGGCCGTGCCGGGAGGGCTGCGCCACGGCGCGCTCAGCACGGGAGCGGCCCACTCCATGGCGTCGACCGACACGAGGCCGAGCGCCACGTTCAGGAAATGGTCCAGAAGGTAGAGTCCGAGGACGATGCCGGACCACAGGCGGATATTGCGGGATCTCAGGACGGCGGGCCAGGCGGCCAGAGTGTGGGCGATCGGCATGGTGTCCCGCGAGACCCGCTGCCGAGCTGCTCGGCGCCCGACACGCATCTCCCATAGCACGCTTGGCGCCCGATGCCGATGCCGCTTTGTGCAGCGGCCCGGCCGGATTACGGCGCGCCGCGGCGGTTGCGCTTGGCCAGCGTCCGCAGCCGCAGGGCGTTGAGCTTGATGAAGCCTGCTGCATCGCGGTGATCGTAGGCCACGGCTCCCTCCTCGAAGGTGACGAGGTCCTGGTCGTAGAGCGAGTAGGGGCTGGAGCGACCCACCACCGAGGCGCTGCCCTTATAGAGCTTCACCCGCACGGCGCCGGTGACGAACTCCTGGCTCTTGTCGATGAGGCCCTGCAGCAGCTCGCGCTCCGGCGAGAACCAGAAGCCGTTGTAGATCAGCTCGGCGTAGCGCGGCATCAGCTCGTCCTTGAGGTGGGCCGCGCCCCGGTCGAGCGTGAGTTGCTCGATGCCGCGATGGGCGAAATAAAGGATCGTGCCACCCGGCGTCTCGTACATGCCGCGCGACTTCATGCCGACGAAGCGGTTCTCCACGAGATCGAGCCGGCCGATGCCGTTGTCGCGGCCGAGCCCGTTCAACCTGGCCAGCAGCGCCGCAGGCCCGAGCTTCTCCCCGTCGACCGAGACGGGATCGCCGCGCTCGAAGCCGATCTCGATCGTCGTCGGCTTGTCGGGCGCGTCCTCGGGGCTGACCGTGCGGGAGAAGACGTAATCGGGCACTTCGAGGGCCGGATCCTCCAGGACCTTGCCCTCGGACGAGACGTGCAAGAGGTTGGCGTCGACCGAAAAGGGCGCTTCCCCGCGCTTGTCCTTGGCGATGGGGATCTGGTTCTGCTCGGCAAAGTCGAGGAGCGCCGTGCGGGAGGTGAGGTCCCATTCGCGCCAAGGCGCGATCACGGTGATGTCGGGTTCCAGTGCGTAATAGCCGAGTTCGAAGCGGACCTGATCGTTGCCCTTGCCCGTGGCGCCGTGCGCCACGGCGTCGGCCCCCACCTTCCGTGCGATCTCGATCTGCTTCTTGGCGATGAGCGGGCGCGCGATCGAGGTTCCGAGGAGGTAGAGTCCCTCGTATTGGGCGTTGGCCCGAAACATGGGGAACACGTAGTCGCGCACGAACTCGTCGCGCAGGTCCTCGATGAAGATGTGTTCGGGCCTGATGCCGAGCAGGATCGCCTTCTGCCGCGCCGGTTCCAGCTCCTCGCCCTGGCCGAGGTCCGCCGTGAACGTCACGACCTCGCATCCATAGGTGGTCTGCAGCCATTTCAGGATGATCGAGGTGTCGAGACCCCCGGAATAGGCCAGGACGACGCGGCGGATCTGCTTCGGGGGCTGCTGCATGGACACGGGCTTCGGGGAGAAGGGCGGGGGCAAGGACCCTCGCAAGGAACAGGCCGGGACTATGGGTCCCCACGAAAACAGCCGCTCGAAACCGACCGTCACCTCTGACACAGGCCCCACGAGGCGAAGCGGTTATTTCCGTGGGAGCCCTATCGTGGCGGCGCGCCCGGCGCAAGCCAAGCCGCGCCGGACGACGAGGTCGCCGGCCTCGACGGCCCGGTCAGCCCGAAGTCGGAGCGAAGAAGCAATAGACGCTGGTGAAACCCGTCACCCCTGCGGCGTCGACGTATTCCGAATAGAAGGCCCAGTATTCTCCATCTTCGCTGGGGAGAACCTGGGCGTCATGAATCGTCCTCGGATAGCCCTCGATGACGTAGCCGTCGTCGACCCGACGCACCTGATCGGGCCGCAGCCGATGAGCATCGGCCGGCCCGCAGCAGGCCCTGACGACCCAGTCGGGAACTGGCAGGCCGTTGCCCCATATCTCGTGCGCGAGGGACGGCAAGGGCGTCCTGAGCAGCAGGGCGAGGCTCGCCAGCGCCTTCATGGTGGATCGATTCCTCAATGGTCCCGGAGTTCCAGCCTCTTGTTGACGGCCAAAGCCGCGAGCGTGCAGACCGCCCCCGACAGGAGGTAGGCGCAGACCGCCCATAGCCCGAACCGCTCGTATCCGGCGAGCGCCACCAGGGGCGCGAAACCGGCGCCGAGCAGCCAGGCGAGGTCGGATGTCAGGGCCGAACCCGTATAGCGGTTGTGGC
>CAXUCF010000193.1:0-7732 GCA_964249275.1 uncultured Lichenihabitans sp.
CCATCGGTGATCGCCCTTCGCCCCGGCGGGGAGAAGGTGGCCCTCGCGTCAGCGAGGGTCGGATGAGGGGCCCCCCACTGTCGAGAGTCCCCTCACCGACCCTCATCCGCCTTCGCTGCGCTCAGGCCCTTCTTCCGCAGGCGGGAGAAGGGCCATCCCGGTCAGAGATAGGCGCGGCCTGCCTCCTCGGCGAAGCGCGTCGGGGGCCCCTCCCAGACGATGCGGGCGTGCTCCAGCACGTAGACGCGGTCGGCGTGCGGCAGCGCGAAGGTGACGTTCTGCTCGCCGAGCAGCACCGTGATGGGCGTGGTGGCGCGCAGCGTCTCGAGGGCGCGGCTGAGCTGCTCCAGGATCACGGGCGCCAGGCCCAGGGTCGGCTCGTCGAGGATCAGGAGCCGCGGCTTCATCATGAGAGCGCGCGCGATCGCCAGCATCTGCTGCTCGCCGCCGCTCATCTTGCCGGCCGCCTGGGTGGCGCGGGAGCGCAGGATGGGGAACAGGTCGAGCAGCCAGTCGAGCTGCCGTCGGCGCTCGGCGGCCGCGAGATGGGCGCCGCCGAGGTCGAGGTTCTCGCGCACGCTCATGGTGTTGAACAGCTCGCGGGTCTCGGGGCACTGCACGATGCCGCCGCGCGCGATCTGGGCGCCGCTCCGCCCGGCCAGCGTCTCGCCGCCGAACGTGACGGTGCCGGCGTAGGGCAGGAGGCCTGACACGGCGTTGAACAATGTCGTCTTGCCGGCGCCGTTGAGGCCGACGAGCGACACGAACTCCCCTTCCCCGACGTGGATGCCGACCCGGTCGAGCGCCTGGGCCTTGCCGTAGAACACCGACAGGTCGCGGACATCGAGCAGCGCCGGACCGGCCTCGACCGCGACCTCGCGCCGCGCGGCCGCCTCGATGGCACCGCCGAGATAGACCGAGCGCACCGTGGGATCGGCCATGACCTCCGCGGCCGTTCCCTCGGCCACGAAGGCGCCGAGATACATGGCCACTGCCCGGTCGACCAGCGCCGCGACGCCCTTGACGTTGTGGTCGACGAGCAGCACGGCCTTGCCCTCGGCCCGGAACGAGGCGATCAGCTCCGAGAAGGCGCCGACCTCGCCCGACGTGAGCCCGGCGAAAGGCTCGTCCACCAGCACCACCTTGGGATCGCGGGCGATCGCCTTGGCGAGTTCCAGCCGGCGCAGGTCCGCGAAGGGCAGCGTGGCGGGGCGCCGATCGTAGACGGCGCCGAGCCCGACCCGCTCGGCGATGGTGCGGGCGCGCCGGTCGACATGCGGGTCGGCGATCAGCTTCAGCAGCGAATCCGGCAACAGGGCGAGCTTGATGTTCTCGCCAACCGTCTGCCGGTGCAGGGGGCGCGAGTGCTGGAACACGAGCCCGACGCCGTGCCGGGCGATGCGATGGCTGGGCCAGCCCGCGACGTCCACCCCATCGACCTTCACGCTGCCGGCGTTCGGCCGCTCGATCCCCATGATGAGCTTCATGACGGTGGACTTGCCGGACCCGTTGGGGCCGATCAGGCCGAGGATCTCGCCGGCGCGGATCGCGAACCCCATGTCCTTCACGGCGACGAGCCCGCCGAAGCGCTTCTTGAGGCCGGACACTTCGAGCAGCGCGCCGGCAGGCGCGGTGCCGGATGGCCGGGAACCCGGGCCCGCGCCGGCGGTGTCGGCCCGGGTCAGCTCGATCGTCATGCGCTCCCCCGACGGTACAGCAGCGTGCCGAGGAACCCGGCCGGGACCAGCAAGATGACGACCAGCGCGAAGCCGGAGACCACGAAGGTGGACAACTGCCCCAGCGGCCGCAGCACTTCGCCCGCCACCACCAGGAAGATGGCGCCCAGCACCGCGCCGACGATCGTGCGACGACCGCCCAGCACCGCCGCGATGATCACCTGCACGCCGACCGCGAGGTCGATGAACGTGCCCGGGGAGGCGGTGCCGTAGTAGAAGACCAGCAGGGCGCCTGCGAGGCCGGAGAAGAAGGCCGACACGCAGAAGGCCGCGAGCTTGTGCTTGGCGACGTTGAAGCCGAGCGCTCCCGCCTCCACCGGATCCTGGCCGCAAGCCTGGAGGATGAGCCCGGCCGAAGAGCGCGACAGGCCGAACAGCACGGCGCCGCTGATCGCCAGGAAGCCGAGCGCATAATAGTAGTTGGCGTGATCGTCGACCGACAGCACGTCGGGCAGCGACAGGCCGATCTCGCCGCCGCTCAGCGCCGCGAACACCGTCACCATCTGCTGGAGCAGGAGCACCGCCACGAGCGTCATGAGGCCGAAATACGGCCCCGACAGCCGCAGCGCCGGCAGAGCCAGCAGGACCCCGCCCGCCACCGCCAGTGCGGTGCCGAAAGCGACACAGACCGGGATGCCGAAGCCGAACTGCGCGTTGCAGATGCCGGCCCCGTAGGCGC
Source organism: uncultured Lichenihabitans sp. (assembly GCA_964249275.1). Classification (GTDB taxonomy): domain Bacteria; phylum Pseudomonadota; class Alphaproteobacteria; order Rhizobiales; family Beijerinckiaceae; genus Lichenihabitans. The sequence continues at coordinate 2,416 of CAXUCF010000193.1, forward strand.
CGAGTCCGACCAGGAAGGTAGGGCCGAAATTGACCTCCCCGGCGAAGCCGAACAACAGGTCCCACGCCATGGCGAAGACGGCGAAGTAGAAGGCCGGGATCAGTACGCCGATCTGGTAGGAGCTCGCCGCCAGCGGCAGCAGCGCCGCCAGAACCAGGAACGCCAGGCTCCCCCAGAACAGCCGCGAGCGCAGGAGCCCGGCCATGTCAACGTCGCCCCAGGAGGCCTTGCGGCCGGACGTAGACGACCGCGACCAGCAGGATCAGCGCCGGAATGTTCCGCAGCGCGGGCGAGACCATGTAGGCCGTGATGGTCTCGAGATAGCCGATGCAATAGGCGGCGAGCAGCGAGCCGGGCACGCTGCCGAGCCCGCCCAGCACCACGATCGAGAAGGCGCTGGCCGTCAGCGTGCCGACATTGTCGGACGAGGCGCCCAGGAACGAGCCGAGCAGCACGCCCGCGACCCCGACCAGCACCCCGTAAATGGCCCAGACCAGGAGGTGGACCCGGCCGAGTTCGAAACCCAGCAGCGTCAGTCCGCGCGGGTTAATGGAAGCTGCGAGCAGCGACTTGCCGGCGCGGGTGCGCTCGATCAGCAGCCATAAGCCCCCGATCGCGGCCCAGCACAGGACGGCCGTCAGGATCTCGTTGGTCGGGGTGCGGACGCCGGCGACCTCGGTCACGCCGGCGATCAGCGGCCGGACGGTGTGGGGGCTCGTGGTCGCGAGATAGCCGACCGCCACCTGGATCATGATGCCCCAGAGCAGCGTGCCGGTCAGCACGAAGATCTCCGTCTCCTCGGGCGGGATCGAGCGGGAGCGCTGGATCGGCCGCACCACCGCGAAATAGGTCACGAAGGCCAGCACCATGGCGCTGAGCAGTCCGGCGAGGGCGCCCCCATAAGCGCCGGCCCGCTCGGCCGCCCACCAGGCGACCGTGGCGGCCGTCACCATGATGCCGCCATGCGACAGGTTGAGCACGCCGGATACGCCGAAAATCAAGGTGAAGCCGACCGCGCCCAACCCGTAGAGCGCGCTGATGGCGAAGCCGTCGATCACGATCTGCAGCGTCAGCACGGCGGCGCCCTGTCTGGACACGAAGCTGGCGTGAAGCCGGCGGCGGCCGCCAGGATCACGGGGTTAGCTTGATGAAGGACGGGAACACGAGCTTGCTGTCCCCGGCCACCGTCTTGGGCCAGATCGCCACCTGCTTGCCGTTCTGCCACTGGACGAAGAGGCCGCTGACGGTCGACGGCCCATAGACGAGGCCATGCGTGTGGCTGTCCTCCTTGCCAAAGAACTTCATGGTGCCGACGGTGCCGTGCCATTCGGTCGTCTCCAGCGCCGCGACGAGCTTGTCGGGGTCGTCGCTTCCGGCACGATGGATGGCGTCCGCGATGTAATAGACGGCGTCATAGGCCCCGTAACCGGGATAGGCCGGGGAAATGCCGTAGCGCTTGATGTAGCTCTGCGCGAACGGGATGGTCTTCGGCGTGGTGGCCACGGATTCGACGGCCATGTTCTGCAGCACCACGCCGTCGGTGGCGCCGTTGGTATCCTTCCAGAAGGTCGTCGAGGTCGCCTGCGAGGAGACCCCGAACATGGGGATCGGGACCTGCTGGTTGGCCCACTGGACGGTCGGCTGCACGCCCACATGGCTGATGCCGGTGATCAGCACGTCGGGCTTCTTGGCCTCGAGGCCGTTGTAGATCGGCGTGAAATCCGTGGTATCGGGCGACATGCGGATGGTGTCGACGACCTTGAGTCCGATCTGCGGCAGGCACGAGGCGTAACCGGCATCGAGCGGGCCGGTCCAGGCCGCGTCCTCGCTGAAGATCGCCGCCGTTTCCAGGTGCAGCTTGCTGTCGACGAGGAGATCCTTGGCAGCATCGCAGACCGCCTGCGCCAGGAAGGAGGACGCGAGATAGCCCTGGAAGAAGTATTTGAGCTGGCCGTAATTGTCGTGGACCCGCTTGGTGATTTCGTCGCTGGCGGCGCCTGGCGTGATGGTGGGGAGCTTCAGCCGCCCGGCCCAGGGTTCGAGCGCCAGCGCGACCTCGCTCGTATAGGTGGCGATCACGGCCTGCGCCTTGTCCTGCGAGGACAGGCGCTGGAGCGCCCGCACCGCGTCCGCGGCGGAATTGTGATCGTCGTAGGCCACGATCTCGATCTTGCGGCCGTCCATCCCGCCAGCCGCGTTGATCTCGTCGGCGGCGATCTGGGCCGCGTTGGGGATGGCGATGCCGCTGATCGAAGAATTCTCGGCGATCACCCCGATCCTGATGGGCTCGGCGGCCTGGGCCGCGAAGGGCATGACGGCGGCGGTGGCCGCATAAAGCAGTCGCAGCTTGGGCATGGTGTGATTCCCTTCCCGGCTCGGCCCTTGTCGACGGGCTTCGGTAGGGACGCTATGCGACCCTGCCGTGCGAGTAAATCGCCTTTGCAGCCTCGCGTCCTGCTGGCGGAGACGCCCTCGATCCGTGCCGCAGAAGCACGGCCGATCCGAGCCATCGTTCCGGTCGGCCAAGACGCCTTCAGCCGTCGATCGGCGGCCGCTCCTCCGCCACGCCGAGCCGCGCCTCGAGCGCCGCCCCGATGCGCAGGATCGTACCCTCGTCGAAGAGCCGACCGTAAAGGCTGACGGCATGCGGCACCCGGAACTCGGGGCCTTCGTCGGAGGGGCGCTCGCGCCGTCCATCCGACAGCGCCACGCGAAGGCGCGTCCGCGTCGACCGGAAACCGGCCCGCACGGCGAGGCACGGGTGTCCGGTGAAATTCGTGATGGTCAGCATGGGGCCGGCAAAACAGGGACCCAGGATGGCGTCCACACGGCCGAAGACCGCATCCATGTCCAGCATCACGCGGCGGCGCAGGCGATCAACCCCTACGAGGTCGACGGCCGACAGGAACCGCGCCTTGCGGAAGCTGTTGGGCCAGGCGCCTGCCGTCTGCCAGGTGAGGCGATCGTCCTCGTCGTCGAGGGTGAGCCGCTCGAACGAGGCCGCCGCCTCGGCGTAGAGCACCGTCATGAGCGCGTCGTAGGGCAGGTCGGGGCGGTCGAGTTCGACGAGGTCCAGTCCGAGGGCGCGGGCATGGTCGAGCGCCGCGCGGTCGAGCGGGTCGGCGCCATCCGCCTCCATGTCGGCCGGGAACCAGCCGAGGCGCAGCCCCGCCACCGGGGCCGCCGCGTCGTAGCCGAAGGAGGCGTCGATGCTCGACGGGTCGGCGCTGTCGACGCCGTTGAGGGCGTCGAGCACCAGCGCGGTGTCGGCGACGCTGCGGCACATGGGGCCGATCTTGTCGAGCGACCAGCAGAGCGGCATGGCGCCGGTGCGCGGCACGCGGCCGAAGGTCGGGCGCAGGCCCGCCGTCCCGCAACGCATGGCGGGCGATACGATGGAGCCCAGCGTCTCCGTGCCGATGGCGAAACCCACGAGCCCCGCCGCCGTGGCCGAGCCCGAACCCGCCGAGGAGCCGCTCGATCCTTCGAGCGGGTTCCACGGGTTGCGGGTGACGCCGCGGTGCCAGATATCGCCATAGGCCAGCGCGCCTACCGTCATCTTGGCCACCAGCACGGCGCCGGCGTCGGCGAGGCGCCGCACCACGGTGGCGTCGGTGGGCGGTACCCGGTCGGCGTAGGGCTCGGCTCCCCAGCCCGTGGTGATGCCGGCCGTGTCGAGCAGGTCCTTGCAGCCGTAGGGGATGCCGTGCAGCGGCCCGAGATAGGTGCCCGCGGCCAGCAGTGCGTCGGCCCGCCGAGCCTGGGCCAGCGCGAGATCCGGCGTGGCGAGCGCGATGCATTCGAGCTTGGGACCCAGCCGCGCGATGCGGTCGAGATAGAGGATCGCGAGGCGCTCGGCCGTGAGGGCGCGGCCGGCGATCCAGCCGGCGAGCCGGCCGACGGGCGCGAAGGCAATGTCCTCCTCGTGGTCGGGGAGCCGACCGGGCGCGATGGCGGTGGGTCTGAACGGCGCGGCCGCCGGCATGGCGAAGCCCGGCAGGCGGGGATCGAAGCGCGTCGCGGGCGCGAGATCGTGCGGCAGCGGCACGGCACGGCGCCGTACCGCCAGATCGATCTGGGCCTGGAGGTTGTCGGCCATCAGGGCGCGCTCGGCCTCGGTGTAGCGCACCCCCATGACGGCTTCCGCCGCCGCGATCTCTTCGACGCGGAAGAGGCGGCCGCTCATTCCCGCGCCTGCCGGTCTTCGCGGACGAAGGCGCCCGTCACAGCAGCGCCTTCGGCAGCAGCATGTGGGCGCCCTTGTTGCCGTCGACGAGCTGCGTGATCCTGAGGTCGCCCGCGAGCGAGCACAGCATATAGGCCTGGTTGCGGTTGAGCGCCGTGCGCCGGCCAAGGTGGTCCACCATCTCGCGCACGGCCTGCTTGGCGGCGTCGTCGAGGTCCTCGTCGAGCCCGATCGAGATCAGGTGGGTCGCGGTTTCCGCGAAAGGACGCTTGATCGCCATGTCCTTGCGGACCGTCAGGCGGAACGTGCCGGTGACGCCCGTCTCGAGCGCCGTGATGCAGACTTCGCCGTCGCCCTGCACGCCGTGGCCGTCGCCCGCATAGAACAGCGCGCCCGCGTTGAAGACCGGCAGGTACAGGGTCGTGCCGGGCTTCAGTTCCTTGTTGTCCATGTTGCCGCCGAAGGCGCGCGGCACGGCCGAGCCGACCCGGCCCCAGGCGGGCGGCGGCGCCACTCCCATGATGCCGAAAAACGGCGCGAGCGGGATCTCGGCGCCCCACGGCATGATGCAGACTTGGCGTCGGTGGTCGATGGCCGGGTGGATGGTCTCGTAGTCGGTGAACTCGTCGGGCAGCGTACCGAGCAGCGGCAAAATCGCCACGAATCCCCAGTCCTGGCTGACGGCGACGTCAAGGATGTCGACCTGCAGGGTATCGCCCGGCTCCGCCCCCTCGACGTGCACCGGGCCAGTCATGAAATGCGGCCCGAGCCCCCGGACCATGGTGGCGAGCGCCTGGAGATAGCCGGCCGGCACCAACCTCAGGTCGGGCGGCAGGGCCTCCTTGCCGCCCGCCGGAAACGATCCCAGCGTGACGGTGTCGCCCGAGGCGATCCGCAGCACCGGCATGGCGGCGCTGTCGAACGTGCCCCACACCATGGTGTCGGGCGTGACCGGGATATCGTGGTGTCGGGGCATGGACTGTTCCGATCCTGTGGGAGAAGCGGGCCGACCAATCCGACGCGGTCAGGCCGGCGCGCCGAAGTCGGTCAGGTGGCAGGCGGCGCGCCCGCCCGGGCCCCCCGGCGTCAGGATCGGCCGCTCGGTGCGGCAGCGCTCGAAGCGGTGGGCGC
>CAXUCF010000193.1:7742-9555 GCA_964249275.1 uncultured Lichenihabitans sp.
GGGTGTGGAAGGGGCAGCCCCGGGGCAATGCGAGCGGGCTCGGCAGTTCGCCCCGGACCTCGGCCGCGGCGGTTCGGCGACCGGGTACGAGGTCAGGCGCTGCATCGAGCAGCGCGCGCGTATAGGGGTGGCGCGGGGACGAGAACAGGGCCTCGGTGTCGCCCACCTCCATCACCGAGCCGAGATACATGACGACGACCCGGTGCGAGATGTGGCGGACCAGCCGCAAGTCGTGGGCCACGAACAGCACGGTCAGGCGCAGCCGGTCCTGCAGTTCGAGCAGCAGGTTCACCACCTGGGCCTGGACCGAGACGTCGAGCGACGACACGAGTTCGTCGGCTACCAGCACCTCGGGCTCGACCGCCAATGCCCGGGCGATGCCGATGCGCTGGCGCTGCCCGCCCGAGAACTGGTGCGGCAGGCGGTCGGCGCTGTCGGCCGGCAGGCGCACGAGGTCGACGAGTTCCGCGATGCGGGCCGGGATCTCGGCCGGAGGGCGCATGCGATGCACCGTGAGGGCCTCGGACAGCACCCGGCGCACCGTCATGCGGGGGTTGAGCGAACCATAGGGGTCCTGGAACACCATCTGGACGCGGCGATTGAAGCGCCGCCGCTCGGCACCCGCGAGCGCCCGGATGTCCTCGCCCTCGAAGCGGACACGGCCGTCGTCGGGGTCGATCAGCCGCACCACGGTCCGGGCCAGGGTCGACTTCCCGCAGCCCGACTCGCCGACGATGCCCAGGGTTTCGCCGCGCCGAACCTCCAGCCGCACCGCGTTCAGCGCGTGCACGGCGCGCTCCGGCCGCCCCGCCAGCCTGTCCAGGATAGTGCGGGCCACGGGGAACCGCACCACGACGTCCTCGATCGACAGGATGGGGGCCTCGATCACGTAGCCGCCTCCGCGGCCGCCACGGACTCGTGGTGCCAGCAGGCCGCGAGCCGGTCGGGCGCGACCGGTTCCAGCGGCGGCCTCTCGCGCCGGCAGAGTTCGGTCCGGAACGTGCAGCGGGGATGGAACGAGCAACCCGTCGGCATGTCGGCGAGGCTCGGTGGCGTGCCCTCGATGGACAGGAGCGGGCGCCGCTCGGTGCCGCCCCGCGGCACCGAGCCGAGCAGGCCGCGCGTATAGGGATGGCGGGGCCGGGCGAACAGCGCCGCCACGGGGCCGCTCTCGACGATGCGGCCCGCATACATGACGGCGACGCGCTCGCAGGTCTGGGCCACGACGCCGAGGTCGTGCGTGACCAGGACCACGCTCATGCCGAGACGGTCGCGCAACCCGAGGATCAGCCGCAGGATCTGGTCCTGGATCGTGACGTCGAGCGCGGTGGTGGGCTCGTCGGCCAGCAAGAGCCGCGGCTCGCCCGCGAGCGCGATGGCGATCATGGCGCGCTGCCGCATGCCGCCCGAGAACTGGTGCGGATGATCGGCGAGGCGGGCCGCCGGGGCCGGAATGCCGACGAGGTCGAGCAGTTCGACCGCGCGGGCGCGGCGGCCGCGGGCGTCGAGTTCGGTATGGGCCTCCAGGCCCTCCTCGATCTGCCGCCCCACCGTCAGCACGGGATTCAACGCCGTCATGGGTTCCTGGAAGATCATGGCGACCTCGCGGCCGCGCACGCGCCGCAAGTCGCGCTCGGACAAGGCCAGGAGGTCGCGCCCGCCCCACAGCACCCGGCCCTCGACCCGGGTCGGCGGCCGCACGAGCCGGGTGAGCGAGCGCAGCGTGACGCTCTTGCCGGAGCCCGATTCCCCCACGAGGCCCAGGACCTCGCCGGCTGCCACATCGAGGTCGACGTCCCTCACCGCCCTCACG
>CAXUCF010000194.1:0-6584 GCA_964249275.1 uncultured Lichenihabitans sp.
GCTCCGGGCTAGGCGCGTCATGGATCAGAAGCGCTCGCCAACCATGTCCTCGCTCGTGAGCCAAAGTGCCTTTGCATGCTCAGGATCGAGGGCATAGGCGCGTATGCCGAAGCCGGACGAGGGGTCATCGGCCATCGACGTGTTGCGCGACTTCCCGGTAGAGCGATGCGAGTTCGTCGGTCTGTTCCGACGCCATCCTGGGGAAGAACGGCAGGGCGGGCGATCGGCGGTAGGTGTCCGGATCCGCATCGATCCGTTGCAGCACCTCGGTCAGGGCGCGCGCGTCTTTCACGTCGATCACGTAGCCGTTCTCGCCCGCCACCACGTCCTCGCCGATGGCGCCGAGATCGCTGACCACCACCCAGAGTCCCATCGCCAGGGCTTCGCGGGACACGAGGCCGTAGCTTTCCGGCCAGATCGAGGGGGCCACGAGCACGTCGAGGCTCCCGTAGAGGTCGGCCATCCGGTCCTGATCCACGCCGCCGCGGAACAGCACGGGCGTCGTGCCCCAGGTGAGGCGGTGCTCGAAGCCCGCCGGCTCGGCATGGTCGACGACAACGGCTTCGAGATTGTGAAAGCCCCGTGCCTTTAGGGCGATCTCCAGGAGATGGGCGCCCTTGTGGCGGGACCTGCCGCCGATATGCCCGATGCGGACCCGGTCGGCGCCTGACCGCCGAGGTCGTTCGGTCCTCCCCAGGAACGCGGGCGAGAGTCCGTTCGCCATGGTGCGGACGGTCGGGACACCGGCCGCGCGATAGATGGCGGCGAAGCTTTCCGAGACCGCCGTGACGGCCGCGGCTCCCGCGAGTTGGTCGGCGAGGAACCGCTTGCGGTCGACCGCCGCGAGACGGGGCTCGAGACCGGCAAGGCGCGGCGACGACTGCTCCGGGTCGCGTGGGGGTGGCAGAGCCGTCGGATCGTCGAGCCCCGTTTCCCGCGCGAGCCGGCGGAGTTGCTTCGGTTGCGCGGGGCGCGCCGCCAAAGGCTCGCGCGGCGGTTCGGAGAGGGCCCGCGCGGCCGGGAGCCGCAGCAGCATGTCGTCATCGACGAGGAACTGGTGAGGCGAGATCCACCACGCGTCATGGAGCATGACGACGTAAGGGACCCGCGCCTGCCGGCAGGCTTCGACGACCGAGCCGGTCAGGAACTGGATGCAGTGGAACTGGACGAGGTCCGGCTTCCAGCTCCGCAACACGGCCTTGAAATGCTCGGCGGCACCGTCGTCCCGATACTCGAATTCCAGCGACGTATTGCGGGAGCATCGGAATACCGGGATCCCCCGGTAGGAACCGATGCGGGAGGAAGGGGGGGGCGCGTCGAAATCGGTCGTGAACACGGCCAGCTCGAATTCGGCGCCATACCGGTCGAGGAGGTCGTCGACATTGTCACGCACCACCCGGGTCGCCCCGCCCGACGTCTGCGGCGGAAACAGCACGTGGGTGACGAGGACGCGGGTGCGCCGGCGTGGTCCGGCCATCATGGGCGCCGCATCGTCCAGGGCTTCGCCGAGCCGGGCCGCCGTGGCGGCGAGCGAATAGTCGGACAGGGCGCGCTCGCGCGCTCGTGCGCCCATCCGGCGCCGCAGGTCCGGGTCGTCGACGAGGCGGAACAGGGCTTGCCGCCATTCGGCGGGCGACTGCGCCAGCACGGCATCGACGCCGTCGCGCACCACCTCCCGGTAGCGGGCGCTCGCGCTGACCACCGACGGCACGCGGGACACGGCCGCCTCGAGCCATTTGATCTCGCTCTTGCAATCGTTCATCTCGCCCGGAACCAGGACCGCGAGGTTCACGTCGACCTCCGACAGCAGCGCCCAATAGGCCGCGAGGTCGCTGCTGAAGCGGAACCGCAGGATACGGTCGGCGAAAGGCTCGAAGGCGCGATCGAGGTCGAGGTAGCCCATCACCACGATCCTCACCAAGGGGCGCGCGGCCAGCAGGGCCACGAGCGCGGGCCCCACCGTCTCGTTGAAGTTCCGATTATGGGCCTTGGAGCCGGACCCATAGAAGATGAAGACCTCGTCGTCGGCGGTTCGCGGTGCCTGCGGGGCGGCATCGAGGAAGCGCTGGTTGCGGCTGTCGAGGCCGTTCGGGACCACGTGGCATCGGTGGCCCCTCGTCAGCGGCGCGACGTGGCGGGCCAGCGCCGTCGTGGATGCGATCCCGGCATCGCACAAGGTGATGGCGAAGCGGATCAGCGGCGTCCCGTACAAGAGCCCGACATAGTCCTCGACAGGGATCTGCTTCTCGTAAACCTCGAAAGCGTCCGGGTAATGGCCGGGATCGAAGATCAGGTCGTCGATGTCGTAGAAGGTCGGCACCCCTGCCGCCCTCGCGTGGACCAGGAGCTTGATGGTGGCCGGGAAGGCCGGCTCGCGGTACACGATCAGCGCCCGCGCCCCGACGAGGGCCTCCCGGGCCGCCTCGGCCTGCTCGCTGCCGAACAGGCGGTAGGACAGGCCCAAAAGGTCGAGTTGCTCGCAACGCTGCTCGATGCGGTAGTGCCGGCACTGCGGCAGTGCATGATTGGCGAACAGCACGACGTGCCCGTCCATCGTGGGTCCGACGAAGCCGGGGAGGTCGTCCAACGTCCGGATCGCCTCTGTGAGACGCGTCAACGTGCCTTCCATCGAGGCGTCGGCGTCCCGGCGCCTGCTGTCTCGGTAGAGCGCCCAGGCGCGTTCGGCAGCATCGGCGAAGTCGCGATCGATGGTGTCTTGGAGGGCCTCCCGCCAGGGCCGAAAGCCGGAGCAGCCACCTTTGGACTGCGCGAGAAGCCCGTAGGCCTCCTCGAAGTTCTCCCGCCGCGCCGCGAGGTCGATCAGGCTGCAGTAGACCCAGACGGAGTCCTGACCAAGCCGGAGAGCAGCCCGCTCATGCTGCTCCGCCGCGTCCCAATCCTCGATCTCGCTGTAGCGAGCGGCCACGGCATGGTGGAGCGCGCCATTGGCCGGCTCCATCGCCAAAGCCCTTTCGAGGGCTTGCAGCGCAGGCCTCCGGCGTTTGCGCTCCCAAAGCATGTTCGAGATCGCCAGGAGAAAGGAAGCGCCGGGGCCTTTCAGGGGAATGTCGGCGATCGGCTCCAAGCCGTACTCGACGAGATGTTCGAGCGCGCGGATCCTCGTCCAAGGATCGCGGTCAGGGCGCGACAGCGTCGCGGTGTAACTCTCCCAGTCGAACGATTGTGGGTAGTCGGACAAGCCCAGGAGGTTGCCCACCGCCTTCCGTTCCGAGCCTGGGTGCCCGAGCTTGATCCCCTCGAACAGCCACTGCCGATAGGCCTCGGCGGGCGCGAGGCCGGCCGCCTCGGGATATCGGGCCCCGTAGAAGGACGGATCGAATTCGACCTCGAAGGCCAAGGGTGCCACCGCGTCGATGCCACGCTCCAGGAAGGCCGCGACCGACTGCTCGCGCGTCTCGATGGTTCCGGCGAGATCGGGCCTGAGCGCGCGGAAGTCCCCGGGTTTGAACACGGCGGTCCAGTCGCAGGGCGGCACGCGCGCCGCGATGGTCGGGACCGACGCCTGGCCCGGCCGCGATGCGAATTTGTAGGACCGTCCTTCGCTCCGCCCCAGGGTGAGATAGTGCAGACCGGCTTCGAACACCTTGCCGCGCAGGGGCTCCAGGTCGGCGTTCGCGTCGATGTAGATTTCGGCATCGAAGTCAGCCGGGAACTGCCCGTATTCATCGGTATCGAACCTGTAGGCCCGACCCTCCGACCGTCCATAAGCGAGATAGTGTGCCTCGGCCTGCAGCGGGTCGTCCCCGAGCACCGCGAGGTCCGGGTTGAGCGCAATATAGTGGAGCGCATCGAAATCTGCCGGAAGCGCCTCGCCCCCAGGTCGCACGTCAACTGCGGACGGTGGTGACTGCAGGCCTCGCGGCGGAGCGAGGACGAGGTTGGTGCCGATCCGCTTCCAGGCACGGTCGAGGAATCGCGGCAAACTGGACCTCGGGTCGCAAGCGTGACGCGTCTAACCACGGCTGGACACGCGTTTCAACCCTGACCGGAATCCCGGACCGGGCCATCGGGTGAAGGATGATCGCCTCCGCTCGCGCACGCCACCATCATCGCGGGGTATGGGCCGACCCTCGCAGAGGCCGGCTGCTCCGCTCCGCCGCAGGGTGGCGAGTTGGATGACACGCATTGCGACCGGCGTCCTACACCACCTCGACCTCCTCTGCCCGCGCCTCGGCTGCGTCGCGCATCTGCCCCTTGATCCAGATGCGCTTGACCCGGAGATCGCCTTTCGGCTCCAGGAGGTCCGCCGGGATCGCGATCTGGTTGTCCCGGATCGTCAGGCCCAGGATCGCGTAGGCGGCCGACAGCATGCGGGCGGCCGAGCCCGTGTACCAGCTCCAGCCGCCGCGGCCGCCATAACTTTCACCGTCGTAGATGTCGGCGGGCTGCTGGTGCGGCGCCAGGCCGTAGACGCCGAGGGCCTCGCCCTCGGTCTTGCCGAGCGGCGAGATCGCGCGCCAGCACGCGAAGGCGCGCGCCTTGGCGGCCCTGGCACCGGCCATGTCGCCCTCGGCGCGGCACCGGTCCGCGATCGCCACATAGGCGTCGACCGTCCAGGATGCCCCGTGCGAATACTGGCCGCCATTCTCGCGCACACCGGGCGGGTAGTCGGCGATACGGCCCGGATAGGGGTCGGAATGCTCGTCGAAGGGCGGCGTCACGAGCAGGATGCGGTTCGGCCGTTCCAGGGCCGCCAACCCGTGTTCGAGCGCCCGGCGGCCCTTGTCGAGCGGTGCTGCGCCGCTCAGCACCGGCCAGGCGGCCGCCATGACCGAGGGCGGGTCGAGCGGACGGCCGTCGTCGACGAAGTCGAACACGTAATGGTCGCCGGTCCACACGCCGTCGATGGCGTTCGCCAAGCGCGCCGCCTCGGCCCGGTAGCGGTCGCCCTCCTTCGGACCTTCGCGGCGGTCCGCCACCGCAGCGAAGCGCGTCACGATATCGAAGAAGAAGCAGGCGAGCCAGGTGCCTTCGCCCCTGCCCCCCGGCCCGGCCGCGTCGATGCCGTCGTTCCAGTCCCCCGTGCCGATCAGCGGCAGGCCGTGGGCGCCCATGCGGTCCATGGTGTAGCGGATGGCGCGGCGGCAATGGTCGTAGACGTCGCCCGTCTCGCGCGACAGCCGCGGCGCCAGCATGAGGTCGCCGGCATGAGCCGGCACGGCAGCGCCTTCGAGGTAGGGCTGCTGTTCGTCGAGCACCGACCAGTCCCCCGTGGCGTCGAGGTAGCGGGTCAACACGTAAGGCAACCACAAGTGCGGGTCCGACGCCTTGGTGCGCTGGCCGAGGCCCACCCGGCCGTCGGTGGCGAGGTGCCACCACTTGAAGACGTCACCCTCCGGGAACTGCACGCCGGCATGGATGACGATCTGCCGCCGCGTCAGGCTGGGATCGAAGAACAGGAACGGCAGCACGTCCTGCAACTGGTCGCGGAACCCGAAGGCACCGCCGCGCTGGTTCGGCCCCGTGCGGCCCCACAGGCGCGACGCCAGCACCTGGTAGGGCAGCCAGTGGTTGACCAGGCGGTCGAAACCCGGATCGTTGCTCTCGACCCGCACCGCACCGATGCGTTCGGCCCACCAGGCTTCGGTGGCCTTCAGGGCGGCGCGGGCTGCCGCGGGGTCGCGCAAGTGCGACGCCGCCGTGAGCGCCTCGCGCTTCTTCGCGAACTGGCCCATCACGACCACGATCTCGACCGCGGCACCCGCCGGCACCTCGACCTCGCCCGCGAAGGCTGCGACACGGCGGCCGTCGTCCTCCTGCAAGGCGTCGGGCCGGCCGGTCTCGACCATCACGGGGTCGGTCAGGTCCCGGCCCGGCGAGCCCAGGAACCGCGTCCGCACGGTCTCGGTCACGGCCGCCGTGAGGCTCGTGGCCACGAAGGCCCAGCCGCCCTGGAAGTCGTTGTGGGGGTTGTTGAACAGCAGCGCTTCCGTGCCCTGGTCGCGGACCGCGTCCAGGATGCCCAGGCTGTCGCCGGGACTTTCGGCCAGCGCCATCTCGAAGTAGGGCACCACGCGGTAGCGCTTCGGGGCCTTGCCGTGATTGTGCAGCTTGAGGATGCGGACGTCGGCCGGAGCGTCCGTGAAGACGAAGACCGTGAGTTCGATCTCGAGGTCGCGCCGCCTGTTGCGGAACGTGGCGGCACCGAGCCGATATTCCACGCCGTGGACGGCGTCGGCGCGCCGGAACGGCACGAAGCCGGCCGCGTCGGCCTCCCTGGTGGCGAGATCGACCACGTAGATCACCTGGCCCGGCAGCAGCGTGGCACCGGATTCGAAGCGGTAGGGCGTCAGCGCGTTCTGGCGCTCGTTGCCCTTGAACGTATGGATCTCGCCCTCGTTCGACAGCACGGTGCCGAAACCGGTCGGGTTGGCCAGCACGTGAGCCCAAGGCCGCGGCGTGGCGGGCGTCAGTTCAAGCCTCGTGTCGGTGGCGAAGCGGAACGGCCAGGTCGCGGCCGGCGGCACGGGCCCGGGCGCGATGGCGCGCTTGCGGCGCAGCATGGCGCGGAACCCGGCCTCGGCGGGGGCCGGCCGGCCGAATTCGTGCGCGATGCCGCGCGC
>CAXUCF010000194.1:6681-9554 GCA_964249275.1 uncultured Lichenihabitans sp.
GACCGACACCGTGAGGCTCGCGGCCGGGTCGAAGGTATAGAGCGAGCCCTCGTCGTCGGGCGCACGCCGCGTCTCGGATCCGAGGCCGCGCGGATCCCTGAGACCGCCCGGGCCGATGAACCGCGAGCGGGAATCGTCGTAGCCGACCAGCCGTGCACCAGCGCCGAGGGAGGCCGCGTGAAAGCAGGTTTCGTGCGACATGCGGTGGGTGGCGGGATCGCGCAGCAGCCGGTTGCGGGCCAGCACGGCATCGAGGGACGCGACGAACCAGCTCTCGACGTGCATGGCGTTGAAATCGGGGTCGCGCAGGTAGGCACCGATCTCGTGGACGGCCAGTTCGCGGTAGCTCGTCACCTCGATGCGGCGCGGGCCGTCGCCGAGGTTGGTCAGCACCAGCCGGGTGTATTCGAGCGGTGCAGCCTCGGCGAGGCTGACCCGCGCCTCGGCCAGGATCCCCGACACGCTGTTGCGCATCAGGATCGTGGCCGGGTCGGGCTGGCCGACGGCGTAATCCGGACCGGCCCGCCGCATCGGTTGGAACCCCAGGCTCCAGGTGTCGTGATGGCCGACGCCGGCGCCCTGCGCGAGCCCGCCCGCGTCGCGCAGGAACAGGAACGGCCCCCGCAGGTCGAGCGGGTCGAGCGGGCGGCGCGTGATATCGATCGCGTGACTGGCCCGCACCACGCCGGCGACGGCCGTGTAGCCCCGCCCATCGCTGCCGATCTCGGTCGTCATGCAGCCGTTCGACAGCGAGAACAGTTTGGGGCCCTGCACCATGCGGAGCGGCACGCCGGGTCGCGAGGGCGCGTCGGAAGCCCGCGCCCCGTTCCAGCGTCGGGCAATGGCGCGGAACGCCAAGGCCCCCGCCAGCAGCGCCAATCCGTAGACCGCGACTACGCTCCATACCGCCCCGGCCAAGGGCGGGGAGGTGTTGCGGATGGTTTCGGCGCCCGTCCAGGCCTGGTCCCAGGCCGGGCCGTGCGGGATGTAGAAGGGAATGAGGAGCGGCGCCCAGGTGGCGAAACGTCGGATGCCCTCCGGAATGATGCGGGTGCGGCCGGCATGGCCCGCGAACCGCGCCGCCACCTCGTCGGCCCGGTCGCCGCCGATGAAGGTGAGGTTGACCAGCGTCGCGACCCTGAGCCCCATGTGGTCGAACCAGATCAGCACGCGCAGCCAATCATAGGCCAGGAGCCCGGTGAAGATCGCGAGACTCCAGGCCTTGAAGTCGCCATCGGGCAGAAACAGGTTGGCCACCGTGGCGGCACCGGTCCGCACCGCGCCGTCCTGGTTGTACCAGGACGGGTCCGGCGATTGGCGCAGGAAGGAGTTGATGACCGGCGCCATCCAGAGGCCCCAACGCAGCACCCGCACGGCTTGCTCGACGAGGCTCTCGAAGCCGCGAGCGCTCACCAGTTGCTTCAGTGGTCCCAGCGAGCGCTGGAACAGGGCCGCCAGCACGAAGAAGTTGATCGAGAACAGGGGCGCCGCGATGCCCCAGTTGACCACGCCGGACAGCGATTCGTTGAAGAACAGCCGCACCCCGTTGCTGCTGGGTCCGAGGTCCATGGTGCCGTATTTGTTGAACAGCGGATAGATCGTGAAAGGCTCGACGGTGCGGCCGGATGCGGCATAAGCGAAGTCGGCGTAGCTCCAGAACTTGGTTGCCACGACCGTGATCTGCGTGGCGTCGAAATACCAGCCGATGGCGCCCGCCACCACGCCGCCGAGCAGAAGCCCGAGCCAGTAGACGCGCGAGCCTTCCATGACGACCCGCCGGCCCCGCACGACATCGGCGACGTCGCAACCGAGGTCGACGCCCGCATAGGCCACGGCGCCGAGCGCGAAGCCCGCCACGAAACGCGCAAGCCCGCTCTGGTCGGGCAGATCCAGCATGAAGGCGAGCGCGATGCCGATGCCGACGACGGCCCCGCGCAGGTAGGAACGCCGATCGCGGTAGCTCGCACGCAGCCTGCCGAAGAACGGCGGCGTGCCGTCGGCGCTGGCGATGAGCGTCTGGGCGAGCGGGAACAGCAGCGCGCCGCCGAGCAGCCCCGGCCCGATCGGGAAGGCGTGTGCCAGGGGCACGACGCCCGGCATCGACACGGCGGCCGCGAGTCCCACCACGATCGCCATGAAGACGCCGCCGTAGATGAGGCCCTTGGTGGCGCCGCTACGCCACTGCCCGTAGGCCGTGGCGTAGGTGGGCGGCGTGCCGTTGAGCGCGTCGATGGCGAGCCCCGTGACCACGTAGACGATCGCCCAGAGCCCGGCCTCGGCGGCCGCCGCGACCGCGACCGCGACGATGGCCCGCATCGCCGAGGACCAGCCGAGCAGTACGGGCGGGGCGGCCAGATGGGCCGCCATGCCGGCCGGCAGGCCCGCGCCCAGCAGCAGCGCATGGAAGCGCCAGTCGCGCGTGAGCCGCCCGGCCACGAGGAACCGCAACAGGCCGAGTGCCACCTCGCAGAACGCGAACAGCACCAGGCTTCGGCCCACGACGAGGTTCACGGGCTCGGGCAGACTGACGCCGGCGGTCGCCGCGCCGCCGAGGTCATGCATCATCCCGCCGTTGCCGAGCGACAGGACGAGGTTGAACAACAGGGGCAGCACCAGCAGCGCCAGGCGCTCGCGCAACGCCAGGCCGCGGCCGCCCGCCACCGCCGCCGCCATGCCGGCGGCCGCGTAGATCAGCACGGTCGCGACCGAGCCCGTGGGCGTCATCCTGAGGAGGTCGGACCATTGCCCGGGCAGCTGCCATACCGCGAATCTCGGATCCCTGGCGGCCGCCAGCAGGCCCAGGACGACGACGTCGGACGCGACCGCGATCCAGTGGTCCGGCAGGCCGGCGAGCCCTCGTGCCAGGAGCAGGC
>CAXUCF010000195.1:0-252 GCA_964249275.1 uncultured Lichenihabitans sp.
GTGTCAGGGCGCCGGTCAGGATCGGGCGGTCGGATCCGCTCCCGGGCTTTCGCGGCGTGAGGTCGAGGAACAGGTCGCCCGTGCCGGTCGCGGCGCCGAGCCCGCCCGCCACGTGGCGCAGCGAGAGGCGAGCATCGGTCCAGCCGAAGTCGCCGCCCGCGGCGACCGGGGTTGCCGGACCGGGGCGTGCGGCGCTCGCCGGAGCCGGGACGATCCCGAGGGTCGCCAACAATGGCCCGACATCGTCGGATT
>CAXUCF010000195.1:262-9516 GCA_964249275.1 uncultured Lichenihabitans sp.
CGCGACCGCGATACGACAGGGTGGTGGCGCCAATGCGGGCCCGCGCCTCGGCCGCGAATCCGGCCGCCAGCGAGCCCCGCGCGGTTCCGCCGATGCTGGCCGCGCCAAGGCCGGCGTCGCCTGCCGGCAGTCCGAACTGACGCAGCAGGCCCGCGGCCTCGGGCGCCTCGGCTTCGGCCGACAGCGTCACGGTCCGGGTCGCGGCGTCGAGCCCGTCGTCGGGGTGGTCCGGCTTCCAACTCGCCGCCACGTGGGTCCCCCCGGCCGATCCGTCGAGGTCCAGGCGGGTCGGTACCAGCGCGGCCTCCCCCGAGACCGCCGTGGCTTCGGCCCGGAGCGTCCCGTCGAAGGGCGACAGCGTGGCGGCCCGGTCGCGCAGGGCCGCGGTGACCGGCCCCGGGAGGATCTCGCCGAAGGTCTTGGCGAGCGCATCGAGCCTCGGGGCGCGTACGCGAGCCTCGGCCTTGGCATCCGTTCCGGTCCGGACCGCGGTGGCCTCGACCGTGGCGCCCCCGATGTCGAGCGAGAGCCGGTCGAGCCTGAGGTCGCGGCCGGTCTTGCGGAGCTGGAGCGCCACATGCCCCGCGTCGAGCGAGCCCGGTCCGTTGGAAGCCCGGCCCGGCAGGGCCGCGCCCGACAGCGTCACGGTGCGGGCCGACAGGGCCAGGTCGAGGTCGAGGTCGCGCGAAGCTGCAGCCGCGCCCGACAGATCCGGCAGGTTGTCGAGATCGAGGGCGTCCGAGGCGAGGTTGGCGAAGAGCCGCGCCGGCTCGGCGCCGACCGCCCGGGTGAACGACAGTGTGCCGGCAAAACGGGACCGATCGAGTCCCAGCGACAGATTGCGGGCCGTGGCCCCGATCCGGGATGCTTCGATATCGGCCGCGACCGCGAGGCTGCGGGCCGGGATCGTCCCGGTGAGCCAGGCCGCCAAACCCGGGGCTGTCGGCTGCAGCCAGGCGGCGGTGCGGGTGAGGTCCGCGGATTGGACCTCGGCGTGGCCGCGGAACACCGAAGCTGCCGCGGCGTGAGGCCCAGTCCCGTATGGCGCGGGACCCGCCAGTGCGGCGCCGAGCCGGGCGGTATTTCCCGGCTCGAACCGTCCGTCGAACGACAGGTGGGCGCCCTCGGGACCGGTGGTCGCGAAGCCCACGCCGGCGGTGGTCTCGGGGCCGACTCCCAGTCTGGCGCTCGTGGCCAGAAACGTCTGGCCGTCCAGCGTGGCGGTATCGAAGCGGGCGTCGAGCGCGAGCCGGAGCGGCAGCGACACGGAGGCGGTGCCGTCGTCGGCGAGGCCGACCAGCAGCCTGACGAGGTCCAGGCCCTTGGGCGGGGCGATCGCCGCGTTTTCGGGCGCGACCGCGAGATTGTCGAGGTCGAGGTTGCCGCCGTGCAGGTGAAGGGCGCCGGAAGGAGGCTTTCGCGGTCCCGCGGTGCCGCGACCGGCGCCGGGCGACGGGGCTCCGAGGTCCACGCTGCCGTCTCCGGTGGCGATCAGGGCCCGCATCTCCGTGCCGGCCCTGACCTCGACGTCCGACGCCGAGACCTTGTCGGTGTCGGCCGTGACATGCGCCGTCATGCGCCAGGGCACGTCGGCCGGCGTTCCGGCGAGCGGCAAAGTGCCTGCAAGGCCGGCCGTGCCGTCGAAGCTGGCCGGGGAGGGACCCTGACCCACGGTGCCGTCGAGATCGAGGTTCGGGCGCAGGGCCGACCCATCGAGGTGCAGCTTCAACCGGAGCCGGCCCCGGTCGAGGGTGCCGGCCGCGAGCCGAAACGCCACGGGTGCCTCGGCCGGACCGAACCGGCCCGTCGCCTTGAAGGGGCCGCGCAAGGTCACGGCGTCACCCGCGAGATCGAGGCCCGACATGGTGACGCGCCGCCCGTCCGCCAAGGCCAGCGCCAGCGTGCCGTCGCGGACCTTGAGGTCGTCGAAGCGTACCTTGTCGGCTCGGTCGCCATCGGGAAGGGGCAGGCCGAAGCCGCCGTCCGGTGCCTGCGCGAGGTCGAGGCGGGGCGCCTCGACGGTGGTGTCGACCACCTGGACCTCGCCTCGCATGAGCGCGGTGAGCGAGATCTCGGCGTCGATCTCCCGGGCCGTGACATGGGGTCGGCCGGGCGCCGGATCGCCCACGGTGATGTCGCCGAACCTGAAGATGGGACGCGGCAGCAGCGTCAGATCGATTGGTCCGGCGACCGTGACCCGGGTGCCGGCGGCCTGCGAAAGCTTGTTCTCGATCAGCGCCCTGTGGCTGTTCCAGTCGACGAAATGAGGCCCGACCAGGGCCGCGGTCAGGACGCCGATCACCAGGATGGCCAGAACGGTCAGGCTGTCGCGCAAGGCGGTGAAAGCTGCGGAGTTCGAGGGCGCCGGCCGGCCGACGCCGACGGCCGCAACCTATCGTGAAACCGCCCGGGATGGAACCGCGATCGCGGATGTCCCGTCGACGCGAAGCGGGGCCTCCGCACGGGGATTCAGGGCGACGGATCCGGGCCATGGAGCGACCGGTGAGCAATCGACGGGCTTGCGGCATCCGGGGTGCGCCGGTATAGAGGCCGCAGCGACACCGCACCCGCCGCGCCGCTCCGCTCCCTTCGTCTAGCGGTCCAGGACGTCGCCCTCTCACGGCGAAAACAGGGGTTCGATTCCCCTAGGGAGCGCCAATCCATCAGCAAGTTAGCTGCAGGCCGCCAGTCCCGGGGAGGCAAACCGATGAGGCATGCAGGGCGGGATGCCGTTGCGCTCGAGCGCATGGTCCTGGTTCTAGGCCTCATCGGGGCGGCAACATCGCTGAGCGGCTGTGCCGAGATGCACCACGGATTCCAGGCCGTGGCGAGGTCGTCGTCGGCGACCGCCGCAGACGAACCCGTTGTGCCGCGTGCCGGCGCGAGCGCCAGGATCGTGTCGCCGCAGCCCGACTCGGATGTGCCGATCGTCCGGATGGCGGCAGTGCCTTCGCCGCGGGAGATCTTCGACTTCCATCCGAATGGTTTCCGCCCTGACGACTGGCGCCAGCCGTTCATCATAGATCCGAACGACGGACCCCTGGCGGCGGACGTCCGCAAGACCGCGGAAGAGTTGAAGGTGTTCAACGCCGGTTTGAGGTCGGCCCCCAAGACGGCCGTGGTGCGATCCTGCAGCGAAACCGACGTAGCCGCCCAGAAGCGAGGGTGTGTGCCGCGAACGCCGACCGGCGAGCCCCCGTCACCCTCGGCAGCAGAGCGTGCGAAGTCGGTGCTGCGATGATGTCGGCGCCGTCCGCCCCGACGCCTTCCGGCGCGGGCTCGGCGGCCGTCCCGTCTCGGCGTTTGGAACGACCTGCCGGCGATCGGCGCGCCCGACGCTGTGCACCGCGCCATTGAAGGGGGAGAAAGATCCGTTTTAGGTAGGGAACCGATCTAAACTCCTCTGGCCTGCTCACTGAACGAGCCGACCTCTTCGGGAAGCCGAGCGCATCCGCGACAGGCTTGCCGAGATCGAGAACGACGTCGGCGCTGTAAACCGCGTGGTGGCAAGCCGAGCCTGCCGCCGCCGCACATGTTCGCTTCACCACGACGGCAAAAATCCGGGAAGGCCGACGAACGTGGACTGAAGCTCCGCATTGAGGAGTTCGACAAGCAACGCCCGGGAGCCGGACATGCGTGATGACGTCGCCTATCTGCCGCTCGACACCCTCAAGCCGGTGGCCGAGGCGGTCTGGATCGTGGATGGCGAGCCGATCAGGGCGGGGGGCTTGCCCCTACCGGTGCGAATGACGGTGGTAAAGCTCTCGACGGGTGATCTTCTCCTCTACTCGCCGACCCGCTACACGCCGGGTCTGCACCGTGACCTCGATCGGCTCGGGCCCATCCGACACCTCGTGGCGCCCAACGTCGCCCACTGGATGTTCCTGCGCGACTGGCAGCGGGCCTGCCCCGGCGCCACCTCCTGGGGAGTTCCGGGCCTGCGAAATCGCGCCCAGGTCCGTGCCGCAGGCGTGCGGATCGATCGCGAACTCGGGTCGGTGCCGCCCCCGGAATGGAGCCGCGAGGTCGATCAGGTCTTCCTCGAGGCCGCGTTCTTCGCGGAGGTCGACCTGTTCCACCGTCCGAGCCGCACCTTGATGGTCGCCGACATCGTCCTGAACGTCGAGGGACGGAAGATGCCGACGCTGCCGAGGTTGATGGCAGGCGTGCTCGGCATCCTCGAGCCGGACGGCAGGGCACCGCTCTACCTCCGGCTCCTGCTTCGCATGAACCGGGGGGCGGTCGCCGCGGCTGCCGCCCGTCTCGTGGGCTTCGAGCCACGGCGCGTCATCGTCAGCCACGGACGGTTTCTCGAACAGGATGCACCAGCTCGGTTGCGGCACTCGCTGCGCTGGCTCGGATCGGGCGACGCCAAGGCCGGCGGCGCCGATCTCGGCCCCAAGAGCCTGCCCGGCGCGGCCGCTATCGGCACCGGGTTGGCGGTCGGGGTGGGCGTCGTCCTCGGCATCAATCTCATGGTTGCGGCGGGCCGAGAGCGTCGCGCCGACCGGCGGCTGCGTGCCCCACGGGGGTGAGCCTTGTGCGACCCTGGGCTGTCCCTGCGCCGCTCTTCGGCGCGCGGACCCGACGATTGTGAGTGCGCCGCCAGTGGGATCAACGGCGGCTACGACAGGATCCGCCTGTAACTTGGGCTAAGCTTTATGGACGAAGCACAATTTTTCGGAACTTGGATCGGTGGCAACGGTTCATCTTTATTGAACGCAAGGATGCCGACACTCGTCCGGGTTAATGGCTGGTCGGCTGGAGGAACCGCAATGATCAAAGCATCGCACACCGCCGCTGTCGCGGTAGCCTGTTTCGTGCTGGTCGGCGCCGTCCCGGCCAACGCCGCGAGCGCCGCCAATTCGCAGAACGGTACGGACAGTTCGAGTGCAGCAACGCAACAGCCCGGCGTGGCCACAGGTTCAGGGACGACCGAGAACGGCACCGTGGTGCCGAATGGTGCCGGCACCGACACGGGAGGCCGGGGAGGCGGCGCCAATGCCGGCACCGGCACCGCCCCGGCATCGGGGTTGGGCGGCGCTGGCGGGAGCGGATCGGGCGCCGCGAAGTTGATGATCTGCCGCCATTGCTGAACGGCGTGGCGCGAGGAGTGCCGGCCTGATCCGCGGACTCGCCGGTCGCGCTACGCCGCACCTTTGACCGCTCCGGCAAGGGCGTCATCTTCGACACAGGGTGAAAGGACAGACGACATGGGTGTTGCCCGTTCCCTCGGTCTCCTGGTGACGCTCGCATCGGCATCCGCCTCCTATGCGGGTCCGCATGATTTCAGCCCGACGTTTCGAGAGAAGGCGGTCCAACTCTGTACGGGTGACGCGATGCGGCTATGCCTGGCTTACCTGATGGACGAAGGCCAGACGGCCCGCTGCATGAAAACCAATCGGTCTCAGCTCAGCGCCCCTTGCCGGGGGGTCGTCGATCAAGGCATTCGAATTTTCAACCGATAAGAGCCCTTGCGCTCAAGGCCCCGCGGCCCGGAACGTTCTCCCGACCGACCCCGTTATCATGGAAGCGTTCGCAGCAGGCGCGGGAGGGAAACATGGCAGACGAGGGTGCCACCAGGGATCCGGGCGGGCAACAGCCCGACTTCAAGAAGGGCTGGGAAGCCGCGACACAGGCGCGTGCCCGGAAGCCTGACGATCAGAGCGAGACGGCCACTCCGGCGACCGTGCCTGAGCCGGCTCCGGAAGAACTTGGTCAGGCGAAAGCGGCCGAGATCCTGAGGCGCGGAGCCGAGAAGGACGTCGGTGCGGGAGCCTGAGGGTCCTCACGGGACAATCGCTTCCGCTTCGCGTCACGAGCGTCGCTACAGGGCAGAATCCGGGCAGAGCGAGGCGGTCATTCCCGAGGGAGCCCCAAGACCGGGGCGCCGAGGCACGGCTACCGGGCCGTCCGGCACTTCTGGAGCCAGTCAAGTCGCGACTTGCCGGAACTCGTCCTTACATCATCGTAACCCCGAGCGATGGCGGTGTGTCGAGCCACGCCAGCCTCGACGGGCCTATCTGAGGAGGATCGTCATGCAACGGAGAACGCTTGCCGCAATGGGTGCCGCCGCGGTGCTCGCCGCGTCCGGTCACGCCTCGCTTGCCGCCAAGAGCCCGCAGGACTTCATCAAGGACGCCGTCCAGGGCGATAATTCCGAGATCATGCTGGGCCAACTCGCGCAGAAGAGGGGCGGCGGGAAGGTGAAGAGCTTCGGCCAGATGCTCGTCACCGACCATACGCTCGCGAAGCAGCAGGCCAGCGATGTCGCCAGGAACCTGGGTGTCGCACCGCCCTCCGATCCGATGACGGAAGCGAAGGATGAAGAGGCGAAGCTCTCGGCGATGTCGGGGCAGGATTTCGATCGTGAGTTCGCGGCCTATATGGTGGCCGATCACAAGAAGGATATAGCGGAGTTTCAGGAACAAGCTTCGGCCAATGACGGTCCGGCCAGTGCGCTCGCGTCCAAGCAGCTTCCGGTCCTCAAGCAGCATCTGCAAATGGCCGAGGCGCTCGTGGCTTCCGGCTCCGCCGCGACCGACGTATCGCAGGGTATGGCCAGTGCGCTGGCCCAGGAAGGACCAGACCTGTGGCGTGCGTCGAAGCTGTCGGGTGTCGGCGTCTACGGCCCTAACAACGAGAAGGTCGGCGACGTGACGGACGTCCTGATGGGCAAGGACGGCAAGGCGGAATACATCGTCATCGGCGTCGGTGGCTTTCTCGGGCTCGGCCAGAAGGATGTGGCCTTGCGCTTCGACCAGGTGCATTTCACGGATCAGCCGCGTCCGTTGCCGAAGGGCGGCAATCCCGATGCGGTGATCGGTACCGCTGTGGCGCCGGGTGTGGCGGGCGGTGCCGGCATGGCGCCCAATACCGTCGTGGGTCTGGGCGGCCCGGTCGGGACCACCACCGGTGCCAATGCGTCGGGGGCGACCGGAATGGCAGCGGCACCGACCGGCGCCTCAGCCGCCGCAAACCGCAGCACCGCATACCCGGATCATGGAACGATCGACATGACGGCGGATCAGCTGAAGGCGGCACCCACCTTCCAGTTCGCAAAATAGAGCGCCGAAAGCGTCCACCGGACGGCGCCCGACGACACAGCCGCGGACGGACCCAACATCCCCGCCCTCATCGGTGCAGCTGAAGCGGCTGGTCGAGCTCCCTGTGCCAACCTGGCATGGTGCCCACTCCGCATCTGCTCGGCCCTGTCGAGGTGACCGACGGCCATACGCTCGTCGGTCTCGGGTGGAGTCCGCGCCGGGTCGGGACCACCGCACGGCGTGAAACAGCCTTGACTTCTGTCCGCCCAGGCCTCATCTGAGTGTCATCGATCCTTAGGCTGTACGTTTAAGCCACAGCGCACTGATGCTTCGGTGTCGCGCGCAAGCTGATGACCTCCTCCTAGTACTGTCGATCCATGCCGCGCGGCGCATTTGCGTTGCTGCGGTTCCGTTATGCATGCCAACAGGGGTTCATCATGAGCACTGGTACAGTCAAGTGGTTCAATGGCCAAAAAGGCTTCGGTTTCATTCAGCCTGAAGAGGGTGGTCAGGACGTCTTCGTTCACATCAGCGCCGTCGAACGCGCCGGGATGAGCAATCTTCTCGAAGGTCAGAAAATCAGCTTCGAGCTGACCAAAGACAGTCGATCCGGCAAGATGTCGGCCGAC
This sequence comes from uncultured Lichenihabitans sp., assembly GCA_964249275.1. Classification (GTDB taxonomy): domain Bacteria; phylum Pseudomonadota; class Alphaproteobacteria; order Rhizobiales; family Beijerinckiaceae; genus Lichenihabitans. Next base: position 7,938 of record CAXUCF010000195.1, read on the forward strand.
AAGCTTCAGGCCGAGTGATCCAGATGCCACCTGTCCGATCGTCGCGACCACGGATGTACTGGCGCCGCTGATCGGTTATGGCATTCTGGGATGGAGGGTCGGAGCACGTTTCCGACCCTTTTTCTTTGTCCGCCGTCCTGCCAGGGCGAGATCGGACCTGGGTTCGCGGCTCTCGTGCGCCGGCCCGCGACGCGGGCCCGATCCCGGAGAGGGCGGCGGCGGACGGCACGACGATGGCCAGGCCATGGGGATCGCCGCTGTCGCGGCCGGGTGCCGGAGGAAGGCGCGCAAGGCACCATGAGCTGACTCCGACGGATCGACTTCGCCGTGGACAGCCCAAAGGCGGGCCGCGGAGAGGGATGCCGGCCGCGAGCGATGTACCCCTGCGGAAGCCGCCCGCGTGCCCCGTTGCCAGGTGCCCGTCCGGGCGACCGGCCCGAGAGGGTCGGAAGTCGCATAGGCTGTCCATGCCGAACGCCCGGCCTTCGCGGCCGAGAACCCCTGGATGTTCGCGGCCCGCGGGGAGGGGCCGGTCGGTTCGAGCCTGCGAGAAGGTGCATCGGAAGGACACGCGGCAGGTCCATACGGCTCATTCCATCACGGGCGCCAGTTTCTGCACGCCTTCGGCTTCCTCGCCGAGCCACGCGTTATTCTTCGCCGTGCCGTCGAAAGTGGAACTCGTCTTGAAGAGCTCGTATTTGCCGCCGATCGCGTAAGGGCGTGATCGCGACAGCAGTTCGGCGACGCGCTCCTGGCCCATCGGCGCGAAACTCGCCACCGCCGCAAAGGCCTGATCGAGGTTGGCCTGGTCCTCGATGCCGGTGATCACCACTGAGGTCGGCAGGTTCAGGGAAAAGTGGAGGTACTCCAGCGGCGCGATGGGGGCTCCGCTCTTCAGCAAGATGCCGTCCGCGAAGGTCTTCATGGCCAGGACGCCGATGCCGTGCTCGACCAGATAGGGCAGCACGAGATGGGCGAAGGAACGGAAATGCGCGTCCATGACGTTCAGCGGCATCTGCACGGCGTCGAAGTGAAAGCCCCGTTCGGCCGCGACGTCGAGCATCTGCAGGTGGATGCGCGGGTCCTTGTGGCCCGTGAAGCCGATGTGGCGGATCTTGCCGGCATCCCGTGCCGCGACGAAGGCCTCCATGGCGCCGCCCTCGCCGAAGATGCGGTCCGGATCGTCGTAGCGCAGAATTTCATGATGCTGCACGAGGTCGATGCGGTCGGTGCGCAGACGCTTCAACGAGGTGTCGATTTGCTGGGCGGCCTCCTCCTTCGAGCGGCCGTCCATCTTGGACATGAGGTAGACCTTGTCGCGATAGCCGCCCTGGTCCAGCGCCACTCCCATGCGGAGTTCGCTGCGGCCCTCGTTGTAGTCCCAGCAATTGTCCATGAAGGTGATGCCGCGGTCGACCGCCTGATGGATGAGCCGCACGGCGTCGTCGTCGGTGAGCTTCTTCTTGCCGAGGTGAAAGCCTCCCATGCCGATGGCCGAAACCGTCTCGCCGGTGCGGCCGAGTTGGCGGTAGAGCATCTCGCCGCGCCGCTCGCCGAGGTCCGCCACGAAGGGCAGGTC
>CAXUCF010000196.1:0-5707 GCA_964249275.1 uncultured Lichenihabitans sp.
GTCCTCCGGCCCGCCGCTGGCGATCCTGGCCGATGTGAGCTTCGCGCTCGGCAGGGGCGACACGCTGGGCATCGTGGGCGAGTCGGGCTCCGGCAAGTCCACCCTGGCGCTGGCGCTGATCGGACTGCTGCCGGACGGCATGCAGGCGCGGGGCGCGATCGCCTTCGAGGGCACCGACCTCTTGGCGCGATCCGAGCCGGACCTGTGCCGGATCCGCGGCGCCCGCATCGGCATGATCTTCCAGGAACCCCTGACGGCCCTGAACCCCGCCATGACGGTCGGCCGCCAGATCGCCGAGGCCGCGGCCGTGCACCGCAGCCTCGACCGGCGGGCCGCGCGACGCGAAGCGGTGGCGCTGCTCGATCGCGTCCGCATCCCGGAGGCGGCGCGCCGCTCCGACAGCTACCCTCACGAACTCTCGGGCGGACAGCGCCAAAGGGTCGGTATCGCCATGGCGCTGGCGCCGGGGCCGGACCTGCTGGTGGCCGACGAGCCCACGACCGCGCTCGACGTCACCGTGCAGGTTGAGATCCTTGACATCCTGGCCGAACTCGTGGCCGAGCGCGCCATGGCGCTGATCCTCATCAGCCACGACCTCGGGGTCGTGGCGCGCGCGACGCGCCGCATCCTCGTGCTCTATGCGGGCGCGCGCTTCGAGGCCGGCCCGACCCGCGACGTGCTGCTGCATCCGCGCAATCCTTACACGCGCGGCCTCATCGGCGCCCTGCCCGGCCCGCGGCGCGGGACGGAACGGCTCGACACGATCCCGGGCACCGTCCCGTCGACCGCGCAGGCGTTCACGGGCTGCCGCTTCGCGCCGCGCTGCGCCGAGCATCGTCCGCTCTGCGATGCCGGAGAACCTGCCTGGCGCAGCTTCGACGATGGGCGCGGGGTCCGCTGCGTGCTGGCCGTGGAGGACGCCGCTTGAGCGCCGCGCCGCTGCCCTCCGTCGAGCGCCTGACCCGCCACTACGGGGGCCGCCTCCTGGGTGGCGGCCGTCGGCGGGCGCTCGACGGCGTGTCGCTCGCTCTCGTCGAGGGCGAGATCCTGGGCGTCGTGGGCGAGAGCGGTTGCGGCAAGTCGACCCTGGCGCGGCTCGTCGCGGCCCTCGACCGTCCGACGGCCGGCCGCGTGGTGCTGGGCGGCGCGGCGCTCTTCGAACTCGCCCCACGCGACCTGAGGCGACAGCGCCGCGACGTCCAGATGGTGTTCCAGGACCCCTACGGGTCGCTCGACCCGCGCCAGAGCATCGGCCGCATCGTGGCGGAGCCGTTGCACCTCCTCGCCCCGCGACCCGGATCGCGCGAGCGCGCCACGCTGGTGGCCGAGATGCTCGGCGCGGTGGGGCTGGGGCCCGAAACCGCGACGCTCTACCCGCACCAGTTCTCGGGCGGACAGCGCCAGCGCATCGCCATCGCGCGCGCCCTCATCACGGCGCCGAAGCTGGTCGTGGCCGACGAGCCCGTGTCGGCGCTCGACCTGTCGATCCAGGCCCAGATATTGAACCTGATCCTCGACCTCCGGCAGGACCGCGGCACCGCCTTTCTGTTCATCAGCCACAATCTCGGCGCCGTGCAGGCCATCGCGGACCGGGTCGTGGTGATGTACCGCGGCCGCGTCGTCGAGGGCGGGCCGGCCGGGCAGGTCTTCGCGGCACCGCTCCACCCCTACACGGCGCTGCTGGCCGCGGCCGAGCCGAGGCTGGACGATCTCGACCGCCCTCGCGTGCGACGCTTCTCCGCGACTTCCGATGGCCCACCGGCCGATTGGGCCGCGGCCTGCGCGTTCCGCGATCGTTGCCCTCGTGCGACCGAGCGCTGCTCGCGCGAGACGCCCGCGCTTCGCCGCATGGCGCCGGGCCGCGACGCCGCCTGCCATCATCCGCTGACCTGAGGAGATCGCCGATGCCCCACCTCGTCGACCTGTCGGCGGTCGACCTGTTGGCCGCCTTCGCGGCCAAGACCCTGTCGCCAAGCCAATACTGGGACCAAGTCGAGGCCCGGATCGCGGCCTTCGAACCCCGCATCGCGGCGCTCTACGCCTACGATCCCGAAGGCGCCCGCCGCGAGGCCGCGGCCGCCACCGACCGCTGGATGCGGGGCGCCCCGAAGGGCCGGCTCGACGGCGTCCCCGTGACCGTGAAGGAATTGATCGCGACGGCAGGCGTGCCGGTACCGCGCGGCAGCGCCGCGACCGCCCTGGTTCCGGCCGAGGCGGACGCCCCTGCCGCGGCTCGGCTGCGCCAGGACGGCGCCATCATCTTCGCCAAGACGACCTGCCCGGATTACGGCATGCTGACCTCCGGCCTGTCGAGCTTCCACGCCCTGTCGCGCAATCCCTGGGACCCCCGGACGAACCCCGGCGGCTCCAGCGCGGGTGCCGCGGCGGCGGCCGCGGCCGGCTACGGCCCGCTGCATGTCGGCACCGACATCGGCGGTTCGATCCGGCTGCCCGCGGCGCTCACCGGCACGGTGGGGTTCAAGCCCAGCAACGGCCGCGTGCCGATCGACCCCTATTACCTCGGCCGTTGTGCCGGCCCCATGACCCGCACGGTGGCGGATGCGGCCCTGATCATGGGCACGCTGGCGCTCCCCGACCGGCGCGACGACACCGCCCTGCCTCCGCACGACATCGCCTGGGACGCGCTCGCCGGCGACGTCGCGGGGCTGCGCATCGGCCTCATGCTCGACGCCGGCTGCGGCCTGCCGGTCGATCCCGAGGTGCGGGCCGCGGTGGACGGGGCCGCGCGGATCTTCGCGGCGGCCGGAGCTATCGTCGAGGAGGTCGGCCCGGTGCTGACCCGCACCATGCTGGACGGGCTCGACCTGTTCTGGCGCGCCCGCGCCTGGGCCGAATTCGTCGACATGGACGAGGCCACGCGCGGCAAGGTTTTGCCCTACATCCGCGACTGGGCCGAAACGGGGGCACGCGTCTCCGGCGTCGAGGCGGTGCGGGGTTACGACCAGACCAACGCCATGCGGCGGGCCTGCGGGCAATTGTTCGGGCGGGTCGACGCGGTCCTGTCGCCCACCATCCCGGTGGTGTCCTACCCGGCCGAATGGGCCTCGCCCACCAACGATCCGGCGCAGCCCTTCGAGCACATCGCGTTCACGGTGCCGTGGAATATGTCCGAACAGCCGGCGCTGTCGCTTGCCTGCGGCTTCGCGGCGTCCGGGATGCCCATCGGGCTGCAGATCGTGGGGCCGCGGTTCGCAGATCTCGCCGTGCTGCGGCTGGCGACGTTCTACGAGGGCGCGCGGGGCCCGATGCGGCCGTGGCCGGTGCCTCTCATTCCAAGCGCTGCCGCTGGCATAGAACCTGTATGATCGAAGACCGAACGGGTCTCGCCAACACCGAGTGACCACTGCATGGCATTGCCTCCCGGTTCCCAGCCCACCGCCTACGACCTCGCCGGCTTCCGCGCCGCGGTCGGCGATGTCCCACTCGTCGACGAACCCGTCGTCCTCCGAAGACGGTCGCGCGACTTCTTCTGGTACAGCCCGATCCTCAACGCGGAACTCGCGGGCAAGAGCGCCGACGTCATCGCGATGCCGCGCCACGAGGCCGACGTCGTCACCGTGGCCAGCGCCTGCGCCCGGCTCGGCATCCCGCTGACGCCGCGCGGCGCCGGCACCGGCAATTACGGGCAGGCCGTGCCGCTTCACGGCGGCGTGCTGATCGACATGTCGGGACTGGCGGCGATCGCGTGGCAAAGGCCCGGGCAGGTGCGGGTCGGGCCGGGCGCCGTCATGTCGGACCTCGACGCCGCGCTCCAGCCCGGCGGTTGGGAACTGCGCATGCATCCCTCGACCAAGCGCAAGGCCACCGTCGGCGGCTTCGTGGCGGGCGGCTCCGGCGGCGTCGGCTCGGTCGGCTACGGAGGCCTGCGCGAGCCCGGCAATATCCTGGCCGCCAGGATCGTTACGCTCGAACCCGAGCCCCGCATCCTCGAACTCCGGGCCGACGCCGCCCAGAAGGTCAACCGCGCCTACGGCACCACCGGCCTCATCACGGCGCTCGAAATGCCGCTCGCTCCGGCCTGGTCCTGGGTGGAACTGGTGGTCGCCTTCGACACGTTCGACGCCGCCATGGCGTTCGGTCACGACGCGGCTCTGGCCGACGGCATCGTCAAGAAGCTGCTCACGCCGATCGCCTGGCCGCTGCCAGGCTTTTTCCGCGAGATCGCGTCGGCCTGCCCGGACGGCATGAGCCTGCTCGTCGCCATGGTGGCGGAGCCGTCACTGGAGAGCTTCAAGGCATTGCTCGGCCGACGCGGCGCGATCACGCTGGAGCGGCCGTCGAGCGACGCGCCCGGCCAGGTGCCGCTCTACGAATATACCTGGAACCATACGACCCTGCAGATGCTCAAGGCCGATCGGGGCATCACCTATCTGCAATGCCTCTATCCGCACGATCGGCTGCTCGCCTCCGTCGAGACCTTGCAGGCGTTGTTCGGCGACGAGGTGATCCCCCACTGCGAATTCATCCGCTTCGGCGGCCGCATCACGGCCAGCGCCCTGCCTGTCGTGCGCTACACGACGCCCGAGCGCCTGGCCGAGATCATCAGGATCCACGAGGAGCACGGCGTCATGATCGCCAACCCGCATGTCGTGACCCTGGAGGATGGCAGTCGCCACAAGCGGGCCGACGCCGACCAACTCGGCTTCAAGCACGAGGTCGATCCGCAAGGTCTGCTCAATCCCGGCAAGATGCGGAGCTTCGTGCCCAGGGCCTCCGCGATGCCGCGACCGGCCGCGTGAGCCGGTGCGCGTCCTCTATCTGTACTGTCACCCGTTGCCCGAAAGCTTCCATGCCGCGATCAGGGCCGCGGCCCTGGCTGGCCTCGACCAGGCGGGCCACGAGGTCGACCTCCTCGACCTCTACGCCGAGGGCTTCGATCCGGTGCTCACCGCGGACGCGCGACGGCGCTATCACGACACGGGGCGCAACCGGGCCGGCCTCGAACCGTTGGTGGCCCGGATGCAGGCCGCCGAAGCCCTGGTGGTGCAGTTCCCGACCTGGTGCTTCGGGCCGCCCGCCATGCTGAAGGGGTTCTTCGACCGGTTGCTGATGCCGGGCGTCGCCTTCGACCTCTCCGATCCCACGAACGTCCGCCCCGCCCTGACCAACATCAGGCTGATCCACGGCATCGTCACCTACGGACGGCCCCGCACGATGGTCTGGTACATGGCAGATCCGCCGCGCAAGCTCGTGACCCGCTACATCCGCTGGCTCACGGGGGGCGCCAAGGTGCGGTATCACGCGCTCTACCACATGAACGTCGCCGACGACGCGCGTCGTCGGCGCTTCATGGCAGACGTGCGAGCCGCGATGACGGACCTGTAGCGGCCGCCACGCGGGCCCTGTCCGGGGCATGAAGACCGTTCATTTCGGGTCACGGGGCAGACGTCAACAGAATGCCCAACGTTGCACGCGACACCGCCTCAAAGCGCTGTTGCAATGCAGCATGGCCGGTCATGAAGCACCGGGAAGGTGGAGATGCTCAAGGAATCGTTAAGGTTTTGTTACGTATAGTAACGGGATCTGCTGGAGAATGTCATGAACCGTTGCACCGTTGTCGTGGTGGAGGACGAGCCTCTCGTCCGTTTGACCGCCACCTCCATGTTCGAGGAGGCCGGCATCAACGTCGTCGAGTTTGCGAACGGCGACGACGCGATCGATTACGTCCGCGACCACCAGCAGGACG
>CAXUCF010000196.1:5717-6954 GCA_964249275.1 uncultured Lichenihabitans sp.
CGTCGCGGCGATCTTCACCGACGTCTACCTGCCGGTCGAGACGGACGGGCTCGAATTGGCCGGCATCGTGTCGGAGGCCTGCCCCGATATCGCCGTGCTGGTCACGTCCGGCAACTTCCGCGACAAGCCCACGCAACTCGGCCCGCAGGTCCGCTACGTCAGCAAGCCCTGGCATCCAAACGACGTGCTCACCACCATGCAGGCCGCGGTGCGCGCCGCCGCCTGAGTGACGGCGCCCGGCAGGTTCTGCGGATCTACTGATCCCTTGGATGTCCAGCAACGCCGATCGACCTCGAGCAGGCGCCATCGACCGCGGCGTGAGCCGCGCAAGGCTGCCTGTCCCACACGCGCGGCGGCGCAACCCGGCCACGAGGAAGCCATGGCCGGAGCGGGCCTTTATTCCCGGCCGGAGGGGCCGGTGAGGTAGGACCTCACGCGAGTCCGCCCATGTGTCAGGTCGCGGGTCGGCGTGGGTTCCGGCGGCGTCGCGGCCAGCGGATCGGGGCCGGGTTCCCTCTGCAAATCCCCGGGCCGTGCGGTCGTGTCGCGCGACGGGTCGGCCGGCGACGCGAGGCCGGGCGCCGCGGCCGCATAGGCGGTATCGGGCGCGGTCGCCGCGGTGCGTGCCGGGGTCGCGGCAGGCTGATCGCCAGCGGATGCAGCCGGCACCACCTGCCCGGGTTCGATGGCGGCCGTGTCGACGGGTCCGTCGAAGAGTGGCTGGTCCGCTCTGCTGGCCGTGAAACCGGCCGTGCCGCTGCCGGCCGGCAGAAAGGCGCGCTCGTCGGTCGAGACCGCGCCCGAGAACGAGGAAGCGGGTGTGCCGCTCCAGCCTTCGTCGCGCCAAGCCGCCGAACGCTCTTCCATGTCGACCGCGCCGTCGCGATCGAGGACCTCGATCACGTGATCGTAAGCGGCGCTGTCCGTTTTGACGGAGAGCGCGAAGCCCCCGCGCCGCAACCCTTCGGCATAAAGATGCCGATCCTCGTCGGGCATGAGAAATTCCATGAGCGATTCCCAGAAGCCATGGGGATGCTGCGGAGCCGATTCCGGTGCCTGGCTCCCCGCCACGCGGATCTCCGAACGCGGCACGCCCGCCTGGATGAGATCGTCGCGGGCCTTGTCGGCCGCCTCCTCGGTGTCGAAGAAGGCCGTGACCGAGCGCGGCGACGCATCCCGTCCCCTGTCGGTGGCCACTCCTGGATCCGGATCATCATAGGCCATGGCTGTCGCTCCC
>CAXUCF010000196.1:6964-9422 GCA_964249275.1 uncultured Lichenihabitans sp.
GGCGCCCCCTGGGCGGGCAGGCGCCCGATCACCGCAAACGGGGGCTCGGCCGGGGCGGTTCCGTGCCGCCCCGGCCGTCGAGAGCGATGGATGCGGGTGCCGGACGCGCGTCGGGCGGCTTCGAATCGAGGTTTGCCCCTCAACCCGGATTCGATCGCGTCCAAAGTCCGCGCCGCGGCGCGTCGCCGATCATCCGGTAGAGCACCGGTTGCGCGCTGCCCATCCCGACATGCCACAGCTTGCGCCAGCGCGGCACGCTGACCCGCCGCGCCCAGGGCTCGGGCAAGAAGCGGACGCGCCTGCCGATCTCGCGGTAGACCCGCAGCGCCGTGGCGATGGCCCAGGCCGAACGCCAGGGCAGGCGCGCGATGCCGATGCGGGCGGAGGCGTAGTAGCGCTCGGCCAGTTCGAGCAGGGCGTGAGTGGCCGAGACCACGGCGTCACGGTTCGCAGGGTCGAGAACGAAAGCGGGCGTCACGGCCGCGCGGCCGAACAGCTCGGCCGGCAGGTAGACGCGGCCGACCCGGGCATCGTCCATCACGTCGCGGGCGATGTTGGTCAGCTGGAACGCGAGGCCGAGGTCGCAGGCGCGGTCGAGGATCTCGCGCCGGTCCGGCGAGACCCCCATGACGATCGCCATCGTGACCCCCACGGCGCCGGCGACGCCGTAGCAGTACCCGAGCAGATCCTCGAGCGTGGCATAGCTGCGCTCCTCTACGTCCATGCGGAATCCGTCGAGGATGTCGAGCGGCAGTTGCGGCGGGATGCGGTGATGCAGGGCCACGCGGGCAAAGGCCGCGAAGGCCGGGTCGTGTTGCGGGACGCCGGCCAGGGCGTCGCGCGTCCGGCCCTCCAGCATGGCCAGCCGCTCGGCCGGCGTGCCGCCATGCTCGACCCGGCCCATGCCGCCCGCCTGCCCGTCGATCACGTCGTCGCAGTGCCGGCACCAGGCGTAGAACAGCCGCACGCTGTCGCGCGTCGCGGGGTCGAACAGGCGGGCCGCGGCCGCGAAGCTCTTCGAACCCGCCTCGATGCTGCGGCGGCTCGTCTCCGATATCGCGTCCATCATGCGGGCGCGACGCCGGCCGTCTTCAGCGCCTCGGCTGCATCGGCGTGCGCCGCGAGACCCGCATCGGCGAGCATCAGCGAGGCCGTGGCCTTGGCCGAGCCGACGACGCCCGGCACGCCGGCGCCGGGATGCGTGCCGGCACCCGTGAAATAGAGCCCGGCGATCTTGGCATCGCGGTTGTGCGGCCGGAACCAGGCGCTCTGGGTCAGGATCGGCTCCAGCGAAAAGGCCGAGCCGAGATGGCTGTTCAGGTCGTCGCGAAACTCGAAGGGCGTCAGCATGCGCGAGACGACGAGGTCGCGCTTCAGGTTCGGGATGTAGCGCTGCTCGAGATAGTCGAAGATCCTGTCGCGATAGCGCGGGCCCTCGACCGCCCAGTCGATGTCGGCGGTGCCGAGATGTGGCACGGGCGACAGCACGTAATAGGCGCTGTGGCCGGGAGGCGCGAGCGAGCTGTCGGTGGCATTGGGGGCGTGGAGGTATAGGGAGAAATCGTCGGCGAGCTTGTCGGCGCCGAAGATCTCGGCGATGAGTTCGCGGTAGCGCGGCCCGAAGCAGACGGTGTGGTGGGCGAGGCCGCGGTGGTCGCCCTTGAGGCCGAAATAGACCACGAAGAGCGACATGGAAAAGCGCTTGCGTCCGAGACGCTTCGCCTCGGCGACGCCGCGTGGGTCGTGGGCCAGGAGGTCGCGGTAGGTGTGCATGACATCGGCGTTGGAGGCCACCATCTCGGCGTCGAGGCTCGTGCCGTCCTCCAGCACCACCCCGGTGGCACGACCGCCGGCCGTCTTGATGGTCCGCACCGCGGACGCCAGGCGGACCGTGCCGCCGAGGCTCTCGAAAAGCCTCGCCATGCCGCCGATCAGCGCGCCGGTGCCGCCTTTCGGAAACCACACGCCCCAGCGCCGCTCGAGCGCGTGGATCAGCGCGTAGATGGCCGAGGTCTTGAAGGGATTGCCGCCCACGAGCAGCGTGTGGAACGAGAAGGCCTGACGAAGGTGCTCGTCCTGGATGAACCGCGCCACCAGGGCGTAGACGTTGCGGTAGCTCTCGAGCTTCACCAGAGAGGGCGCCACCTTGACCATGGAGCGGAAGTCGAGGAACGGCACGGCGCCGAGCCCGACGTAGCCCTTCTCGAGCACGGCTTCCGAGAACCGCAGGAACTTGGCATAGCCCGCGACGTCGCCGGGCGACACGGCACCGATCTGCCGGTCGAGGGTCGCCTGGTCGTTGGCATAGTCGAAGGTGAAGCCGTCCTCCCAGCAGAGGCGATAGAAGGGGTCGACGGGCACGAGTTCGACATCGTCCGACATGCGGCGCCCGGACGCGGTCCAAAGCTCCTCGAGGCAGGTCGGATCGGTGATGACGGTCGGGCCGCCGTCGAAGGTG
>CAXUCF010000197.1:0-9410 GCA_964249275.1 uncultured Lichenihabitans sp.
CGCCGCGGTCAGGGTCGGGGGTGGGGCCGAGATCTACAGGGTTGCGATGGGGCGGGCCGACCGCCTCTGCCTCACCGAGGTGGACCTGGCGCCCGAGGCCGACAGCCTGTTCCCGGCGATCGACCCCGCGGCTTGGCGCGTGGTGTCACGCGCTCCGCAGCCGTCGGGGCCGGGCGACGATGCGGCCTTCAGCTATGTGGACTACCGTCGGCGCTGAACGCGGCGTGCCGGTTGCCGCTTGCCGCCTGCCGGACCCCACCGCGGCCTCCGGTAGCATACGATTGCTGCGGCGCTCGCGCTCGCCTATATCGCATCCACGGCGGTGCGCCATTGGCGAGGAATTGGATGTCCTGGAGTAGTCAAGGCGGTGGCGGCCCGTGGAAGCCCGGCAATCCCGGCCCTTGGGGGCAGGGGCCGGGCTCCGGCAGCAGCGGACCGACCCCGCCCGATCTCGAGGAATTCATCCGCCGCAGCCAGACGCGGCTGAGAGGCCTGCTGCCGAACGGCGGTTTCGGCGGCCTCGCGGTCCTGGGCGGCGTGCTGGTGGTGGTCCTCATCTGGCTGGCCAGCGGGTTCTATACCGTGTCGCCCAACGAGGTCGGCATCAACCTCATGTTCGGCCGCTACACCGGCAAGACAGCGGCGGGCTTGAACTACAACCTGCCCTATCCGATCGGCGACGTCGTCAAGCTTGCCGTCACCGACCGCAACGCCATCGACATCGGATCGGTCTCGACGTCCGACCCGCGCCGCCCCGGCCTGCAGTCGAGCCAGGAGGTGCCGGCCGAGAGCCTGATGCTGACCGGAGACGACAACATCGCCGACGTGAAGTTCCGCGTGATCTGGCAGATCGACCCCGAACATCCCGAATTCTACGCCTTCAACCTGCGCCGTCCCGATGAGACCGTGAAGGCCGTGTCAGAAAGCGCCATGCGCGAGGTCATCGGCCAGTCGCAGATCCAGAACATCCTGACGTCCGGCCGCAAGACCATCGAGCCCGCCGTCCAGGACCTGATCCAGAAGGTGCTCAACGATTATCGCGCCGGCATCCTGGTGCTGCAGGTTCAACTGCTGTCGGTCGATCCGCCCCAGCAGGTCATCGCGGCCTTCCGCGACGTCACGGCGGCCCAGCAGGACCAGCAGCGGTTGAGCAACGAAGCCCAGGGCTACGCCAACAAGGTCGTCCCCGAAGCGCGCGGCGCCGCCGTCGCCATCGTGCAGGAGGCGGAGGGCTACAAGACCCAGACCGTGCAGGAGGCCGCCGGCCAGGCCTCGCGCTTCGAGCAGATCTACAACCAATACAAGAACGCCCCCGACATCACGCGCGAGCGCATCTACATCGAAACCATGGAGTCCATCCTGGCCGGCGCCGACAAGACCATCCTCGATGCCCGCGGCGGCAACGGCGTGCTGCCGGTGCTGCCGCTCGGCTCCGACAAGACCCTGCCGGCTTTGGGAGCCAAGCCATGAGGTTCGGCGGCTATGTGGCGGTCGGGATCGTCGCTCTGACCCTGATCGTGCTCAGCGGCGCGGTCTTCACGGTGGACCAGACCGAGCAGGCGCTGGTGCTCTATTTCGGCCAGCCCGTGCGGGTGATCGACCGACCTGGCCTGCACGTCAAGATCCCGTTCTTTGAGAGCGTGGTCGACCTCGACAACCGCATCCTCGACCTCGAATCGGCCCAACAGGAGGTGCTGGCCTCGGACAACCAGCGCATCCTGGTCGACGCCTTCGTGCGATACCACGTCGCCGACCCGTTGAAATTCTATCAGACGGTGGGCTCCGTGGCACGGGCCAACAATCAGCTGGGGTCGATCCTCAACTCGGCCCTGCGCCGGGTGCTGGGAGAGGCCACGCTGCCCCAGATCGTGCGCGATCAGCGTGCCCAGCTGATGGTCAAGATCCGCGACCTCGTGAACACCGAAGGCGGGCGCCTCGGCGTCACGGTCAACGACGTCAGGATCCGCCGCGCCGACCTGCCGGCCGAACTCAGCGAGAAGATCTACGGCCGCATGCAGAGCGAGCGAGCTCGTCAAGCGGCGGAGTACCGCGCTCAGGGCTCCGAGGAGTACCAGACCATCAAGGCCAAAGCCGACCGCGACGTGGTGGTGCTGCGAGCCGACGCACAACGGCAGGCCGATACGCTGCGCGGCGCCGGCGACGCGGACCGCAACAGGATCTTTGCCGAGGCCTATGGACGCGATCCCAAGTTCTTCAGCTTCTACCGGACCATGCAGGCCTATACGTCGAGCTTGAGACCCGACAGGACACGGCTGGTGCTGACGCCGGATTCCGACTTCTTCCGGTTCTTCAACAACCCCGACGGTCAGCCCGGTTCGGCGCTTCCGGCCATGTCGGCGCCAGCCGCTGCGGTGCCGCCGCCACCCGCGCCACCGACCGCCCCCTAGCCGGACCCCGCGACGAGGCGGGCCGGCCCGTTCGGCTCGGGCGAGGCGTGTCCATCACTTCGACCGCTGGCGCTTTTACATCAGTGCCCTCGAACTTTCCGTGCGCTCATGTATGATCACGGCGTCGCGGTCGCCTGGCGGTGTCCGACGCCGTCGAGCTCCTTCAGCGCGGATCGCTCCCATGCCCATCGCCCCCGTGAAATCGACCCCGCGCCGCGGCGCTTCGCCGCTCGCACTCCGCGCCGTACTGTCGGTCGCGCTCGCGGCCGGCATCGTCGCGGGTCACGCGGCGACCTTCGGCGCGCCGCCTGCGGCCGCCAAGGGCCTCGACTCCCTGGCCGATCTGGCGGCGAGCGTCACCGACGCCGTGGTCAACATCTCGGCCTCGCAGGTCGTCGAGCAGAAACAGGCGAGCGCCGCGCCGAAGCTGCCGCCCGGCACGCCACTCGACGACCTCTTCGAGGAGTTCTTCAAACGCCAGTTGCAGCGCAAAGGGGGCGGCGACGATGACGCGCCGCACGGCAGGCGCTCGAATTCGCTCGGCTCGGGCTTCATCGTGGACGCTGCCGGGATCGTGATCACCAACAATCATGTGATCGAAGGCGCCAACGACATTAGGGTGATCCTCACCGACGGCACCAAGCTCAAGGCCGAGGTGGTGGGCAAGGACAGCAAGATCGACGTTGCGGTCCTCCAGGTGAAGCCCGACAAGCCGTTGAAGACCGTGCCGTTCGGTGACAGCGAGCACATGCGGGTCGGAGACCCGGTCATGGCGGTGGGCAATCCCTTCGGGCTCGGCGGCACCGTGACGGCCGGGATCGTGTCGGCACGCAACCGCAACATCGACAGCGGTCCCTACGACAATTACATCCAGACCGACGCCTCCATCAACAAGGGCAATTCCGGCGGTCCCCTGTTCGACATGCAGGGCGAGGTGATCGGCATCAATACGGCGATCCTGTCGCCGTCGGGCGGCTCGATCGGCATCGGCTTCGCCACGCCGTCCGACACCGTCGTGCCGATCATCGATCAGCTGCGCCAGTTCCACGAGGTCCGCCGCGGCTGGCTGGGCGTGCGGATCCAGCCGGTGTCGGACGAGATCGCCGAAGCCATGGGGCTCGGAACGCCCCGCGGTGCCCTGGTGGCGGGGATCGACGAGAAGGGTCCGGCCGCGCCGGCCGGCCTCAGGCAGGGCGACGTCATCGTGGCGTTCGACGGCCATGAGGTGCACGAGTCGCGCGACCTGCCGAAGATCGTCGCCGCGACGCCGGTCGGCAAGGACGTGACGGTGGCGGTGGTCCGGGACGGCAAGCCGCAGAACCTCACGGTCAAGCTCGGCCGGCTCGAGGATGCGGTGCAGCAGGCCGCCCTCGAAAAGGGCAAGGAGACGGACCTGCCAAAGGCGGCCGTGCAGCAGGCGCTGGGCATGAGCCTGTCGCAATTGAGCGACGAGTTGCGCAAGCAATACGGCATCAAGGACACCGTGAGGGGCGTCGCGGTCACGGCGGTGGACCCGGCCTCGCCGGCGGCCGACAAGGTCAAGCCGGGCGATGTCGTGGTCGAGGTCAACCAGGTCGCGGTCGCCGACCCGGCCGACATCGCCCTGAAGATCAAGGCCGTGAAGGACACCGGCAAGAAGACCGCGCTGTTGCTCGTGTCGAACGGCCAGGGCGAGGTGCGCTACGTCGCGGTTGCGGTGAACTGATCGGCTGAACGAATGCGGGGCGGGGCGCCCTGCGAGACGGGCTGGCCGAGCTTGGATCACGCCGGCGTTTACGGCCGTAGAGCGTCGGCGAGCCGCTCCCAGTCGCGGTCCGGTCCGGGAAGGCCCAAGCGCAGCCAGTCCGGGCGCGCCGGGAAGGGCCGGACCAGGATGCCGGCCCGCCCGAGTCGCCCGTACCAGCATGACGCCTCGGCGCTGCGGACCAATCGGAACAAGGATGTTCCGCCCAGGACCTCGAATCCGGCCCCGACGAGCAGGCGATCGAGCCGCGCCGCGTCGGAGGCGAGACGTCGGCGCTCAGCGGATTGCCAGGCGGTATCGGACAAGGCCCGGGCCGCGATCGTGATGGCGGGACCGGACACGGCCCAGGGACCGAGGGCGGCGCGGATCCGGGGCGCGAGGTCGTCGTCGGCGATCGCGAAGCCGAGCCTCAGGCCCGCGAGTCCGAAGAACTTTCCGACGGAGCGGAGCACGACGGCATTCCGCGGCGGTCGCCGGGCGACGAGGCTGAACGCCGGGCAGCAGACGTCCATGAAGGCCTCGTCGACCACGAGAACCCCGCCCCGCGACTGGAGCCGGTGAGCCAGCTCGGCGAGGGCCTCCGGCGCGGTGCATCGGCCATCCGGGTTGTTGGGATTGACCACCACTGCGACATCGGCCCGGTCCATGTCGGCCAGCTCCTCGACGATCGACACGTCGACCCCCGCCGCCTGCCAGGACCGCCGGTGCTCCTCATAGCCGAAACCGAGCACCGCCACGCGACGGGCCGGCAGCAGGCGCGGCAGGACCTGGATGGCGGCCTGGGTGCCGGGCACTGCAACGGCATTGTGGCTCGGCGGCACGCGGTAGGCGGCTGTGGCGGCGCGCTCGAGCGCTGCCAGCGCGGCCGCATCGGGCAGGCGCCGCCAGACCTCGTCCGGGATGGTACCGACCGGATAGCCACGCGGGTTGATCCCGGTGGAGAGGTCGATCCAGGGCAGCGGCGTGCCCGGAAACCTGGAGCGGGCGGCCGCGAGGTCGCCGCCGTGGAGGATGTCCGGCGCCCCCCCCTTGCGTTCGGATGGGTTCACCGGCGCGATGCCGCCGATCGCCGACCGCGGGCTTGCAGGTGCTGTTGTCGTCGGAACGCCATCGATGCCACTCTACAACGTCCGGCGGCCTCGCCCAATTTTTTCCGGGGCTGCATGTGCCGAAGTTGCCCGGCAGCCGGCCCTGCAAGCCTCCCGCTCGGCTACGGCCGCCGGCGCGCGCGCGGTCCCATGACCCAAGATCCCCGAGGGGGCGATCGCCGGGCGTCGGTGCGGGCGGACCCTGGCCCGGACTGTCCCGGGACCGCGGTGGAGCTGACCATCCCCTCGGTCCCGGGTTCACGCGGAAGCGCCGTCGTCCGATGCGTTCCGCTTGCCGCGGATCAGGGTGCGGCAGCGTTCGTCCGCCAGTTTCAAGCGTTGCCGCGACAGTCGGCACTGCTTCCTGTATTCCTCGCGTCCCAGAATGGAACGCCGGTCCTGCGGCAAGGTCTTCCACCAGTGATCATTCCGGGACGCGGCGGACAGTTCCTGTTGCGTCTTCGTCCAGTCTTCCTGCCATGGCATGATGTTCGGCTCCCGATTTCGTGATGACGGGGTCCGATTGGCAAAGGGGATGCCACGGGCGGGCTCGACCTGCAGCACGCGATCTGGACTTGCTCGGGTCAGCCCGGGCCCGTTGGTCGATGCGACGCCTGCGACAGGCTGCCGTCCAAGCCTGAAGTCCATGTCCGAGCCAAGACACCGTTAAGCATTGCACCCTAGAGTCGGGCGGAGCGGCGTTTCAGGTCGACATCGGAGTCCGCGGTCTCGACCTATGGAAGGACCACACATGCGGCGCGACAATGCCGTCGACGGGCCGCCTCCGGTCGCGAAGCGTCGTCGGGGCCATCGTCCTCGGAAAACCTGCCGCGGGGTGGCCCGTTGAATGCCCATGTGCGACGTGACGGGCCGGCTGGGCCGCGCCCGCCCCGCAACACGATCAGCGTGGCCCTCCTGGCCGGGGTGGCGTTCATGCCGATCGTCGTGGCGGTCGGCTTCATCACGGATCGCCCGAGTCGGGCTTCCGTCCCGGGCGACATCTCCGTGGCGGCCCTGCGCGGCGCGCTCGACGGGATCCCGGGGGACCGGCATCCGCCCGCCCGGGCCGGCTTCTGATCGGAGCGGCAGCGACGGCCTCCGCCTCGTCTCGTCCCGCAACGGAACCTGATCCCTCGGCGTTCCGATGGTGAGGCGCGGAACGGAACCGGGGATGGACCATGGCTCGCATCGGATTGGCATCGGCACTGAAGGCCGCGTCGCTGACCCTCGGCATTGCATTTGCGATCTCGGCGCCCGTCGCGGCGCAGACCCCCGGCGGTCAGACCGGCGGCACCGGTGGCGGAGCCGGGAGTGCGAGTTCCAACGGGGGACTCGGCGATGCCGGGGGCACGGGACAGCTCGGTCCCACGACCCCGGGCAACGGCAAGGCCGCCCCTGGCGGCACGCCGGCCGCGGGATCGAGCGCGGGCGACGTCAGCCGGAGTCCGATCAGCGGGGCGGGCGCCAATGGCAACGGTGGCGTGATGAGTGGGACGAGCGGGACCTCTCCGGCCGTCGGAACCACACCGTGAAGGTCGGGCTCGCCACGATGCCGATGAGGCGCCGGGCGGCTTGGACCGGATAGGGAGATCGCCATGACGAGGAGGATCGGACCCGTTCGGGGCGCCAGCGCGGCTTTGGGCGCGATGCTCCTTGCGACCGGCGCCTTGGCGCAGAGCGGTGGGGGAGGTGACGGCGCCGGTTCGGCCGGTGGACCGCCGTCCGACAAGAGAACGGCCGGACCCGGCAGCACGGGCACGAAGGCTGGCTCGGCCGGAACAGGGGTGCGGCTTCCGGACGGCGGTTCCACCCGCGATCTCACGATGCCGGGGCGCGGCGGTGTCGCAGGGACGGGGCTCGGCGGCTCCACCGGCGGGGAATCTGCGATCGGCAGCGGCGCCGGCGTTGCTGGTCCTTCCGGCACCGGCCGGAGCGTCGCCGGTCCGGCCGGGCAGGGGATCGACGGTCAGGGTAGTTCGGGTGTCGGCCTCGGCAGTGGCTCGGGCGTGACTACGGGATCGGGCACGAGTGGGACCGGGGCGGGCCAATGACGATGGCTTGGATCGGGCGGTGCTCCACCCCCCGGGCCCGTCAGAAATGCTCGTCCTGCGGCGTTTTCGCCTTCAGCTCGTGCTTCATGATCAGGGGCACTTGAGAGAGCGCGAAGAGCACGGTCAGCGGCATCGTCCCGAACACCTTGAAGCCCGCCCAGAACACTTCGCTTTGCGTGCGCCATACGATCTCGTTCAAGGCCGCCAGCACGAAGAAGAACAGGCCCCAGCGGAAGGTCAGCTTGTGCCAGCCGTCCTCGTCGAGATGCAGGGCGGAGTCGAGAACGATGGGCAGCAGCGGCTTGTCCAGCGCGAGGCCGCCCAGCAGCGCGGCGCCGAAGATGCAGTCGATGACCGTCGGTTTCACCTTGATGAACACCGGGTTGTCGAAATAGAGCGTCAGAGCGCCGAACACCAGCACCGCGACCGCTGTCACCACCGGCATCATGGGCAGCCGGCGGGTCAAGGCGTAGGAAACCGCCAGGGTCACGACGACGCCCACCATCAGCACGCCGGTAGCGGTCTGCAGCCCGTAGCGGTAGGACGCCAAGAAGAAGCAGGCCAACGGGCCGAGTTCCAGCACCAGTTTCAGCGTCGGATCGATGGTCTTGGCGCGGGGTGCCGTGGGTGATTTCTTGTTGTTCGGGCTATCGTCGATCGTCGTCATGAACTGCCTGTAAGATCGGCGACCGCCCCGCACGGGAGGCCAACGCACCTTGTTGCCGGGCAACATCGCCCAATACCCTCGATCACACGTCCCTTAAAGCGCGGAAGCGGGTGTTTTCATGACGCCCCGGCCAGACGTTCGTCGAGGCCCGCGATGGCACGGGCGAAATCGACGGCGTCGAACGGTTCCAGATCGTCGATCCCCTCGCCGACGCCGATGAAGTGGACCGGGAGCGCGAAACGCTCGGCCACCGCCACCAGGATGCCGCCCCGCGCGGTGCCGTCGAGCTTGGTCATCACGAGGCCCGTGACACCCGCCCCCTTGGAGAAGATCTCGACCTGGTTCAGCGCGTTCTGTCCCACCGTGGCATCGAGGACGAGCAGGACCGCGTGGGGTGCCCCGGATTCCGTCTTGCGGACCACGCGGATCACCTTGGCGAGTTCGTCCATCAGTTCGGCCCGGTTCTGCAGCCGGCCGGCCGTGTCGATCAGGACCGCGTCGGAGCCGTTGGCGCGGGCTTCCGCGATGGCGTCGAAGGCGAGGCCCGCGGCATCGGCCCCCTGTGCCCGTGACACGACCGGCGACCCCGTGCGCTCGCCCCAGATGCGCAATTGCTCGATGGCGGCGGCCCGGAACGTATCGCCGGCACCGAGCGTGACCTTCCGGCCCTCGGCCGCGAGCTTCGCCGCGAGCTTGCCGATCGTGGTGGTCTTGCCCGACCCGTTGACGCCGATGACGAGGATCACGAAGGGCTTCTGCGCGGCATCCACGAGGAGGGGCTTGGCCACCTTGGCCAGAACGCCCTCGACCTCGCGGGCCAGGATGGCCTGGACCTCCCCGGCATCGATCTCCTTGTCGTAGCGCCCGCTGCCGACCACTGCCGTGATCCTGGTCGCCATGGCGACCCCGAGATCGGCCTTGATCAGCACGTCCTCGAGGTCTTCGAGCGTCGCCGCGTCGAGCTTGCGCTTGACGAAGACATCGACGATGCCCTGTTTGAGGGAGGACGAGGAGCGTGATAATCCCTGCGTGAGCCGCGACCACCAGCGGGGCGGCGCGGCTTCGGCCGGATCGGCCGCTTCGTGATCGTCGCTCGCCGGAACGGGAGTGGGTCGGGTCTCGACCTCGGTGGCGATGGATGGAGGTTCGAGCGGCGCCGCTCCGCCGTGATATCCGGCGGGAGCGAGGGCCTCGGCCGGCCCATCGGCCGGTGGCGGCGGATCCGCTGGCGCCTCGGCCGGGGGCACGGCGTCGGCCTCCCGGACGCCGCCGAACAGACGCTTGAAGAAGCCCGGTTTCCTGTCTGCCCCGTCCCTGTCGTCCTCGTCGACCATCACCCTCAGCCTTTCGTCCCGTCCGGTCGGGTTGCGTCCGGCAGATTCAGCAAATCTGCTTCCACTGGCGGTGCCGAGCAGCTTCGATTTCGCTGCGAAAGCGCAAGCGATCCCGGCG
>CAXUCF010000198.1:0-4552 GCA_964249275.1 uncultured Lichenihabitans sp.
GCGCGAGCGAAGACGACCTTCTGCTGGTTGCCGCCGCTGAGCTGGCTGACGGCCTGCTCGAGCGAAGACGCCTTGACGGCGGTCTGCTGCGTCAGCCGCTCGACCAGGCCGGCCTCCTTCTTGCGGTCGATGAAACCCGACGACGTCGTCAACACGTCGAGGCCGCCGATGGCCACGTTCTCGCGGACGCCGAGAATCCCGACGTAGCCGCTCGCGTGACGGTCCGTCGGCACGAGGCCGATGGTCGGCAGCTTGCCGTGCGGGCTTTCGACCGTCCCGCCGGCCGGTGCCTGCTGCCCGGCCAGGATCATCGCGAGCGCTTCCTTGCCGCTGCCGACCGGTCCCGCGAGGGCCACGATCTCCCCGGGCAGGACCTGGAAATCGACCACGGCCTGCGCTGCCGGCGAGATCCGGACCGCTTTCGCTTGGAGCAGCGGAACCGCGCTCCGATCTGTGTGGTCCCGGCGCTCGCTGCGGACGGTCTTCTCGCCCATCATCAGGTCGGCGATGGTCTCGACGTCGAGGTTGCGCACTGGCTCCCGCGCCTTGACGACATCGCCGTCCTTCAGGATCGTCACCGTGTCGGCGACCTCGAAGATCTTGTCGAGGTGATGGGAGATGTAGATGAACGACACTCCCGATCTCTGCAGCGACTTCACGTTGTCGAAGAGGATTCGCTTTTCGGCGCCGCTGAGCGCCGCTGTGGGCTCGTCGAGGATCATCACCGGCACGCCCCGGCTCAGGGCCTTCATGATCTCGAGCAGCTGACGCGTGCCGGCACCGAGTTCTCCGACGAGGGCGTTCGGCCTGATGTCCATGTTCCAGCCGTCGAGAAGCTCCTTGGTGCGCCTGGTCATCTGCCGATGGCTGACGACGCCCCAGCCGTTCCTCACGCTGGGCTTCTCGAGGAACAGGTTCTCCGCCACCGTCAGCAGGTTGAAGAGCTGCGGTGTCTGCTGCACATGCGCGATATCGTCCCGGATCCGCGGGCCATAGGCTTGGCCGTCCGCCTGCACCTGCGTCTTGGCGATCCTGATCGATCCGGTGTCGGCCGGCACGAACCCGCTCATTGTGGACACGAGCGTGCTCTTTCCGGCGCCGTTGCGGCCCAGCAAGGCATGGACCTCGCCCTTCATCAGGGTGAAGTCCACACCGCGCAGGGCTCGGGTGGACCCGAACCTCTTGGTGATGGCGCACATCTCGACGATGGGCTGGTCGCTGGCCATGATTTCGGGATCCACGGTTCCGGTCCTACCCTGCGATCACTTCCCGATCTGATTGCCCCACAGGGCAGGAGAGCTCACGTTCGCAGCCGTCACCAGGGTGGCGTTGAGCTGGTACTGAGGTCCGACAGGCGTCGAGATCACCTGCCCGTCGTCGCGCGGTCCGATGTCGATCTTTCCGCCGCCGGACACGAGCGCGATGAGTTCGGCCGTCTTGGTCGCATAGGCACTCAGGGGCTGGGACACGGTGGCGTCGAGGGCCTTGTCGCGGATCAACTGCAGTCCCTGGGGCGTGCCGTCGATGGCGACGCGGATGACCGAGCTGGGATCGCCGACGGCTGCGCTGCGGCCGCCCGCATTCAGTTGTGCGTTGACGGCCGTCGCCATCAGCTCGGACGCCATGAAGATGCCGTTCAACGACGGGTTCTGTGTCAGCACGTTCTGTGCCGCAACCGCAGCCATGTCGGCGGTCCATTCCGTCGGGCGCTGGATCAGCTTGACGTTCGGAGCGTCCGTCTTCATCGCATCCACGAACCCTTTGGACCTGTCGAGGCCGTTGGGTGTCGTCAGCGCGCCCTGAAGTTCCAGGACGAGGCAGCTGTTGGTCTTCCAGCAGTCCTTGTCCTTGAGGCGCTTGGCCATCTCCGCGCCGGCCTGGGCGCCGGCGTTGACGTTGTCGGCCCGTACGGTGGCGGTGACCTTGCCGCCCGCCGGGCTGTCGTCGATCGCGAAGACCAGGGCGTTCGCGTCGTTGGCCCTCTTCACCGCGGGGACGATACCCGCGGCGTCGATCGGAGCGAACACGATCGCATTGGCGCCGTTGGCGATCATGTTCTCCAGCGCGTCGACCTGGGCGGCGATGTCCCCGTTGGGGTCGGGCGCGCCGACGAGCGTGAAGTCTTTTGCCGCGAAGGCCTTCTTGCAGAGGTCCAGCATCAGCGTCTGGAAGTCGTCCTTCAGGAACTTCGGTGTGATGCCGACCCTGACGGCGGATTTGGCGTCCTGCGCCGCCGCGACCCCGGCGGACCCGATCAGGAGAAGCGCTGTCGTGGCGAGAGCACCGGCTGCGTGACGGCGGAAGTAGGATGTCGTGACGGTGGCCATAGATTTCCTCCATGTCGTGGTGTGCAGCCGAGTGACTCACGAGTCCTGGCATGCATCGTGCGATCTCACCGGACAGGATGTCGCGGAAGTGTCGTCATTTTTATTGGTGTACCGTCAGGCAGGCTCACGACACACGATGGGTATTCCAATGAAGAACCACTGGATTGTTCTGTAGGTACGCCAACGATCACCCACTCGAACTCGTTGTTGGTGGCGCATCCCAGTGTTCGAGGAATGCGAGAGGGTGAGAACAGGAGCAGGACCCGAACATCACCATCGAATCGGATGATCGACGGCAAAGTGACTGTTGTCGGCCACGATGGTGGACTGGGATCGGTCGCCCGCCTCTCTGCCGTCCTGGGGAGACGTCACCAGGCGTCGCGAGGGGTGACGAAAGCCTGCACCGCCGTTCGACTGATGACGTTCTGCTCCTGGCTTCGAAACTGGTGGGCACGGGCGTCGTCGGCGCCCCGGACGAGTGGAAGGCGGGACCGCACATCGCTGCGGCCGAACAGGCCGACCCCGCCATCCCGGTCGCTGGCGGCGTGCGGCGGCCCTCGTCCGATCTGCGACGAGATGAGGTTCAGGCCTCGACCTCCGAGACCTGGACCAATCGTTTCTCGCGCATCGACAGGTAGGCAGCCTCGGCGAGGACGAGCGCGCGGCGGCCGTCCTCGAAGGTGGCCAGGGGTGCAGCCCCCTTCTCGACGCAATCGACGAACCCGTCGATCTCCGCCATGAAGGCCTCGAGGTAGCGCTCCAGGAAGAAGAGCTGGTAGGGCTCGCCGGCTTCCACGGTCATCGCCGTATATCGCCGCAGTTCGTGGGGCTTGCGGTTGTCGGAGACGAGCATGCCCTCGCTTCCCATCAACTCTACGCGCTGGTCATATCCGTAGACGGCAGTCCGCGAGTTGTTGATGTGGCACTGTTTGCTCGAGGCGGTCCGCAGCACGATCATCGCACTGTCCACCTCGTTCAGTTCGGCACCCAACGCCGGATCGATCAGGGCATTCGCGAGGGCAAAGACCTCCGTCGGCTCTTCGCCCAGCATGAAGCGTGCGAGATCGAAGTCGTGGATCGTCATATCGCGGAACAGGCCGCCTGCGGCCTCGAGATAGGCCCGGGGCGGGAGGGCCGGATCCCGCGACGTGATCACGACCTGATGCAGTTCGCCGATGTCGCCGGCGAGCATGGCCTTGCGCGCGGCGCTGTGGCCCGGATCGTAACGCCGGTTGAAACCGAGCTGGATGGGGATGCTGGTGCCGCGGATCTTCTTCGCGCAGGCGTCCACCCGAGCCAGGCTGAGGTCGATGGGCTTCTCGCAGAGCACGGCCTTGCCGGCCGCGATGGCCGTTTCGATATAGTCGGCGTGGGTCGGCGTTGCGGTCGCGATCAGCACGGCATCGACATTGTCGGAGCCGAACACCTCCTCGGCGCTGGCGGCCGCGACCACGCCCTGAGCTTTGGCCACCCTCTCGGCCGACGGCTGGTGGACGTCGTAGACGCAGGCCAGTTCGGCGCGGGGATGCCTCGCCACATTGGCAGCATGCATCTGTCCGATGCGACCGCACCCGAGAACGGCGATCCGCAACATAGTCCCCTCCCAATACGATGCAGTCGCTGACCGTTCTTGAACTTCTTGCAGCGGCACCTGCACCATGTTGCGCAGCCGTTAGCTTGTCAACACCGTTTCCATGAATTGCGTATCCGCAAATTTTGGTGCATAGCGGCCGAAACGGGAGGGACACGATGAACAGAGTCGATGGCAAGATCGCCGTGGTGACCGGCGGCACGCAGGGGCTCGGGGCTGCGATCGCCAGAGAGCTGGCCATGGCAGGTGCGGCCGGGGTGGTGACCTGTGGCCGGAGCCGTCAGAAGGGCGAGGCCGTCGCCGAGGGCATCCGCAAGGCGACCGGTCGCGACGTCCGCTTCGTCGAAGCCGATCTCGGGACCGTCGGGGACTGCCGCGCAGTGTTCGCGGCCCTGGACGGCGCGTTCTCGCGCGTTGATATCCTGGTCAACGCCGCAGGATTGACGGACCGAGGCGACATCCTGACGACCGACGAGGATCTGTTCGACCGGATGTTCGCCGTCAATGCGAGGGCGCCGTTCTTCCTCATGCAGGAAGCCATCCGGCGCATGGTGCGCGATGGCGTGGAAGGTTCGATCATCAATATCGGCTCGACCTCTGCGTTGGCGGGGCAGCCCTTCATCTCTCCTTATTG
>CAXUCF010000198.1:4652-9225 GCA_964249275.1 uncultured Lichenihabitans sp.
AGGCGAGACTCGGCATCGCACCTATCGCATGGTGGAACGACGACTTGGCCGAACTCAGCGGGGACATCTTGCTGGAAGGGTGCCTCAGCGAGGCGAGAACGGCCGGCTTCACCGGCATGGAGACGGGTCGCCGGTTCCCGATGGACGCTGAGGTGCTCCGCCCCATCCTCGACGCGCACGGCATGAGCGTCTGTGGCGGCTGGTTCTCGGGCCTGCTTTTGGACGGCGAGATCGAGGCCGAGAAGGACCGGATCGCCGAGCAGATGGCTTTGTTCAAAGCCGTCGGCGCACCCTGCATCGTATACGGGGAAACGGCCGGCACGATACAGGGAGACCGCCACGCCCCGCTCTCGACCAAGCGCAAGCTGTTCGAGGAGGAGATCAAGGTCTACGGCCGCAAGATGACCGCCTTCGCGGAATGGTGTTCCGATCAGGGCATGCCGATCTCCTACCACCACCACATGGCCGCGCCGATCGAGACCGAAGAGGAACTCGACCTCCTCATGAAACATTCGGGCGAGGGGCTCCCGCTTCTGTTCGACGCGGGGCACATGGCCTTCGCGGGAGGCGACGTTCTGCGTGTCATCGACAAGCAACACGCCCGCATCAGCCACGTCCACACCAAGGACATCAGGCGTGACGTTGTCGACGGCCTCGACCGCACGCGCGAGAGCTTCCTGGATGCCGTCATCAAGGGGGCCTTCACTGTGCCCGGCGACGGAAGCCTCGACTTCGAGGAGATCGTGAAGCGTCTGGCGTCCCACGGCTACGAAGGGTGGTTCGTCGTCGAAGCCGAGCAGGATCCGGTCAAGAATCCTCCGCTCGAGATGGCCAAGATCGGTCACCGGGAGCTGGAGCGGGTCATGGCTGCCGCAGGCTACGAGGTCGTCCAGTAGGAGGTTCGTCCAGGATCTCGTCGACTTCGTCCAGACCAAAACGGCGACATCAGAAGTTCTTGTCCTGAAGACTCCAACCCTTGTCCCCCGTTCCCAGGATGGTCAAAACGACCTCGGATTTTACAATCTATTAATGTACTGACCCGGCAGGCTTCAAATGCCGGCAGCGTCCCACAGACGTTGTCGGCGGCTTAATCGATCCTTCACAAGCTTTATCGGTACTCATTCGGAGGCTGTCAGCGAGCAGGTCTTCAGTCAAAGTATATTGATCGGAAGCGCTCTGCCTGGCGACAGGACTTGCTACGCTGCCGGCGCAATCAGCTCCGACGAACGATCCACAGCACCCTCAGAGCTGCCACCAAGGTCATTCGCCGATAAGATGCTTACTGGCTCCGAGAAAACCGCGTGCCGCCTTGTTTCGCTTGGTAGCTCGCCAACATCGAACCGCCACAATGTTTCGCGCGCACCAGAGATCCCTCTTTCCGGCAAAGCGATCGATATCTCAACGTCCGCTTCGCCCAAGCTCTCGCTCCGAATCAGCCATTCTGCTCTCCATCCTGCCTTGCCGTGAGCGGGAGTGATACTCCCCCCAGCCGGTCGCGGCGGCACTGGGCCGCCGCGCTTCGCGGCAGAGGTCGGTCTCGGGCGTGAGCCGCCCGGCGGCCCTGGCAACCGAACGGCAGCTATCCGCGATTTTCCGCTCGCAAGAACGGACCGCTTCCGGCCCAGAACCATCGCAGCGGAACTGGGTTTCGGAAGGCATGCATGGTGAATTTTTAGCCTCAGATGCCGATCCTTCGCTGGCGCGACAAGTCCCACGACACCGAGCTGCCCCGCATGACACCGGACACGGTCTGCTCAAGGCGCTGCTCCAGCACCGGCTTCCACGGTACGAGGCTGAACCCGACCCCGTCATCGAGCATGGCGAACCGGCCGCGCGTGAGCATGACCGACCGCCGGTAGATCCCGCGTACGCTGTCGCCGTCCTTCACTAGCCGATGTTCCAGGGCCCGCTTCGGCCGCCAGCGTGCGCCCGGCCTGCGCCACCTCGCGGTCGCGCAAGGTGGAGAGCAGGTCACGCGCGAGGATCGTCCGATGCCCGCGCTGGGTCGCGAGACCCTCCTCGACCAGGAATGTCCGACGCTCGTCGAGCGCGCTCCTGAGCTCCGCGCCGAACCCGGTCGGCGCGGTCACGGCTCCCTCGATCAGCGACCGGTCGAGCCAGGTCGCGCCAAGCGCGCACGCCTGCCCTCGAGGTCGAGATGAGACCGAACCTCGACCACCGCGTCGCCCGAGCGCTTGGCCTCGAACGCGGCGGCTCGGTCGAGGAAGTCGGGCGGCACGCGCCAGGCGCCGTCGCTCAAACGCTCGACCACGCCGACGCGGCGGAGCGCCTCCAGCCGACGGACATGGGTGCCGACATAGCCGTCGTGATCGTCGCTGGGCCGGGCGTCGCGCCGCGCTTCGTCGAGGTGCCGGTCGGGGCGGTACAGCCTGTCCGGGCCGACCCGCGAGGCAATGGCGCGAATCGGCGGGCCGGGGCTCGCGCGGTCCGCTGCTCACCTCGACGATCCCGCCGGTCGGATAAGCCGAAAGGTCCGCTCCGGATGGCAGCGCGACGTAATGCGCCCGCCCGTCGAGACCGTCGACGACGAGGTAGCCGCAGTCCTGAAGCTCGTCGGCCAGTCCCTTGGCGGCGATCCGGCCGACGATCCGCGCCGGTGCCGACCCACTCGCCTCGAATACCGCCAGCGGCTGTCGGCGCCGCCCAAAGCGCGCTGCACCGTGCGCATAATATCGCCGAGCTCACCCATGGCGCGTAGCGTCGGTTCCGCGTCGGACGACAACGTCCAGCGGCCGGGTCCGGCGGTCTCGGCGAGCCCGAGCCGTTCCAGCTCCTGCAGGCGTCCGACCAGCAGGCCGCGGCGGAACCGGCCGTCGCCATCGGCGGGCACGACCCGTAGGTCGACCTTGCGATCACGGGCGCGCTCGGCAAGTTCACGATCGAGCCCGGTCCAACGCTCCTGATCGACCTCGCGGGTCATGCGCTCGCGCATCTCCCCGCTCGGTCTGCGGGGCGAGCAGGTCGGTCGCGAGCTCGGAGGCGCGGCAGCGCATGCCGTGGGCGATGTAGTCGCGGGCGATCACGAGGTTCTCGCCGGTCGCGTCCACCCCGCGCAGGACGACTTGGGTGTGTGGGTTGTCAGTGTCCCAGTGATCCACGGCCACCCAGTCGAGGCGCGTGCCGAGGTCCGCCTCCATGCGGCCCATCAACGCGCGCGTGTAGGCGCGCAGGTCGCCGATCTCGGCCGCGTCCTCGGGCGAGACGATGAAACGGAACTCGTGTCGGTCGGGCTCGACCCGCGCCTCGAAGGAGTCGACATCGGCGATGTCGCGGTCGGCCGAGTTCAGAGATTCGCTGATTGGCCAACGGATGGCGATGTCGTTCTTTGTTGAGGGTTGCGACGGCAATGTGGGTAGCGGCGTCGAGGGCATCCGTGTCGGTGAATGTCTGATGGGCGAGATGATGCGCTTTGAGGTCATGCCAGACGACTTCTATGTCATTGAGTTCCGGCGTATATTTCGGCAACCACTCGACGGTGAGCCAATGGGCGCGGGCGTCGAGCGCCGCGGTAGTCGCCTTGCTGACATGAATTGGGCCGTTATCGAGCACCATCACAACAGGCTTCATCCGGGCTCCCGGCTTGGGACCGTAGATGCCGTCGAGCGTTTGCAGAAGCGCGATGAAATCGGTGCTCCTCTTGGTACGGGACGTTGTGACGATCAGCTTGCGGCTTATCCAATCGAGCGCCCCCATCATGGCGATTTTCTTGGCCTGCCCGGGTGCCGGTACACGCAAGTCGGCACCGCGCTTCGCCCAGGCTCGGGCCAGGTAGGGGTGCGTCAGCGCTTCGCTTTCATCGGCGTAGAGCAACGCGATGTCCCCCGCCTTTGCCTGCGCTCTACGCACTTGAAGCCGCAAACCGACGCGGTCGACGTCGTCCGCGACCTGCCGACCCTTCAGCGTGTGCCGCGGTCGTCGGAAACGGAACCCCCTTTTTTCCGCAGTACCTTGGAGAGCTGCGATCGGGAGATGGTGACGCCTTCGCGTTGCGCGATCTCCTCTGCAAGGCGGGCCAGGGTCCAATTGGTCCGGTCCGCCACTGGCGCGCTCAGGAGCGGCCCGGCGACCCTCAGCGCCGCCTCCGCCTTCACAGGCGCGGAGCCGGGCGCAGGGTGCGCCTTCAAGGCATCGGCTCCACCCCGCATGAAATCGCAGCGCCACAGTCGCACCGTGTCATCGCGCACCCCGAACGCTTCTGCGATCCGAGGGCTCGTCCAACCATCAAGCGTCAGGACAATGGCACGGGCCCGATCTGCCTCAGCCCGATCCGTCCCGCCCGCCATCGCCTTCAATGCCGTCCGCTGCTCCGCACTCGCAGTCAACCGAGTTTGCCCCGCCATGCTCTATCCTCGTGAACCGACACAAACATCGAACCACACATCGAGTCCGTTGGGCAAGCAGCGCAAACCTGCTTAGCCTCCGATCTCCCAGCTTAGAAGCTAAAAGGGCAAGGCGCAGGCCGCGGCATGACTCGATGGCCATCCCTGGAGTCAACCCAGCGACCTCACGGAAGAGGAATGGTCGGCGGTCGAACCATTCTTGCCGAAGACCG
>CAXUCF010000199.1:0-8846 GCA_964249275.1 uncultured Lichenihabitans sp.
GCGGGCCAGGGTCCGTCGGCGCAGCTCCTCACCCCCTCGCGATCCTCGAGCGCGCGGGTCCGGGGATAGGTCTTGAGCCCGATTTCCCGCTCACCACCGCTCGACACGGTCCGGCTCGTGCCGAGGGCGTCGGGGTTGGGACAGGCAGGGGAGGCCGAGGCCGCGTGCAGCGATGCCAGGAACCAGGCGGAGGCCAGCATTCGCGATCCGGAAACCATATGGCGTCTTTGAGCGCCCGCTGCGGCAATCCTATGACACAGAGCCGGCAGCCTTGCCGCGCCATTAACGAGCCATTACGAGGTCGGTTCTAACTCTAACGCCGTCAACGATGCGAGTTGCGGTCCAGCCATGAAGTTCAAGCGTCTCCTCGGCATCATCGGCGCAACCTTCGCTCTGGCGGGTTGCGCGGCGGCGCCGGGCATAGCGCCGGGCTTAACCACGCCATTCGGCGGACCCTTGCCGACGGATTTCGCCGTGCACGGCATCGACGTGTCGAAATACCAGGGCAATATCGACTGGGACGCGGTCCGGGCCTCAGGGGTGCAGTTCGCCTGGATCAAGTCGACCGAGGGCGGCAACCGCATCGACGACAGGTTCCAGCAGAACTGGGAGCGTGCGCGAGCCGCGGGCGTGGCGCGCGGCGCCTATCACTTCGTCTACTGGTGCCGGCCCTGGCAGGAGCAGATGGCCTGGTTCGAGCAGAACGTGCCGAACGAGCCCGGCATGCTGCCGCCCGTCCTCGACGTGGAACTGACGCCCGACTCGCCCACCTGCAAGCGCACCCTCTACCGCGAGCAGACGCTGCGCGAGATGCGCGGCATGCTGCAGGAGATGGAGCGCCATTATGGCCGCAAGCCTGTCATTTATTCCACCGTGGACTTCTACGCCGGCATCCTGGCCGGTGGGGCGTTGAACGATTTTCCGATCTGGGTGCGCAGCACGAAGTATCATCCGAGCGTGCGCTATGCCGGGCGCAAGTGGCACTTCTGGCAGTACCAGTCGGACGCCCATGTGGATGGCATCCGCGGCCGCGTCGACCGCAACGCCTTCTTCGGCTCGCCCGACCAGTGGGCCGAGTTCCTGGGCGGCGCGGACCTCCCGCTCTAGCAGGGCGCTTGCGGCAGGCCCCCGGGGTTCCGTGATGTCGCGCTGCCAGGACTAAGGGTGGACAGTCACTGTGTTCTTCGTCCTGTCCAAGGTCCTGTGGGCCGCTGCCGCGCCCACCAACATCCTGCTGGGAACGGCGGCGTTGGGCGCCTTGGCGGGTCTGCGCGGTCGGCGCTGGGCCGGCCGGCTCGCGGCGGGTGCCGTCCTGGTCCTGGTGCTTGGCGGCGGTCTGCCGGTCGGGCGGTTGCTGCTGCGTCCGCTCGAGGACCGGTTCCCGAAGCCATCGCTCGACGGGGCATCGCCGGACGGCATCGTGGTGCTGGGCGGCGCCATCCAGCAGGCGATTGGGGCCACCCGCGGCCAGGTCACGATGTGGGACGCGGCCACGCGGATCACCGCCGGGGTCGTCCTGGCGCGCCGCTTCCCGGCCGCGCGGCTCGTCTATACCGGCGGCTCCAATGCGCTGGTGTCCGAGCTCGGCGACGAGGCCGAGGATGCGAAGCGTTTATGGACCGACCTCGGCATCGACCCCGCCCGTATCACGATCGAGGATCGGTCGCGCAACACGGCCGAGAACGCGCGCTTCACGCATGACCTGCTGCAGCCGCGGGCGGGACAGCGCTGGCTGCTCGTCACCTCGGCCTATCACATGCCGCGCTCGGTCGGGCTGTTCCGTGCCGCGGGTTTCGACGTCCTGCCCTATCCGGTCGACTACCGCAGCACCGGAACTTGGCGGGATCTCCTCCCGACGTTCGAGGCCAGTTCCGGCCTGGCCCGGCTCGATGTCGCGGTGCGGGAGTGGATCGGCCTCGTGGCCTACCGGCTGTCGGGCAGGACCGCCGACCTGTTTCCCGCCCCCTGAAGGTCCGGCGCGGTCTCTTCCGGCGGCAAGTGCAGCGCCACGGCCGACAGCGCATCGGAGGAGAACTGGCGGAACATGATGGCCACCACCACCAGGAGCGTCGCGGCGATCAAGACGAGCGGCCCGATGAACCAGCCGAGGTAGGCCAGGGCGAAGAAGAAGGCACGCTGGCCGCGGTTGAAGTGCCGCCCTGCGACGATGTTCATCTCGGCGGCCCTCAGGGCGGTCAGCCTGCGCTGCTCGGGCCGGCCCGACGCGTAGCTCGGCGTGGCGCCGATCAGGATCGCCACATAGTTGAACAGCCGGTACGACCAGGCGAACTTGAAGAAGGCGTAGCCGAAGATCATCACGAGCCCGACCACCTTGAGGTCCCAGACGGCGCGGCTGGCCGGGGAGCCGAGCGGCAGGTCGGACAGCACCCGGAGGGCGTCATCGGCGCCGCGCAGCAGCGTCAGCGATGCACCGAGCGCGAGAAGCGAGGTCGAGGCGAAAAATGCCGTGCCGCTCTGCAGCGTCGCCATCAGCGAGCTGTCGACGATACGGTTCTCGCGCGCCTGCATCTCCAGCATCCAGCGGAGTCGATATTCGTTCATGCGGTTGTTCAGGGCCAGCCGCCCGAAGCGCGACCGCTCCACGAACACGTGGTAGGTGACCCAGCCGAGCAGGAATACCGCGAGCGCCGCGAGATCCAAATCAGTCAGCAACATGGTCCGATCCCGCTCTGGACTCCGGCCGTGCTTATAGGAGCAGGCGGAGCGCGGCGCCAAGCGCCGCCCTGAGGGCCTTTGCTCACCCGCCTCGATCCATCGACCGGGACGATCGGTCCTATCGAAACTCTTCGCTTGTTCCGGAGAGCCCATGGCCGCCACATGACGATCTCGCCCCACCGGAGACCCGCCCGTGACGCTCCACCTCACCATCGGCAACAAGGCTTACTCATCCTGGTCGCTGCGGCCCTGGATCCTGCTCAGGCAGTTCGGGATCCCGTTCGACGAGACCGTGATCCCCCTCGACCAGCCCTCGACCCGGGCCGACATCGCGGCCGCGAGCCCCACGGGCAGGGTGCCGGTCTTGCGGGCCGATGGCATCGTTGTGTCCGAGTCCCTGGCCATCATGGAATTCGTCGCCGAACTGTTCCCGGACTTGCCGATCTGGCCCAGGGAGCGCACGGCCCGCGCCCTGGCGCGCGCATCGAGCGCCGAGATGCACGCCGGCTTCGCGGCGCTGCGGCAGGCCTGCCCGATGAACGTTCGGAGGCAGCCGAAGCCGATTGCCATCGGGCCTGAAGTCCGTGGCGATATTGACCGGATCGAGGCCGCCTGGGCCGAGGCCCGCCGGACCTGCGGGCAGGGAGGGCCTTTCCCCTTCGGTGGCTTTTCGGCCGCCGACGCCATGTGGGCTCCCGTCGTCAACCGCTTCCACGCCTACGCGGTGGAGGTCCGGCCCGACACCCTGGCCTATATGGAGGCCATCATGGCGCTGCCGTCCTGGCGGGCCTGGGTCGCGGGTGCCGAGGCCGAACCCTGGCGGAACGAGGTCTACGAATCCGTCTGACGCTTGACAGCGCATCAACCCTGATCCGCGAAGGGCGGCGCGTGCCGTTGACAGCCGCGCGCGTGCCCCAGATCTTAGGGCGCGCGCCCAGCGTTACCGGGCGGGAGGCGACCATCATGACCACGGGAAAAAAGGGAGCGTCGGGAATCGGCAAGATGAAGCTTGGCGTGAAGAAGGCGGGTTCCACGCTGGCAAAAAAGGGCACGCGGACCCAAAGTGAGATGATCGAGAAAGCCTTCACCGCGGCGACCAAGCGCACCGGCACCTTCGCAAGCAAGTATGCCAAATAACGACCGCGAAGTCTTCGAGCACCTCACCTCCGACAAGGACACCTCGCTCCATCTGGACTTCCTGGCCTACGCGGTTTTCGCTGCCGAAAAGCGGGAGTGGATGAAGCTTTGGGAAAGCCAGCATCAGGGAACCGCGCCGAGCCAAGCCGACATCGATAACTGGATTTCAAATCTCACCGAGTCTCAATTTAACGGCATGCGGGGCAGCGCCGAGGGCTTCTTCCTCGCAGCTGCGGACGAATATCTCGAACAACAACTCACGGAGGAGCGGAGAAATATACTGCGCAATGCGATCGTGTCGGAGGTGAAATCCGCGTCGGATTGGCGGAAACAGCTTGGTATGGCCCTGTTGACCGCGATCGTGGCTCCGCTGATACTGGGTGGCCTTATCGCAGCGGCGCTCTTTTACAGCACGTATCTGACGCCGGCGGAGATCGCTAGGCGCCTGCACCCGCCGGCCGCGGATCAGGCAGTCCCGCCAGCACCGCCCGTGCAAACGCCAGCGCCCGCGAACCCCTGAGGACCAAGGACCCTCTGGCCCGTAGCTCATCATGCCGCTGCGCGGGGTCCACCTGCCGCCGACTTGGCCGCGATCCGTGCCGAAAGGATCCGCCGCCGGCGAGCGTGACGCGCCTGCCGTCATGGCGCATCTCGATGGTGAACACGGCTCATTCTCTTCTGCCGACCGAGCCGTCCGGAGAGGCACTGCAGCGCCTTGATGCCGCCACCGACGGTCTATAATCGGGAATGAACGTTCATTCTCTGGGGTTGATTTATGGCCGTGACGGTTCTGGCGGTTGATGACGACGGCCGCCGCATCCGCATCCTGCACGCAGCCGAGCGTGCCTTCGCGCGCTACGGTTTCCATGGCGCCACGATGCAGCTTGTCGCCCTCGAGGCCGGCATGAGCGCCGGCAACCTGTACCGGACCTTCGCCTCGAAAGAGGAGATCGTGTCGGGTCTGGCCGCCCGCGACCAGTGCGCGTTTGCCGAAGACTTCGACGGCCTCGACTCGTCGGGCGGCCTCGCCGCCATGATGGAGCCGATGCTGCGCAAGCACCTGGTCGACGCGCCCGTCGAACGCCACCGGCTGGCCCTGGAGATCTGGGCCGAGGCCGGCCGAAATCACGCGGTCGCTGCGATCTGTCTTGCGACCGAGACGGCCGTGCGGGCTCGCCTCGTGGCGGCGATCCGGTCGGCCCGGCCGGAAGGCGGCGAGGTCGAAGGTCTCGATCCTGAATTCGCCGTCAGGGTCATGTTCACGGTGGTGGCGGGGCTGTTGAAGCGGCGCGCGCTCGAGCCGGATTTCGACGCCGAGGCCGAAATGGCCCTCGCCTTGGGCATCCTGCGGGCGCTGTCGGCCGGTGCCGTCCGCCCGGTCGGGTCGATCCTCGAAGGGGATGTCGCCTGATGCGCGCGGTGGTCCGCCTGGTCGTCGTCGCCCTGGTTCTGGCGGGTGCTGCGGTGGCGCTCGGCCGCTTCGTGCCGGCATCCCGGCCGGCCTTGCAGGCAGGCTTCGAGCGCGTCGGTCTGGGGCAACAGGCGGACCGCTGGTTCGGTCCTGGCGACGAACCGGCCGATCGCGCGCGCGACCGGGCCGAGGCGCATGGCGAGACGCAGGCCGCGGCCGTACCGCTGCCGCCCGCCGTCACGGTGGCGCGGGCTGCAATGCGCGAGTTTCGCGACAGACTCTATCTGTCCGGTACCCTGGTGGCCCGCGAAGAAGCCATGGTGGGACCGCAGATCGACGGGCTGCGGATCACCGAGCTCCTGGCCGACGACGGCGATCGGATCAGCAAGGGCCAGGTGCTGGCGCGTCTCGACCGAAGCCAGCTCGACGCCTTGGCGGCGCAGAGCGACGCCGCGCTGGCCCGTGCCGATGCGGCGATCGCGCAGGCCGGCAATGCCATCGCGCAGTTCGATGCCACGAACGGACAGGCCCAGGCCGACTATCTCCGCTCGAAACGGCTCGAGGCTGGCGTGATCTCGCAATCGGCGCTCGACCAGCGGGCGTCCGCCGCACGGGCGGCCGAAGCACAGCTCGCCGGGGCCCGCAGTGCGCTCGCCGTGGCAGAGGCCGATCGGCGCAGCCAGGAAGCCCAACGTCGCGAACTCGACGTCAGGCTCGCCCGCACCGAGGTCCGGGCGCCGGTCGGGGGCGTGGTCAGCCGGCGCTCCGCACGGCTCGGCGCCCTCGCGATGAATGCCGGCGACGCCTTGTTCCGCATCACGGAGGATGGCGCCATCGACCTCGACGCCGAGGCCCCCGAGGACTCCCTCGCCCGCGTGCGGCTTGCCATGCCGGGCAGCGTCACCGTGTCGGGCGATCCCATCCCGATCCCCGGCCGTGTTCGGCTGATATCGAGCGAGATCGACAAGGCGACGCGCCTCGGCCATGTGCGCATCGCGCTGGATCCGGATCCAGCGGCCCGTATCGGTGCTTTCGCCACGGCCGTGGTCGAGATCACCCGCCGCGACGGCCTTGGTGTGCCGACCTCCGCGCTCATGGGCCAGGATGGGGACTGGTCGCTCGAGGTGGTAGCGGACGGCGGGCGGGTCGAACGCCGCACTGTCGAACCCGGGCTCACGGCCGGCAACGACATCGAGATCCGGCAGGGCATCGCTGCGGGCGAGACCGTGGTGGCCCGGGCAGCCGCTTTCCTAAGACCCGGCGACATGGTCCGGCCCATCGTGGCCGACGCGGCCCGCCCAGCGCCGGCCGGCGAGGAGGCCCGCCGATGAGCTTGCCCATCTCGGCCTGGTCGATCCGCCGGCCCATGCCGGCCCTCGTGGCCTTTGCAGTGCTGGTGATCTTAGGGATCGTGAGTTTCCGCTCGCTGCCGATCACCCGTTTCCCCAACATCGACATCCCGATCGTCCAGATCGCCATCACGCAGTCGGGCGCGGCTCCGGCCGAACTCGAAACCCAGGTCACCCGGAAGGTCGAGGATGCGGTCGCCGGGGTGCCCGGCATCTGGCACATCCTGTCGTCGGTGTCGGACGGCGCTTCGACCACCACCATCCAGTTCGACATCGGGACCAACGTCGACCGCGCCCTGAACGACGTCAAGGATGCCGTCTCCAAGATCAGGGCCCAGCTGCCCCGCACCATCGACGAGCCGATCGTGCAGCGGTTCGACGTCGAGGGCCTGCCGATCGTCACCTATGCCGTATCGTCGCGGGATCGCTCGGTCGAGCGGGTGTCCTGGTTCGTCGACGACACCGTGGCGCGCGAACTGCAAAGCATCCGGGGCGTCGGCGGCGTCACCCGATCGGGCGGCGTCGACCGCGAGATCCGGGTGGCGCTCGATCCGCGCAAGCTCCTGGCGCTCGGCGTCACGGCGGCGGGCGTGTCGGCGCAGCTGCGCGCCACCAACGTCGATCTCGCAGGTGGACGCGGCGAGATCGCCGGCCAGGAACAGGCCATCCGCACACTCGCCGGCACGCGAACGGTGGCGGATCTGGCGGCCCTGCCGATCGCGCTCGGGGGTGGCCGCAAGGCGCGGCTCGACGAACTCGGAACGGTCACCGACGCGGCCGCCGAGCCCCGCACTTTCGCATCGCTCGACGGACGGCCCGTGGTGGCCTTCGGGGTCACGCGCGCCAAAGGCGCCAGCGACGCCGAGGTGGCGCGGCGTGTGGCCGAGCAGGTCCTGGCCCTGGGGCGGGCCAACCCCGATTATGCATTGACGCGCGTCGACAACCAGGTCGACTACACGATCGGCAACTACCACTCGGCCATGGAGACACTGGTCGAGGGCGCGGTTCTGGCCATCCTGGTGGTGTTCCTGTTCCTGCGCGATATCCGGGCCACTGTGGTGTCGGGCATCGCCCTGCCGCTGTCCGCGATCCCGACGTTCTGGATCATGGGGATGCTCGGTTTCTCGCTCAACGCGGTCAGCCTGCTCGCCATCACGCTGGTGACCGGCATCCTGGTCGACGATGCCATCGTCGAGATCGAGAACATCGTGCGGCACATGCGGATGGGCAAATCCGCCTACCGGGCGTCGCTCGAAGCGGCCGACGAGATCGGCCTCACGGTCATCGCCATCTCGATGACCATCGTGGCGGTGTTCGCCCCCGTCTCCTTCATGGGCGGCATCCCGGGCCAGTATTTCCGCCAGTTCGGCCTCACCGTGGCGATCGCGGTCTTCTTCTCGCTCATCGTGGCCCGCCTGATCACGCCCGTGATCGCGGCCTATTTCCTCAGGCCCCACGCCCAGACACACGCGGGAGAGGGCCGGATCATCCGAGGCTACTCCGGCCTCGTGCGCTGGTCGGTGCGCCATCGCTGGATCACGGTCGGGGCGGGCCTGGCCCTGTTCGCCCTTTCACTATGGTCGACGCAACTGCTGCCGTCCGGTTTGTTGCCCGCCGAGGACAACGGCCGGTCGCTGCTGGCCGTCGAACTGCCGCCGGGCTCGCGGCTGGATGACACCGCAGGGGTTACCCAGCGCATCACCGACCGGCTGCGCACGATCCCCGAGATCAAGTCCGTGCTGGTCTATGGCGGCCAGGTGCTCGGCGATTCGGCCGAAGTGCGCAAGGCGACGCTGGTCATCAACCTCGTGCACAAGAGCCAGCGCGCCGTGACCCAGAAGGCCGTCCAGGCGCAGATCAGCCGGGACATGGACGACATGCCGGACGTCCGCTTCTGGTTCCTCAAGGACAATGGCCAGCGCGACCTGCAACTGACGCTGGCGGGCACGGATACGAAGCTGATGGACGATACCGCCAACCAGCTCGCCAGCGAGATGCGGACGCTGCCGATCCTGGTCAACCCGCGCTCGACCGCGGATCTCGAGAGGCCGGAACTCGAGATCGTGCCGAAACCGGGGCTCGCGGCCGACCTCGGCCTCTCGACCGAGGCTCTGTCCGAGACGATCAGGGTCGCGACCCTGGGCGACATCGACGCCAACCTCGCCAAGTTCAACGCCGGGGACCGGCTGATCCCGATCCGGGTCGAGCTCGACCAGGCTGCGCGCTCCAAGCTCGACGTCCTGAAAAGCCTGCGCGTGCCGACGGGTTCGGGC
>CAXUCF010000199.1:8856-9178 GCA_964249275.1 uncultured Lichenihabitans sp.
CGCGGCCCGACCGCCAGCAGCCGTTACCCCCGGGCGCGCCGCGTCACGGGCGAGGCCGATCTCGCTGGCCAGCATCCGCTCGGCGAAGGGCTGGCGGCCGTCATGGCTCTGCCGGCCGCCAGGAACCTGCCCAGCGGCGTGGCCTTCCGGCAGTCGGGCGACGCCGAGATCATGGCGGAGGTCTTCTCCTCCTTCGCGCTCGCCATCGGGGCCGGCCTGATGATGGTCTACGGCGTGCTCATCCTGCTGTTCGGCAGCTTCACGCAACCGGTCACCATCCTGTTCTCGCTGCCGCTGTCGATCGGCGGCGCCATCCTGGCGC
>CAXUCF010000200.1:0-9138 GCA_964249275.1 uncultured Lichenihabitans sp.
CGCGTGGCGTCGAGTTGCTGGCCGAACGGCTTCACGGGCGCGCCGACCCGCCCCACCCGGACGACCTCGCCCCGGCGTTCGGCTCCCCCGGCCTCGAACTCGACCATATCGCCGAGCCGCACGAAGGGCGACAGCCCGACGACCCGATAGGCGCTGGGCGACACCTCGGTCACGACCCCGCTGCAGGCCACCAAGGCCTCCGTTGCCGCCGTGCGGCGCACCGCTGCGCCAAGGCGGGCAAGCCGGTTCACGCGTTCGACCCCAGGGCCTTGATGGCCTCCTGCAGGGTGGCGTCGGCGGTGGTGTTGGCCTGGGTGACGCCGTCGAGCGCGTGCTGCACGCCGATCAGCTTGGTCAGTTCCAGGACCGGGTTGACGTTCGACCCTTCGACGAAACCCTGCAGGACGCCGGCATTGGTGAAGTCCAGGATCGGGGTGGCGGCCGTGTCGGGGATGACGCCGGAATTCTCCGCCCGCGTCAGCTTGGCCGAGGGGTCGATGCCGAAGAGCCCGATGGCGCCCACCTGGGCGCCGTTCTGTGTCAGCATGCCGTCGGCCGAGATGGTGGGCGGCCCGGCCGCGGGATCCAGGACCAGGCCCGCGCCGCCGGCGTCGAGAACCGGAAAATCGTTCACGGTCCTGAGGTCCCCCGTGGGCGTCATCTTCATCCGCCCGTCGCGCGTGTAGACCACCCCTTGCGGGGTCTTGATGCCGAGCCAGGCATCGCCTTGCACGGCCACGTCGAGCGGGTTGTCGGTCTTCAGCCGCTCGCCCCCCGAGCGGTCGATGTAGTCGGCCCCGTGGACGCTGAACGCCACCGGCGTGTCGCCGGTCTGGGACAGCACCGTGTCGAAGGTCACCCCCTCGGCCCGGTAACCGGCCGTATTCATGTTGGCGATGTTCTGGGCGACGGTGCTGAGGCGGCGCTCGATCGTCATCTGCCCGGACAGGCCGACGTAGAAGTTGGACTGCATGATTCAGGGTTTCCGGCGGCACGAAGAGATCGATGGGTCCAGTGCCGATAAATCCAGCATCGTCCGATGGCCCGCCATGTTGCTCGTCGCTGTCATCGGTGATCCTCAGCTCCCCCCGAGCGACAGCTTGGCGAGGCTCAGCAACAGGTCCGAACTGACCCCGTTCGACGTCGAGCCCGAGCTGAACAGGTTGAGGACGGAACCGGCCGGGACGGAGCTAGTGACGCCGTTGGCCGTATCGAGCAGGCTCGTGCCGACCGAGGATGGCGACGTATCGAGGAGCAGCACGTTGCTGGCGTTGGACGAGTTCGCGACGTCGTATTGCGACGTGAAGCGTTCGACCAGCTTCTCGACCTTGGCGGGGTCCTGCAGGTCTTTGATCCTGACGACCTTGCTGAGCAGGGCGGCCTGCGCATCGATGTTGCCCTGACCCGACGTCGGCGAGATACCGAATGCGGTCTGTACCACGGTGAGCAGCTTGCCGTCCGCCAGAATGCCGTAGCCCGAGGTGATGGAAGGGGCGTTGCGCTTGAAGTAGAGCGCCAGCGCAACCCCCTTGTTGGTCTTGCCGACATTGTCTTCGAGCGTCTGCTCGATGTATCTGTCGGCTGCTCCCGTGGTGGCCGAGGCCGCTTTGGTGGCGGCCGCACCCGAGGCCGCGAAGTTGAAGGCCGCCGCGAACGTCTTGTAGCGCGGGTCGCCCAAAGTGTTGGCCAGCGCCGATCGGCTCGTGACGCCGCCGTTCAGCACTTTCGTGATCAGGCCCTTGGCCTGGACCATGTCGCCGAGGCCATAGGCCTTCATGGCGTAAGAGAACAGCTGATAGTCGTTCACGAATTGCGCAACGGTCTTCACCTTGCCGATATGGGCCAGGTAGTAGGCGGTCGCGGTCTTGACGTCCGGTTCGGCCGCCGTGGCGGCCTGCTGGCGAGCGATATTGCTCGCGACCGCGAGATAGCTGGCGGTGGTGGAGAGCACGGTCCTGGCCCTTCGCTGAAGCGGGCCGGCGGCGGAAGGCCAGCCCTCTCATGCGACAGTCGTCCCCGCGACTTGCCCCAGGCTGACGGTGGACGAAGGGCGCCCGGCGCGGCGGGGCGGCCCGGTGCCGCGAGCCAGCCCCGCGCAAGGCGCCGCTGTTGCTCTGCCTCGGGGATGGCCGAGGCGGCGACAGCGTCGAGGCCGGCCGTACCGGGCATGGATCCCCGCCCGACCGGAGTGACGCAATTGGGTTTCATCATCGGCATCGTCGTGGCGCTGGGCTGCATGATCGGCGGCTATGTGGCGCCCGGCGGGCATCTGTCGGTCATCTGGCAGCCCTTCGAACTGGTCATCATCCTGGGATCGGCGCTGGGCACCTTCATCATCGCCAACCCCCTGTCGGTCATCAAGGACACCGGCAGGGCCGTGGTCGAGGCCATCGCGGGCAAGACCCCGAAGGGACGCGACTACCTCGATCTCCTCGGCGTGCTCTACACGCTGATGAAGGAGCTTCGCGGCAACGCCCGTAACGAGGTCGAAGGCCATATCGACAACCCGGCCGAATCGACGCTCTTCAAGCGCTATCCCAAGGTCCTCGCCGACAAGGACATGACGGCCTTCATCTGCGATTACTGCCGGCTCATCCTGATCGGCAATGCACGCACCCATGAGATCGAATCGCTGATGGACGAGGAGATCCAGACCATCATGCGTGACCGGTTGAAGCCCTACCAATCGCTGCAGGCGGTGGCCGACACCCTGCCGGCGCTCGGCATCGTCGCGGCCGTGCTTGGCATCGTGCATGCGATGGGGGCGCTCGACCAGGCGCCGGAAGTGCTGGGCGAACTCATCGGGGCGGCCCTGGTCGGCACTTTCGCGGGCATCTTCCTGTCCTATGGCATCGCGGCGCCGCTGGCCGCCAAGATCAAGGTCGTGCGCGACAAGCGCGCCCGCCTCTACATCATCGTCAAGCAGTCGTTGCTGGCCTTCATGAACGGTGCCGTGCCGCTGATCGCGCTCGAACACGGCCGCAAGACCATTTCGGCCTATGATCGGCCGTCCATCGACGAGGTCGAGAACGAGACCATGGGGGGCGGCGTTGCCGCGGAACCCCTGGCCAAGAAGGCTGCGTGACCGTGCCGGCACCGACCGAGTTGCGCAAAAGGCCGACAAGGGCCGCCCCGCTCGCCCCGGCGAGCCGGTTCTGGTTCGATCGCGGCGCTCCGAGCCGGCTCGACCGCATGCCGTTCTTCGGCGAGGCCATGGCGGCCGTGGCCCTGGCCTGGACGGGCGGTTTCGGTGCCTTGTCGGTGGCATCGGCGAGCTTCCGCTTCGCAGGCCTCACTGATTGCAAGGTGGCGGCGCTATCCGAGCGCCGCGGCGCCGACCCGGTCTTCGCCGTCCTCGATGCGCCCGGATGGTCGACTGCGGTCGGTCTGCAGTTCGATCGCGCCTTCGTTGCGGCCGTGGTGGAGGCCCTGTTCGGGGGCGGCGGACAGGAGGGTGCCGACTTGGCACTGGGTCCTCTGTCGGCCGTGGAGACCCGCATCGCCGAGGTGGTGGCGGGGCAGGCCGCGGATGCGCTGCGGGCCGGCTTCGCCAAGATCCTGCCGAGCACTTTTCGGTTCGACCGGATCCAGCCGAAACCCGACCTCGGCTTCCTGGGCCGGCCCAACGCGTCCGTGGTGGTGGCGACGATCGGGCTCGACGTCGCCGGCCAGACGGCCGAGATCGACATCCTGGTGCCCCGCGCGGCCCTCGACATCTTCGCCGAGCGTCTCGCCGTGTTGCCGGCCGACGAGCCCGCCGGCTCCGATCCGCGTTGGTCCGATCAGCTCGAAAACGAACTCTCGCGCGCGCCGATGAGCCTGTCGGCCGTCGTCGAGCTCGACGCCATGACGCTCGGCGCCATCGCGCGGCTCGCGGTCGGGCAGGTGCTGGCGCTGCCGCGCAATGCCGCCACCGACGTCCGGCTGATCTGCGAGGGCCGCGAACTGTTCCGCTGCGATTTCGGCCACTCGGGCGGGCTCCATACGGTGCGGATCGAGGCTCCGGCGGCCGAACCTAGTCTCGCGCAAGGCTGAACCCGCAGCATGGCGTAAGAGCAGCGTCGTGCGGGATGCCTCTGCCACGCCACCCCTCCGCGAGGCGCTCGACCAGCAAGGTGCGATGACGATGACGTTCGAAGCCGAAACCGTTTCCTCCGCGGGCGCCGCGCCCAATCTCGACGCCATCCTGAGCATCCCCGTGTCGGTCCAGGTGGTCCTCGGCGGCACCGCGATGCCGGTGTCGGCGCTGATGAAGCTCGGCCGTGGCGCGGTGATCCCGCTCGATCATCGCGTCGGGCAACCGGTCGACGTCGTCGTCAATGGCCGCGTCATCGCCCGGGGCGAGATGACGGTCATCGAGGACGACGCCACCCGGCTTGGCGTGTCCCTGACCGAAATCGTCGCGGCGGGCACGACCGGCCTCCCGGCCGGCCCGGTCGCCAAGCAGTAACGGCAGGATCTTCCCCGCGATGTCGACCGCCGTCGCTGCCGTCCACGACCACCGGCTGCTGAACGGCCCCGAGAAGGTCGCGGCCCTGCTGCTCGCCATGGGCAAGCCGCTGGCCAGCCGCCTGCTGAAGCACTTCGACCCGAGCGAACTCAAGGTCATCACGCGCTCGGCCGCAGCCCTGGGCGCCGTGCCCATCTCGGCGCTCGAGGGCCTAGTCGAGGAATTGGCCCAGCAGTTCTCCCGCGGCGTCGACCTGCGCGGCACCGCGGCCGAGGTCGAACACCTGCTCGGCGGCGTGCTGCCGCCCGAGCAGGTGGCCGAGATCATGTCGGACGTGCTCGGCAATTCGAATTCCTCGACCTGGGTGCGCCTGTCGGGCCTGCCCGAGAAGGACCTCGCGGCCTATGTGGGCAAGGAACATCCTCAGACCGCCGCGCTGATCCTGGCTCGCCTGACGCCGGAGGCTGCCGCGAGGACATTGGTGCTGCTGCCCCGCGACCTGCGCAATACTCTGACGCGCCGCATGCTGGCCCTGCGGCCGGTCAGCGAGGCCACGATCAAGATCCTCGAGACCAAGCTGCGCGATGATCTCCTCAACGGTGCGGTGCGCGAGGGCGTGAGCACGCAGGGCCGCGTCGCCGACATTCTCAACCGCATGGAGCCGGAGCAGGCCGAGGAGATGCTGCGGACGATCACGGAATCCAGGCCCGACGACGCCGCGGCGCTTCGCGCCAAGATGTTCAGTTTCGACGACATCGTGAACCTGCCGGCCAAATCGAAGAGCGTGCTGTTCGACAAGGTGGCCAACGACCAGATCGTCATGGCGCTGCGCGGCACCGATGTGGGTTTCCGCGACGCCGTGCTGTCGGCGCTCGGCGCCCGCGCCCGGCGCCTCGTCGAGAACGAACTCAACGCGGCCGGCGGCTCGCCCAAGGAGACCGCCGCGGCCCGGCGCGCCATTGCGGCGACCGTGCTCCAACTCGCGGGCGCGGGCGAGATCGAGATCGGCGGCGACGCCGCGGAAAAGGCCTGAGATGCTGCGCGCCACGTCGCGCCTCTCCGAGGGGCGGAGCCCTCCGTCGAAGCGCACCATCGCGCGCCCGTCCCCGCGCTCGGGCCTTCGCGGGTGGCCCGGCGTCCGGATCGGTTGCGACAGTGGCGGGCGCGGCACGGCGAACCGGTCCTCGCACCACGGGCGTCGAGACCCTCGAGCACACGTTGCTTCCTCCAGCCGGATCGGCCGACGGAGGCGCCGCCGATGAGCGAAACCGAAGATCAGGACAGCAAGACCTTCGAGGCGACCGAGAAGAAGCTTCAGCAGGCGGCGCAGGACGGTGACCTGCCGGTCTCCCGCGAGGCCGGCTTGCTCGCGGTCCTCGCGGCCACGCTGATCATCTGCTCCCTCGTGCTGCGCGACGGTGCCGCGCGCCTGGCCGACACGCTGGCGCATCTTTTCGAGGACCCCGGCCGCTGGTCGCTGAAGAACGGCGCCGATGCGGTCGTGCTGCTGGGCGTGCTGCTCCAGGCCGCCGCGACCTTCGTGGTTCCGATCTTCGTCATCTTCCTGGTGGCGGGCCTGACGATGGCCTTCGCCCAGAACCCGCCGAGCATGGTGCTCGAACGTATCCGGCCGAAATTGTCGAAGGTCTCGCCCTCGGCGGGCTTGAAACGCCTCGCCGGCAAGGCCGGCTTCGTCGAATTCGTCAAGAGCGGCTTCAAGGTCCTTGCGCTGGGCCTCGTCGCCTTCCTCACCCTCCAA
The DNA here is from genome assembly GCA_964249275.1 of uncultured Lichenihabitans sp. Lineage (GTDB taxonomy): Bacteria > Pseudomonadota > Alphaproteobacteria > Rhizobiales > Beijerinckiaceae > Lichenihabitans. The sequence goes on from CAXUCF010000200.1 coordinate 6,210, forward strand.
TCCGAGCGCGACACGGTGGCCGACACGTTGTTCGTGTCTCCGGCCGTGATACCGGACCGCATGCTGGCGATCCTCCTCAAGCTCCTGTCCGGCGTCGCCGCAGCCTTCCTGGTCGTGGCGGGTGCGGATTTCGTGTGGACCCGGGTGAGCTGGCGCAAGCGCATGCGGATGAGCCGCCAGGACATCAAGGACGAGATGAAGCAGGCCGAGGGCGATCCTCTGGTCAAGGCCAAGCGCCGTTCGCTGGCGCTCGACCGGTCGCGGCGCCGCATGATGGCCGATATCCCGCGCGCCACCCTGGTGATCGCCAACCCGACCCACTACGCCATCGCGCTCCGCTATCGGCGCGAGGAGGGCGGAGCACCGCTGGTCATCGCCAAGGGCCAGGACCTTCTGGCCCTCAAGATCCGCGAAATCGCCGGTCAGCATGAGATAGCGGTGGTCGAAAACAAGCCTCTAGCAAGATCCATGTACGACCATGTCGAAGTCGGCGAACTGATTCCTTCGCATTTCTATAAAGCGGTGGCGGAAGTCATCCACTACGTCCAGTCGCGCAATACCCGCCACTCGTCATCCCATCCAGATACGGTGATGAATTGACATACTCTGCCCAGTTCGACGCCGGCCGCTATGGGGCCATGTTGGCCGACAGCCTGAGCGACGTCACCGCGGACTTACGCACGATCGATCTCGTCGATCTCGTGAGCTTCATCCGGCTTGAATCCCATTCTGCGATCGAGGACCTGATCCATTCGTCCGTCGAACTCTTCTTCAAGCAGGGATCCTTGATCTCGGCCTGGACGGCCTGCGTCGACATGGCCTGGGAAAGTCCGCCCGTCGTGACGCTCGGCATGGAGTTCCGGCACCCCCTCGTCTCCGTGTTCTTCGACCTTTTGCTCCGCGGTCGGGCCGACGGGGTGGTGGTGCGCGGCATTCTGTTCGAGGAGATGGTGGTGGACGCGGTCGGCGGGCTCCGCCTGCTGGCCGGCGCCATTGCGGAAGCGCGCCTGCCGCGCAAAGCGGCCGGCCGGGTGGCGCTGCAAGCGCGCCTCCCGTGGGCCGGCGGCGGGCTGTCGCAGCAGTGAGCCGGCGCAGCCGGGACGAAGAGGCGGCCGCCTTCGTCGTGGGAGGCAGCGACCCGGCACCCAACGTGGCGGAGGCCCGCAGGACCGCCTCTCCGGTCGCGGGCCGCGGCGAGTTCACCTACGCGGTGCTGCCGGCGCACGACGCGCCGCGCCTGGAGGGCGAGCGACGGGACGGCTGCCGCCAACGCACGCGGCTGCGTTCGGGCAAGATCATCGACACCGACGGGCATTTCCTCATCGAGTGTCTGATCGCCAATCGCTCGGCCTCCGGCGGCCTGCTGCGTCTTTCCGGCAGCATGGCGCTGCCGAGTCGCATCCTGCTCTACGACGACCAGAGCGGCGTGCTGCAGCCCGCCAATGTGATCTGGCGTCGCGGCCGCGAGATCGGCATCCGGTTCACGCCGGCCGACCGCTCCGAGCGTCACCGCGCCATCGCGGACAGCATGCGGCGCAAGTTCTACGCCATGCAGCGCTGAGGACCGTTGGAACCGGCGAAGCCCGGCGGCGACCGCCCTCCTGCGAGGACCGGCGTCTGCGGCGCACCCTTAGAACGGCGTGAAGCAGCGCCGTGCGAGGCGCTGAAAGGCGCGGGCCCGGTGCGACAGCGCATCGCTCCCGTCGGCCGGGATGCCGTGCTTCTCCTCGGCCGTCATTTCGCCGAAGGTCCGGTCGTGGCCATCGGGCAGGAACACAGGGTCGTAACCGAAGCCCCGGCCTCCGCGGGGCGGGTACACGATCGCGCCGCGAACCTCGCCCTCTACGGTTTCGCAGCGCCCGTCGGGCCAGACCAGCGCCAAGGCGGCCGTGAAGCGGGCTCGTCGCGCTGCCTGGCCGAGGGCGCCGCGCTGGCGCAGGAGCGTGTCGATGCGCGCCATAGCGGCTGTGAAATCCTTGTCGGGTCCGGCCCAGCGGGCGGAATAGATCCCCGGCGCACCGTCGAGCGCGTCGATGCAAAGGCCGGAATCGTCGGCCAAGGCCGGCATCGTCGCGGCGGACGCGGCCGCTTCGGCCTTGAGGCGCGCGTTGGCCAGAAACGTGGTTCCCGTTTCGTCCGGCTCGGGCAGGCCGAGATCGCCGGCCGAGACGGCTTCGATCCCGAAAGGTTCCAGCAAATGGCGGAACTCGCTCAACTTGCCGGGATTGTGGGTTGCGATCAGCAGGCGGTCGAGGCTGGGGTCGCGCATTGTCGGTCTCCCCGGAGCGCTCCAGCCGACCGGCCGCGAGGGCGCCATGCCTCCCTACCGGGTCGCGACAGGTTTTGCCAAGTCTGAAGGGACGATTAACGAAGACGGGATCCGTGCCTCAGGCCGTCTCGGCTGCGTCGATTTGACCGCGAACAAGCTCGGGGGGTCGCTGTAACGGGCCATATATTTCGATCGATAAACGCCTATCGTCCGGCCTCGGAGTTGCAGGACGCGCGTCCGCGTTGAGGGCGGGTCGACATGCAGGATGCGTTGGAGCCGGTCGAAGCCACACGCCTTGAGGGGCTGCGGTCGCGCGACGTGCTGGGCACGCCGCCCGGAACGGCCGTCGATCGGATCGTGGCGCTCGCGGCCGACCTGTTCGATGCACCCATGGCCCTCGTTTCGCCGATCGGGAGGGACCGTGCCTGGCCGCAGGCGCAGTTCGGACTGGCAGGGACGGAACTGCCGCGGCCCGATCTTTTCTGCGGCGCGCTCCTGACCGATGCCCTGGCCGGCCCCTGCGTCGTGATGGACGCGGCCGTGGATCCGCGTTTGCGCGACCATCCGCTGGTGGCCCATCCGCCGCATGTCCGCTTCTGTGTCGGTGCCCCGCTGGTGTCGGGGGAGGGCGCCGTGCTCGGCATGCTGTGTGTCATGGAT
>CAXUCF010000201.1:0-9122 GCA_964249275.1 uncultured Lichenihabitans sp.
ATGCTGTTCTACCTCGACAACGCCCAATCGGTCGGCCCCGATTCGCGCGCCGGGCAGAACCGCAAGCGCGGGCTCAACGAGAACCTCGCCCGCGAGATCATGGAACTCCACACGTTGGGCGTCGACGGCGGCTATACGCAGACCGACGTCACGTCACTGGCGCGCGTCATCACGGGCTGGACCTTCGCGGGCCGCGAGGGCCGCATGGGCGAGCCCGGCAGCTTCCTGTTCAACGCCAATATGCATGAGCCCGGCGATCAGATGGTGGTGGGCCGCGCCTATATGGGGGGCGGCTTCGGCCAGGGTGAGGCGGCACTGAACGACATCGCCCGGCATCCCGCTACGGCCCGCCACCTCGCCACCAAGCTGGTCCGGCACTTCATCGCCGACGAGCCGCCACCGGCGGCGGTCGACAGGATCGCGGCCGTGTTCCGCAGCCGCGACGGCGACCTCCGGGCCGTCAGCACGGCCCTGGTGGACCTGCCCGAAGCCTGGTCGCCGCCACGCGCCAAGATCCGCAATCCGTATGACTTCCTGGTTGCGTCCGCACGCCTGCTAGGCGCCACCCTGCCCGAGCCCGGCCCCATGCTGAACGGCTTGCGGACCCTGGGCCAGCCGCTTTGGGAACCGCCCGGGCCGAACGGTTATCCGGACACCGCGGCCGACTGGGCCTCGCCCGAGGGGATGAAGCTGCGTCTCGACGTCTCGGCCGGGATCGCCCATGCCTATAAAGGTGGCGAAGACCCGCTCGCCTTGATCGAGGCCGCCGCGGGCGCGGCACTGTCGCCCGAAACGCGCGATGCGATCTCCCACGCCGAGTCGCGCGAACAGGGCCTCGCCCTGGCGCTGATGTCGCCTGAGTTCCAGAGGAGATGACCATGTCGCTATGCGAGATCCCGTCCCTCTCCCGTCGTGCCCTGCTCGGCACCGCGGGCGCCTGTTTCGCCTGGGGGTTCGTGCCGCGCTTCGCCCATGCGGCCGGAGCGCGCGACATGCGTCTTGTCACGATCGTGCTGCGCGGCGCGCTCGACGGCCTGTCGGCCGTGGCGCCGGTCGGCGACCCCGATTATGCCGGGCTGCACGGCGCGCTCGCGCTGTCGCTCACCGGGGACCGTCCGGCACTGGCGCTCGACGGCTTCTTCGCGCTGAACCCGGCCATGCCGAACTTCGCCCGGCTGTTCCGGGCCGGGCAGGCCGCCGTGGTCCACGCAACCGCGACGGCTTATCGCGAGCGCTCGCACTTCGACGGGCAGGACGTGCTCGAAAGCGGCCAGGCCGGTCCGGGTATCACCGACTCGGGCTGGCTCAACCGCGCCATCGTTGCACTGCCACAGGGCGAAAGGGCCAACATCGGCGCACGGGGCGATCGCGCGTCGACGGCCGGCCTCGCGGTCGGCACGGTGGCGCCGCTCGTCATCCGGGGATCCGCGCCCGTGCTCGGCTGGGCGCCCCAGGTCGGGGCGCTGGCCAACGACGACCTGGCGCGGCGCGTCCTCGACCTCTACGGCCACCGCGAACCCGGTCTCGCCGCGGCATTGTCCGAAGGACTAGCGACCGACCGGATGGCGGGAGATACGACCGGCAGCAAGACCAGGGGCACCATGGATTCACCGGGCGGCATGCGCCAGGTGGCCGAAGGCGCCGCGCGGCTGCTGGCCGCCGACGACGGGCCACGCATCGCAGCGCTCGCCTTCGACGGTTGGGACACCCATGTGAACGAGGGGGGAGCGACGGGTCGGCTGGCCCAACTACTGGGCGGCTTGGACGGTGCGCTCGCGGCGCTGGAAACCGGCTTGGGCGAGCATTGGCGCGACACGACGGTCGTGGTCGTCACCGAGTTCGGCCGCACCGTGCACATCAACGGCACGGTCGGTACGGACCATGGCACCGGCACGGTCGCATTCCTGGCCGGCGGCGCCCTGAAAGGGGGCATGGTTCTGGCCGATTGGCCCGGCCTCGCCACGTCCAGGCTCTACGAGAGTCGCGATCTCATGCCGACCACGGATTTGCGCGCCGTGTTGAAAGGCGTCCTCGCGACCCAGTGGGGCTTGTCGCCGGCCGTGCTGACCTCGGCCATATTTCCGGGCTCCGAGGGTGTCAGGCCGGCTACGGGGCTGTTCGCGTAAACTGGCGCCGCAAAGGCCGTCGCCCACAAGGAAAAGGCCGGGTGGATCCCGGCCTTTTCCTTGTGGGCGTACAAATACCGACGCCGCAGATCAGATTGCCTTTGCACCGATCGCGTTGGTCTCGGCGTGCAATGTCATCAAGGGTGCCGCCGATACGACATCACGCTTGGCCGAGACAGGGTGGGCGCCGAAGGTGGTCGCGGCCGACACGATCGCGACAGCCAGGACAGCCACCACGCCGACCGACATCCGGAACTGCCGCCGCGCTTCGCTCCCGCCGATCTGGACCGAGAAGCCGTTTTGCCTGTTCGTCATAAGAGCACCGCTCCCCATGCAACTCGCCCCTGTCCGATGCCGGAGGGCTGGATGCGTCGATTGGCGGGATAATGCGCCGCAGACCGACGGGTTCCGCGCTCCTGTTGAAAATGCCGAATTCGCTTGACTGTGCTGACCGATCTCGATCTCCACCGATTCCCGCGCGGCGTCCAGGACGGCGGGCCGGGACGCCACGGCCCGAAGTTGCGGATCGGCCGCATCCTGCCTATGATGCGCTTTGTTTCCGCTATGTCGATGGACGATGCCCCAGCCTTTGACCACGTCCAAAACCTCCGCTCCGAACTCCGCTGTCCCGCAGCCGGCGGGCGTTTCGCAATTGCTCGGGTGTCCTGTTCATGATCTCCGCACCAAGCTGCGCGGGTCGGGCCTGCGCCCGACCCGTCAGCGGGTCGCACTCGGATGGCTGCTGTTCGCCAAGGGTGACCGTCATATCACGGCCGAGAAGCTGTACGAGGAAGCCACGGGCGCCCGCGTAGTGATATCGCTGGCCACGGTTTACAACACTTTGCATCAGTTTACCGAGGCCGGGCTGCTGCGCGAGATCGCGGTCGACGGCTCCAAGACCTATTTCGACACCAACCTTTCGAACCATCATCACTTTCTGGTCGAGGGCACCAACGCCCTCGTCGACATCCCGGGTTCGCACATCGCGGTGAGCGCCCTGCCGGAGGCCCCTGCCGGCATGGAAATCGATCGGGTGGACGTCATCGTCCGGCTCCGTCGCAAGTAAAGCCTCCCGGCGGCAAGATCCTCGCTTCGTCGTTTCCGGCCGTCGCCGGGCTGCCTGTGAGCCGCTTCCGGGCATCGTCGTGCCGACATCATCTGGCGCCTTGGAGGTCGCCGGGACATGCTCGCTGGAGACGGGTTGCACCATGCGTGGATCTCTCCCACGAGGGCGGCCCAGCGGCCTGCCTCGAGCGAGGCCCAGGCTTGGTTTGACCTTCGGGTTCAAGACCGTGCACAAGCCGCTTTGCGCTGGCATGCGCGATTTGCGCATTGCATCGTCACGCGACGACAGGAACACAGGCCGTACCGTGACATCGGCAGAATGACAGGCAAGGCGACGTCAATGATCTACAATGGTGCTGCCGTCCGGGAACAGCTTTCGACGTTGCGCGACGCCCTGATGGTGGCGAAGGACAGGACGGAACTCGACCCCTTCGACGACGCCATGTTCAACGCCATCCGTTACATGCTCGAACTCTCCGATACGCATAGCATTGCAGTCGAGAGCGTGCTGAAAACGACGAAGAAGCTCGAGCGCAAGGTCCGCTGATCGGTTCAGCTCCGATGGCCGGTGTGGACGGCCCCGGCCGGGCCGGCTTCGCACGCGTGCCGCCGTGCGGTGCGGTCCGTCTCGCTGCCCGTGAGACCTCCGTCGCGCGCGTCCATCGGCTGGAGCTTTGCCTTGCGCTCGCCATGCTGGGCTTCTACGACGCGTACGGACGTCGCAAGCCGGCGTTGCCGAGCGCTCGGCTTCGTCAGGCGGCTGCTTCGACGGCCCATGCCGCGAGGGTGGGCTCCAACAACACGGCATCGGTCGGCTTGGCACGAGGATTGGACCTTCCAGCCGCCTGCCGAGCGGGCTAGTCTTGCGTTTCCCTCCAGTCCCGGTGCCGTGCGTCGTTTCCTTCTCCTGCTCGCTCTCGTCCTGTCCTGGCTGGCCTCGGGCTTGCCCGCCCGCGCGGTCGAGGCGGCGCGGGTGTCGCTCGACAGCACGGCCGTCGATCTCACGCCCGTGGTCGAGCGCTTCACCGGCCAGGGCGACCGCATCCAGATCTCGACCGCGCCCGGCGCAGACGGCATCGTGCGGCGCATCGAGGTCGGGGCCAAGCAGAGCGGCACCAAACCCAACTGGATCGTCTTCGCGCTCACCAACGACACCGACGAGCAGATCGAGCGGCTGCTGGTGGCGCCGCATTTCCGGCTGGTCGGTTCGGGGCTGATCTGGCCCGACCTCGGCGCCACGCGCATTTCGGCCATTACGGCGAGCCAGGGGTTTCCGCCCGAAGCCCAGGACAGCCCCGATGCCGACCTGTTCAGGCTGACGCTCGACCCTGGCGCCACCGTCACCTATGTGGCCGAGCTGCGCACGCCCAACCTCCCGCAGCTGACCCTCTGGGCGCCCGACGCCTACAAGGATCAGATCACCAACCTCACCCTCTACAAGGGCGTCGTGATCGGTATCGCGGGGCTGATGGCGCTGTTTCTCACCATCGTGTTCGTGGTGCGGGGCGCCGTCATCTTCCCGGCCGCCGCCGCCCTGGCCTGGGCGGTCCTCGCCTATGTGTGCATCGATTTCGGCTTCTGGCACCGGCTCTTCACGGTGGGGGGCGACGCCGACCGGGTATCGCGCGCCGTAGCGGAGGCGGTGCTGGCCGCCACCCTGTTCGTGTTCCTATTCGCCTATCTGCATCTCAACCGGTGGCACGTCCGCTACGGCCATATCGGGGCCGCCTGGATCGTGTTCCTGGCCGCCTTGGTCGCATTCGCGCTCTTCGATGCTCCGGTGGCGGCCGGCGTGAGCCGCATCATGCTGGCCACGGTGGCGGGGATCGGCCTGATCCTGGTGCTCTACCTGTCGACCCACGGCTACGACCGCGCCGTGATGCTGATCCCGACATGGTTCCTGTTGTCGATCTGGGTGACCGCGGCAGGCTTCACGGTCGAGGGCGCCCTGTCGAACGACCTCGTATCGCCGGCGCTGATGGGCGGGCTCGTGCTGCTCGTCATGCTGATCGGCTTCACCATCATGCAGAACGCCTTTGCGGGCTCGGGCCTCGGCCACGGTGCCGTTTCCGACGTGGAACGCAAGGCGTTGGCGTTGACGGGCTCGGGCGACATCATCTTCGATTGGGACGTCGATGCCGACCGGGTCTTCGTCAGCCCCGAGATCGAGATGCAGCTCGGCCTGCGTCGCGGCAGCCTCGAAGGCCCGGCGGCGGGCTGGTTCGAACTCCTGCACGGCTTCGACCGCGAGCGCTACCGGGCCTCGCTCGATACGGTGCTGGAGCAGCGTTGCGGCCGCATCTCGCAGTTCTTCCGCCTCAGGGCCGCTGACGGCCACTATTTCTGGTACACGATGAAGGCGCGGCCCGTGGTGGGTCCGGACGGCGAAGTCGTCCGGGTCGTCGGCACCCTGGCCGACTGCACCGAAAGCAAGAACGCCGAGGAGCGGCTGCTGCACGACGCCGTGCACGACAACCTGACCGGCCTGCCCAACCGCGAACTCTTCTTCGACCGGCTCGACGCGGCCCTCACCATGGGCCAGGGTGCCAACGCGGCGCGACCGACCGTGATCACGCTCGATGTCGACCGGTTCAAGCACGTCAACGAACAGGTCGGCCCCTCGGTCGGCGATTCCATCCTGCTGACGCTGGCGCGCCGCCTCGGCCGCGTGCTGCGCCAGCAGGACACGATGGCGCGCATCGGCGGCGACCAGTTCGCCTTCATCGTCATGTCGGAGCAGGGTCCCGATGCCGTCATGGCCCTGGCCGACACGCTGCGCCGCACCCTGGCGACGCCCATCACCTTCGGCGACCACGAGGTCGCGCTGACCTGTTCGGCGGGTCTCGCGCCCTTCGACGCGAGCGCCCAGGCCAAGCGCGAGACCATGCTGCAGGATGCCGAAGTCGCCATGGCGCATGCGAAGCGGGCCGGCGGCGACCGGATCGAGCTGTTCCGCCCGGCCATGCGGGCCATGCGATCCGACCGCACGACACTGGAAACCGACCTCCGCCGCGCCATCGACCGCAACGAGGTCAAGGTCCATTTCCAGCCGATCGTGCGGCTCGAGGACCGCACCATCGCGGGCTTCGAGGCCCTGTTGCGCTGGACGCATCCGCGGCTCGGCAACGTCGCGCCCTCCGAATTCATCCCCGTGGCCGAGCAGACCGGCCTCATCGTCGACCTCGGGCTCTTCGCGCTCGACCGAACGGCGCGCGAACTCGCGGCCTGGCAGCAGGCGCTGGACGTCTACCCGCCGATCTATGCCAGCGTGAACGTGTCGTCGCGCCAGCTCCTGCGCCACGACCTCCTGGGCGACGTCAAATCGGTCCTGACCCGCTCGGGCGTGTTGCGGAACTCGCTGAAGCTGGAGCTGACCGAGAGCCTGGTCATGGAGAACCCGGAATATGCCGCCAAGATGCTGCACCGCATCCGCGATCTCGGGGCCGGCCTGTCGCTCGACGATTTCGGCACCGGCTTTTCGTCGCTGAGCTACCTGCAGCGGTTTCCCTTCGATACGATCAAGATCGACCAGAGCTTCGTGCGCCAGAACGGCAAGGGCGCACGCCCCATCATCCTGCGGTCCATCGTGGGGCTGGCCCACGATCTCGGCATGGAGGTGGTGGCCGAAGGCGCGGAATCGGAGAGCGACGTGATCGAGCTGTCGCAACTCGGCTGCGAGTACGCGCAAGGCTTCGCGTTCGGCCACGCCATCAGCGCGGCCGAGGCACGCCGGCTCGCCGGTGCCGCGAGCGAAGCCGCCTGAGCGGGGACGCGCCGCCATGACCGGGGCCGAGGCGCCGACGGTGGCGGCCGGTATCGTCTGCTTCCACCCGGAGCCCGGGCAGCTGCTCGAACTCGTCCATGCGCTGAGCCGCGATACGGGCCGGATCTACCTCTTCAACAACGCCCCCCTCGACCCGGCGCTCGACCGCGTGCTGGGCGACTACGCCGCCGTGGTGGCGATCGACGCCGGCTCCAACCTCGGCGTCGGCGTGGGACTCAACTTCATCGCGCTGGCGGCGAGCCGCGACGGCTTCGAGCGGCTGATCCTGTTCGACCAGGACTCGCGCGCCTGGCCCGGCATGGTGGAGCGGCTCGGGGCGGCCTTCGATCGGCTCGCGGCCTTGCGGCGCAATCCGGCCGCGGTAGGGCCGCGGCTGGTGACGCCGCAGGGCGGGCATGCAGGCGGCTCCAAGGCGCCGCGCTACCGCGTTCGTCGCGGCATCGAGAGCGATGGATCGACGTTGCCCGTCGACTTCCTGCCGACCTCGGGCACGCTGTTCAACCTGCGCATCCTGCGCGAGACCGGGATGTTCCGGGCCGATCTCTTCATCGACGGGATCGATCTCGAATGGTGCTTCCGGGCCTGGCGACGCGGCTTCTCGTGCTGGCTCGCGGGCGACGTGCCGATGGAGCACACGGTGGGCAGCGGCTCCATCCCGCTCGGCTTCGGCCTCACCATGCCGAACCAGAAGCCGTTCCGCATGTACAGCTACCTGCGCAACACGCTCTACGGCCTGCGGCTCGGCCATGTGCCGCTCGGCTGGAAGCTGCGACAGCTCGCCTACCTGCCGCTGCAGGTGTTCGGCTTCGCGCGCCACCACGGCTTCGGCGGCCATGCGGTCCGCCCCATGCTGGCCGGGATCCGGGACGGACTCCTGGGGCGCCTCGGCGTGCCGCCCGGGGCCGAGGATTGAGTCTGGCCCGGCGCGGCTCGCCGCGTCGCGGCATCTCCCTCGATGCGGCCTGCCGCGTGTGAGCTCGAGACTGCGAAGCGGGGCTATCCCTCCCTTTTCGGGTAGGAGATCACCGACAGGAAGCGGATGGGCAGCCTTCGCATTTCCTCGGGGCCGTGGGGGGCATCGGCGTCGAAGAACAGGCTGTCGCCCGGGCTCATCGGGTAGAGCTTGTCCGCATGGCGATAGACGACTTCGCCCTCCAGCATGTAGAGGAACTCGATCCCGGAATGCTGGAACAGCGGGAAGACGTCCGACTCCGTGGTCAGCGTGATCAGGTAGGGCTCGACGACGATGCGCGACGCGGTGTCGCCGCTATGGCCGAGCAGGTGGTACTGGTGCTTGTTGCGCGTGCCGCGCCGCTCGATCGCCAGCCCTTCGCCGGCCTTGACGAAGACCGCACCGCGACTCTCCTCGAAGCGGCGGAAGAAGGCCGTGACGGGCACGCCGAGCGAGCGCGACAGAGCCTGCAAGGTCGTCAGCGAGGGCGACGTCAGGCCGTTCTCGATCTTGGACAGCATGCCGTGGGACAGGCCCGTCGCGCCCGCGAGGTCGGCCACCGTGATGCCGAGCTTGGTCCGCAACGCCTTCACCTCGCGGCCGATCGCGACTTCGAGGATGTTGTCGCGCGGCCCCGACAGTGCATGCGGATCCTGTCCGCTCGCGATCGTCGCCGGTACGTCGCCCACAGCGGCAGGACGAATGTGATCGGCGCCGGGCTCCAGGGGAACCGCCGGCGGATGGCCGATCCGTCTCAAGCCCGTGCGCTTCGCCATTTCTCTGCACCTTCGAAAGCTCTCGCCGCGAGGATCCGGACGGATGCTTCCCCGTCGCCGATCGCCGTGCCCCCCGTCGCGGGCGCGGGTTGGCCGGGGGTGAAGCGCGGCGCTGCCGGACGGCGCCGGATGCACCTCGGGAGGTCACGATCGCCGCCGATTCTAATCCTGACAGGAACAATTTATTCTTGACGTTTCAACGCCGGTTCCGTAGCACCGGATCGGTCGGGCGATGCACCCCGGAGCGGCCCATGTGCGGTATCGTCGGATTGTTCATCAAGGACAAGGCGCTGGAGCCGGAACTCGGTGACCTGATGGCCGGGATGCTGGCCACCATGGGCGACCGGGGCCCCGACAGCGCGGGTTTCGCGGTCTACGGTGCCGGGACGCCGGGACGCGTCAAGATCACGGTGCAGAGC
>CAXUCF010000202.1:0-8972 GCA_964249275.1 uncultured Lichenihabitans sp.
GTCGCCGCCGGACTCAACCGGGCGCAGCACGAGGAGATTTCCAAGCGGATCGGCCCGCTGATCCTCCCGGGCAAGCCGGGATCGACCAAGAAGCTCCCCCGGCCCAAGCCCGAGGCCCACGAACTGGCCGAGATCTGGCGATGCGCCGCATCGGGAGGAAAAGCCATGATGCCTGATGAATTCGCGATCGTGCGACGGGCCTATGCCAAGCAGGTTCTGGCGGCGGCCGGGGTCGCCGACGAGGCGCTGGGGCGTGCCTTTGCCGAAACGGAGCGCGAGCGCTTCCTCGGCGTCGGCCCCTGGCAAATCCTGCGGTGGGGCCGCTACGTCGAGACGCCCAGCGCCGACCCGGTCTACCTCTACACCGACGATCTCGTGGCGATCGACCCGACCCGGGGGCTCAACAACGGCCAGCCCTCGTTCCTCGCGCTGCTGATGCATGGCGCTGCCGTGAAGGCGGGCGAGCATGTGGTCCATATCGGGACGGGGACCGGTTATTACACGGCCATCCTCCGCCACCTGGCCGGACCGGAAGGGCGCGTGACCGGCATCGAATACGATGCCGGACTTGCAGCGCGGGCTCAGGCCAATCTCCCCGAGGCCGCCATAGTGGCCGGCGACGGCACCTGCACCGAATTCGCTCCCGCGGACGTCGTCTTCGTCAATGCCGGCGCGGTGCGGCCGGCGGACTCCTGGCTCGACCGCCTGAAGGACGGCGGCCGGCTCGTACTGCCGTTGACGACCGCGAAGGGGTTCACGAAGCTCGGGGACGCCGACACGGGGCTGCAAGGCGCCGTGTTCTTGATCACGCGGAGCGGGACCGACTTTCTGGCACGCAGGATCTCGGGTACCCGGATCTTCCCCTGTGCGGGCCTGCGTGACGCGGAGGGCGAACACCGGCTCGCGGAGGCCTTCGCGCGCAGCGATGGCAGCAGCGTGACCCACCTCCACCGCCGCGACGACCTGCCCGAGGACGTCTGCTGGCTTCGCGGGCAGGGCTGGTGTCTCACGACCGAGTAGCTGACCGGTCTCAAGCGGGTCCCTGGAAGCCGAGGATCCGGTCGGTGGGGAAATCGTAGAGCTTGCCGGTCTCGGTCGCATCGGGCCGGCAGAGCGCGATCAACCTTGGCGCGAGCTCCTCGGGCGTCCTCAGCGTCTCGGGGTCCTCGCCCGGCATGGCGGTGGCCCGCATCCGCGTGCGTAGAGGCCCCGGGTTGACCACCATGACCTTGACGTTGGACGTCGTGGCGGTCTCGGCCGCATAGGTGCGGGCCAGGGCGTCGAGCGCCGCCTTGGTGATGGCGTACGGTCCCCAATAGGGGCGCAGGTCCGCGCGATGCCCGGCGCCCGAGGATACGAACACCGCGCGCCCTGCGTCGGAGGCGCGCAGCAGCGCATCGAGCGAGCGCACGAGCCGCCAGTTGGCCGTGACGTTGACGGCGAGGATGTTGTCCCACTGTTGGGGCTCGACGTGGCTGAGCGGCGTGATCGGGCCCAGCACGCCGGCATTGGCCACCAGGATATCGAGCTTGCCCCAGCGCTCGTGGATGGCGGCGCCGAGCCGGTCGAGAGCCTCGACGTCCTTGAGATCGCAGGGCACCAGCGTTGCTTCGCCGCCCAGCCTGCGGATGTCGTCGTCGAGTTCCTCGAGGGCGCCCTGGGTGCGGGCCAGCGCCACGACATGGGCGCCGGCCCGAGCGAGGTCGAGCGCAACGGCGCGGCCGATCCCGCGGGATGCGCCCGTAACGAGCGCCAGCCGACCGCCGAGAGATTGAGCCATGATACGGGCCTGTCTGCGAAGAGCCGAAGGAAGCGCGGCGTCGGGACGGGCTTGATGCCCGCGGGGGGTGACTGCTCCGAACCCGGGTACCCGGCGAGTCATGGCGTGACGGGCCGGAGCAGACCATTCGTCGGAAACGCCTAGCTAGCGGTGCAGATTTCTCTAAGCAAGGGAGCGATGCCGCGCTGGGCCGTCGGCATCGGCAGGGCCACCATGAACGACGCATCGCACTCCACGACGACCAGGCCCGGGCTCTTCGGCCGGAGCCCGCGCAGGACGAAACTGCGCAAGGTGATGATCGGCAAGCGCGAGGTCCTCACCTCGGGGCTGGAGCCGAGCTTCTGGAACGACGTCTACCATGTCGCCATGACGGCCGGCTGGCCGGCCTTCATGGCCGGGATCGCGGCCGCTTATGTGGTCATCAACGCCAGCTTCGCGGCGCTCTATTGGCTCAGCCCCGACAGCGTCGCCAATAGCCACGGCAATCTCGAGAGCCTCTTCTACTTCAGCGTCGAGACGCTCACCACCGTGGGCTATGGCGAGATGTCTCCGCAGACCCGCTACGGCCACCTTGTGGTCAGCGTCGAAACCTTCACGGGCCTGTTCGTCACGGCCTCCATGCTGGGCCTGATCTTCGCCCGGCTGTCGCGGCCGAGGGCGCGTCTGCTCTTCGCCCGCGGCCTCGCGATCGGGCCTTACGAGGGCCGGCGCACGCTGTCGGCGCGGGTCGCCAATGCGAGGCTCAACGTCATCTCAAGCGCCAACGCCCGCCTCTGGGTGCTGATCCCGGGGAAGACCGCCGAGGGCGTGATGTTCCGCCGGTTCGAGGAACTGAAGCTGATCCGCTCGGAGAACCCCACCTTCGTGCTGAGCTGGACCATCCTGCACCTCATCGACGAGATGAGCCCGCTCGACGGCGTCACGGCCGAGGGCCTGGCATCCGACGATCTTGTGTTCGTCCTCAACGTGACGGGTTACGACGAAACCTCGGCCCAGACCGTGCAGGCGCGGGAGTATTACCTCGCCGGCGACGTCCACTTCGATCATCGCTATGCCGACGTGCTCTTCGTGCGGGCGGATGGCACCACCATGCTGGACTACCAGCACTTCCATACGGTGGAGCCGATCGCCTCGGGGGCTGCCGACGTCGAAGGCTGAGGCGCGCTGCGCTTCGGCCTCAGGGTCCCCACGGGAATAACCGCTTCGATTTGGTACGCCCTTCCCCTCGTCGAGTGCGCGACCCCCGGGCTGAGACCCGGGGGCTGAAGCGTTATTCCCGTGGGTGCCCTCAGCTCGCCTCGGCCAGCAGCGCCCATTGCTTGGGGCTCGATTCGGCCAGGACGTCGGTCAGGCGGGTCGGATAGTCTCCCGTGAAGCAATGGTCGGTGAATTGCGGCCGCAGCGGATCTCGCTTGGCCAGCCCCATGGCGCGGTAGATCCCGTCGATCGACAGGAAGGCGAGCGAATCGGCGCCCATGTAGCGCCGCATACCTTCGAGGTCCATCTGGGCGGCGAGCAGCTTCTCGCGCTCGGGCGTGTCGATGCCGTAGTAGTCAGGATGGGTGATGGGCGGACAGGCGATGCGGAAATGCACTTCCCTGGCACCGGCGTCGCGCATCATCTGCACGATCTTGACCGAAGTCGTGCCGCGGACCACCGAATCGTCGATCAGCACCACACGCTCGCCCTCGATCACGCCGCGGTTGGCGCTGTGCTTCATGCGCACGCCGAGTTCGCGGATCGACTGGCTCGGCTGGATGAAGGTGCGGCCGACGTAATGGTTGCGGATGATGCCGAGTTCGAACGGGATGCCGGAGGCCTGGGCGAAGCCGAGTGCCGCAGGGACGCCGCTATCGGGTACCGGTACGACGACATCGGCATCGGCCGGGCTCTCGCTCGCGAGTTCGGCACCCATGTCCTTGCGAACCCGGTAGACCGAACGGCCGTTCACGACGGAATCCGGACGAGCGAAGTAGATGAATTCGAAGATGCAGGGCCGGGCCGGCTGCGGCGGGAACGGCTTCAGGCTCTCGATCCCGTCTTCCGAGATCACCACGAT
The DNA here is from genome assembly GCA_964249275.1 of uncultured Lichenihabitans sp. GTDB lineage: Bacteria > Pseudomonadota > Alphaproteobacteria > Rhizobiales > Beijerinckiaceae > Lichenihabitans. The sequence goes on from CAXUCF010000202.1 coordinate 3,840, forward strand.
CTCGCCGTTCTCGACGTCGCGAACGAAACGCGCCCCGATGATGTCGAGCGCGCAGGTCTCGGACGCCAGGATGTAGCGGCCGTTGAGTTCGCCCAGGACCAGCGGGCGGATGCCCAGTGGGTCGCGGGCGCCGACGAGCTTCTTGTTGGTGAGCGCCACCAGCGCATAGGCGCCCTCGATCTGCCGCAGCGCCTCGACGAATCGCTCGACGAAGCGGGGCTTCCGCGACCGCGCGACGAGGTGGAGGATCACCTCGGTGTCCGAGGTCGACTGGCAGATCGCGCCCTCGCGCACCAGTTCCCGGCGCAGCGTCAGGCCGTTGGTGAAATTGCCGTTATGGGCCACCGCGAAGCCGCCGCCGTCGAGCTCGGCGAAAAGCGGCTGCACGTTGCGCAGGATGGTCTCGCCGGTCGTCGCATAGCGCACGTGGCCGATCGAAGCGGAACCGGCGAGGCGGGCGATGACGGCCTCGCTGGAAAAGTGGTCCCCCACGAGGCCGTGGCGGCGTTCCGAGTGGAATTGCCGACCGTCGAACGCCACGATCCCCGCAGCCTCCTGGCCGCGATGCTGCAAAGCGTGCAGTCCCAGGGCCGTGATGGCGGCCGCATCGGGGTGCCCGAAGATGCCGAAGACGCCACACTTCTCACGAAGCGTTTCGGTTTCCAGATCGCTCAATGATCGATCCTCAAGCCAGGATGCCCGCTGCACTTCCTGGTGGAAGGGAGGGCCCATAGGGAACGGGGTCGCAGCGTTGCCGCATCCTTGGATGTGAGATGGAACGAGTCCCGGCGGATCGTTAGGGCTCGCTTGCTCGGTCTCACTGTTTTTTGTTGGTGGCTTTGGCAGGCCCTGGAGTTCCGCTGACCCTTCCCAGCAATGCGTTGAGCCCTTGCTTGTCGTCCGGCACCGCCGCGTTGGCGGTTGCGGCGGGCTTCGGCGTCGCGGGAGCGGCATCGGTCCGACGACCTGGGGTAGCCGGCACAGCGCCCGACGGCGCCGGCACGGCCTCGTTGTCGGCCGGCACGTCCTCGTTGGGCGAGGTCTTGTCCTTGCGGAAACGCTTCAGGAACGTGTTCTCCGGATCTTCCGGCAGCATGGCGACGATCAGGTCACCCGTAGCCTGGAGCAGGGGCTTCGACTTCGCGGCCGCCACCCAATCGGGCTGCGACTTCGGCAGCACGAGCCAGTTGAAGAACAGAAACGCCACCACGCCGAGCAGGAAGCCGCGGCCCGCACCGAACAGGAAGCCCAGGGTGCGGTCGAGCGCCCCGACCTTGCTGTCGAGGATCGCGTCCGACAGCTTCACCGTGAGGATCGAAACCACGATCAAAGTGGCGAAGAAAACGATCGCGATCGCGGCGATCATGCGGATCGTGTCCTTGGCGATGTAGTGGTCTAGATAGGGCATGACGAGCGGGTAGAGGTAATAGGCCGCGATAGCGGCCGCCGCCCAGGAGGCGATCGCCAGAACCTCGCGCGTGAAACCCCGCACCATGGAAAGGAGAGCCGACACCACGATGATGAACAGCAAAGCCAAATCGAGATAGGACGGCATGGCTCGTGCTCTCGCCTGTATGTCGTTGCCGCCGCCGCGTCGGCGGACCTGTTGGCCGCGGGTTATAGCGAAGCCGTCCGGCGCCGTCATCTGTCGCGGGCCGCACGAGACCCACCCCGATGTCGGGCCAACAATGCCGCCGTCGCCGGATCACCAGGATGGAGGCCCCGGCTTGCCCCGGCCTGTTGACCTTCCGGCGCGTCAGCCGAACTCTTCGGCATCCAGCGCGGTCACCCGAGACGTGACGCCGTGTCGACCATCTGCGGCTTCGCGCGTCCTGGTTTCGCGGCCACCGGGGAGGGCCGCGATCCTCGCCACCACATCTGCGATATGGGCCGAATGCTCGACCCTGAGCCCCGCCGACTCGTCGCTGCCAGTGCCGGGCGCCACCGCGGCCTCGAAGCCGAGCTTGGCCGCCTCCTTCATGCGCGCACCGCCGTGCACGACGGGTCGGATCGACCCCGACAGTCCGATCTCGCCGAAGAACACGGCATCCACGGGCAGGATCTTTCCGGTGATCGACGACACCAATGCGGCCGCCGCCGCAAGATCCGCCGCGGGCTCGACGATCCTCATGCCGCCCGCCACATTGAGATAGACGTCGTACTGCCCGAGACGCACCCCGGCATGGGTCTCGAGCACTGCGATCACCATAGCGAGGCGGTTCTGGTCCCAACCCACGACCGCGCGGCGCGGCATGCCGAGCGCGGTCGGGGCCACGAGCGCCTGCATCTCGACGAGAAGAGGCCGCGTACCCTCCATGCCGGCGAACACCGAGGTGCCGGCCGCGGTCGCGTCGCGGCCCGAAAGGAAGAAGGCCGATGGATTGCCCACCTCTGCGAGCCCCCGGCCTGTCATCTCGAAGACACCGATCTCGTCGGTCGGTCCGAAGCGGTTCTTGAGGGCCCGCAGGATGCGGAAATGGTGGCCGGCGTCGCCATCGAACGACATCACGGCATCAACCATATGCTCGACCACCCGGGGCCCGGCGATCTGCCCGTCCTTGGTGACGTGTCCCACCAGGACGACGCAGGCGTCGGTGTTCTTGGCGTAGCGGATCAGCCACTGGGCGGCGCCTCGGACCTGCGACACGGTTCCGGGGGCGGCATCGATGGTCTCGGTCCACATCGTCTGAATCGAGTCGATCACCACGAGGTCGAAGCGCTCGGCGCTCAGCGTGCCGACGATCTCCTCGACGTTGGTGGCGGCCGCGAGCCTCACGGGCGCGCCCGAGAGCCCCAGCCGTTCCGCGCGCATCCGCACCTGGGCGGTCGCTTCCTCGCCCGAGATATAGGCGACGCGCCCGCCGGCCAGGGCGAGCCTGGCACAGGCCTGGATCAGCAGCGTGGACTTGCCGATGCCGGGCTCGCCGCCCAGCAGGATCACCGATCCCGGCACCAGGCCGCCGCCCGTGACACGGTCGAGCTCGCCGATGCCGATGGCGGTGCGGGCCGGCTCCGCGCCGGTTGCCGCGAGGCTCTGGAAGGCGATCTGCCGTCCCTTGGCGGGTGCCTTGCGGGCCGTCGCCGCGCCGATCCCCGTCGCGGCCTGCTCCTCGACGATCGAGTTCCAGGCTCCGCAGGCGTCGCATTTCCCCTGCCAGCGGTTCGATACCGCTCCGCAGGTCTGGCAGACGAAGGCGCTCCTGGCTTTGCTCATGGTTCAGCACACCGGTTCAGCGGCATCACCTTTCCTCGATGGGAACCGGCTGGCGTCACGCTCCGGCGGTCGAGCAAGGGCTCGGCCTGGGCGGCCGCCTGCCCACGCCGGGGAGGGACGTTGCCGCGCCGTTCTCGATATAATGCCGCCGGTGACGCTGCCCAAGATTGACCAGGATCTCGTAGCCGATCGTGCCGCAGCCTCGGGCAAGATCGTCGACGCCGGCCTGAGACCCGAGCCATTCGACCCAGTCTTCGGCCTCGACGATGGCGGCGGGAACATGCGTCACGTCGGCGATGGACAGGTCCATGGAGATCCGTCCCACCAGGGGGCAGGGGATGTCGCCCACGAAGACCTGTGCTCCGCCACCCTTGACGTCGGAACCGCCGACGCCGCTGCCCCCGATGGGCACGCCATCGGCATAGCCGAGCGCGATGGTGGCGAGGCGGGCGGGCCGCGGTGCAGTCCAGCGGCCGTTATAGCCGGCCGTGGCGCCCGCCGGCACGTCGCGCAACTGCAGGATCCTGGCCCGGAGCGACAGAACCGGGCGCATCGGGTTCGCACGGCCGGGGGTCGGATTGCCGCCGTAGAGCGCATAGCCCGGCCGCACGAGATCGTGGAACGGGCGCTGGGGCAGGAAGATGCCGGACGAATTGGCGAGCGACGCCGGATATCCGCCCAAGGCCCGCGCGCGGGCTCGCGTAAAATCGGCGATCTGCCGCGCATTGACCGGGTCGGCCGGATCCTCGGCCGAAACGAGATGGCTCATCACGAGATCGACGCCCGCGGCCCGGAGAGTCGCCTCAGGCAGCAGGCGCACTTCCTCGATCGGGAACCCGAGGCGGTTCATGCCCGTGTCGACGTGGAGCGCCGCGCCGGGCAGGTCCGGCCCGGTCCAGGTGCCGCGGGCCGCCTGCCAGGCGTCGAGTTCCTCGGCCGAGCCCAGCACGGGATCGAGCCGGTGCTCGCGATAGTCGGACGCGGGTGCGCAGGCCGGATGGAAGCCGTTCAGGACAAGGATACGGCCTGCGAAACCCGATTTCTGCAGCGCGCGACGGGCCCGCCGCCCCTCCCGCACGTGGGCCACGAAGAAGGTCCGGCATCCGGCCTGCGCCAGGACCGGCACGACGGCCTCGATACCGCAACCGTAGGCGTCGGCCTTGACGGCGGCCCCGCAAGCGGCCGGCGCCACGTGCGCCGCAAGGGCATGCCAGTTGTGGACGATGGCGTCGAGATCGATGGTCAGAACGGCCTGGGCGTCGCGGTCGTCGTCCCGGGAAGGGCCGGGCAGGGAGGCCGCCGTCACATGCGCACCGGGAGGTGATCGGCCTCGATCAGGTCGGAGAAGCGCGTCACCTGGGCGTCGAACTGCAGCTTCACGGTATTACTGCTCCCGATAGACGAACATGACGACGTCGGCGGCCTGCTCGATCGACCCTGATGCGCGCAGATCGGACAATGGCGGCCGCTTGTCCTCGCGGCTCTCGACCTGGCGGCTCAACTGCGACAGCGCGACTACCGGCACGGCGAGTTCCTTGGCGAGCGCCTTGAGCCCCGTGGTGATCTCGGTCAGTTCCTGCACGCGGTTGACCTGGCCTCCCGACTTGGAGCCGGACAGGAGCTGGAGATAATCCACCACCAGGACGTCCAGACCCCGCTGGCGTTTCAGGCGGCGTGCGCGGGCGGTCAACTGGGCAATCGAGATGCCGCCGGTCTGATCGATGAAGAAGGGCACATGCTGCATGTCGCGCGCCGCCTCCGTGACGTGGCGGAAGTCCTCGTCGCTCACGTCGCCGCGGCGGATCTTGTAGGAGGGAACACAGGATTGTTCCGCGATGATGCTGGTCGCGAGCTGCTCGGCCGACAGTTCGAGCGAGAAAAAGCCCACGACGCCGCCGTTGGTGGTCTGGCGGGAGCCA
>CAXUCF010000203.1:0-8953 GCA_964249275.1 uncultured Lichenihabitans sp.
GGGGAGGATACGCGCGATTCCTCCCACGTTTACGGGGGAGGGGGACCGCCTGAAAGGCGGTGGAGGGGGCTGGAGCCGCCAGTTACCCCGCCTTGCCGGTGTTCCAGGTTTTGATCAGGTCGTTATAGGCGACCGTCTCGCCCTTCGGCTTCTCGTTGGCGAGCTTGGGCCAGGGAGCGCCGCCCTTCGAGGTCCAGTAGGACGCGTCCTGCGGCTTGTTGAGCTTGGGCGCGCAATTGTTCATCCCGGCGCGCTCGAGGCGCGCCAGCACCTTGTCCATGTCGGAGGCGAGGTTGTCCATGGCCTCTTGCGGGGTCTTCTCGCCGCTGACCGCCAGCGCCACGTTCTGCCAGAAGAGCTGCGCGAGCTTCGGGTAGTCCGGCACGTTGACGCCGGTCGGCGTCCAGGCCTTGCGGGCCGGGCTGCGGTAGAATTCGACCAGTCCGCCGACCTTCGGGGCCAGGTCCGTCATGGTCTGGCTCATGATGTCGCTCTGCCGGATCGGCGTCAGGCCTTTCAGGGTCTTCTTGAGCGAGGTCGATTTGCAGATGCAGAACTGCCCGTAGAGCCAGGCGGCCTTGCGGCGTTCCAGCGGCACGTAGTTCATCAGCGTCCAGGAGCCGACATCCTGATAGCCGTTCTGCATGCCGGGCTTCCAGTAGGGCCCGTGCGGCGAAGGCGCCATGCGCCATTTCGGCGTGCCGTCGGCGTTGACGACCGGCAGCCCCGGCTGGCTCAGGGCCTTGGTGAAGGCCGAGTACCAGAAGATCTGCTGGGCGATGTGGCCCTGGCCCGGCACGGGGCCGGCCTCCGTGAAGGTCATGCCGGCGGCTTCCGGCGGCGCGTATTTCTTCAGCCAGTCGACGTATTTGGTCAGCGCGAAGACCGCGGCGGCCGAGTTGGTGGCGCCGCCGCGCGCCACGCTGGCGCCCGCGGGGTGGCACTCCTCGGACCGGATGCCCCATTCGTCGACCGGCAATCCGTTGGGCAGGCCGACGTCGGCCGAGCCCGCCATGGACAGCCAGGCATCGGTGAAGCGCCAGCCGAGCGAGGGGTCCTTCTTGCCGTAGTCCATGTGGCCGTAGACCCGGACCCCGTCGATCTCCTTGACGTCGTTGGTGAAGAACTCGGCGATGTCCTCGTAGGCAGACCAGTTCACCGGCACGCCGAGCGGGTAGCCGTATTTGACGGCGAACTTGTCCTTGAGGTCGGGACGCTCGAACCAGTCGGCCCGGAACCAGTAGAGATTGGCGAACTGCTGGTCGGGGATCTGGTACATCTTGCCGTCGGGCGCGGTCACGAAGTCGAGCCCGATGAAGTCGCTGACGTCGAGCGACGGCAGCGTGACGTCCTTGCCGTCGCCCTTCATGAAGTCCGACAGCGGAGTGGTGACGCCGTAGCGGAAATGCGTGCCGATGTGGTCGCTGTCGTTGTCGTACATGTCGTAGATGGGCTTGCCGGACTGCATCTCGGTCTGCAGCTTCTCGACGAGATCGCCCTCCTTGATGTAGTCCGAGGTCACCTTGATGCCGGTGATGTCGGTGAAGGCCTTGGTGAGGACCTGAGACTCGTAGACGTGGGTGTCCAGGATCTCGGTGCAGACGTGGATCTCCATGCCCTGGAACGGCTTGGCCGCGTCGATGAAGAACTGCATCTCCTGCATCTGCTGCTCCTTCGACAGCGTCGAAGGCTGGAACTCGTTGTCGACCCACCTCTGCGCCGCCGCCCTTTGGCTGTCCGCCGACTGGGCACCGGCCGGCAACGACGTCAGCGTCGCGGCGGCAGCGGTCGCCGCAGCGCCGACGACCGCCTGCCGCCGGTTGATGATCGGACCTGTCATGAGCATTCCTCCATCTCTCCGCGTTGCTTGGGCCGGGACAGCCCGGAGAGGATGCTGCCCCGAATGGCTGAAACGATGGCCCGTCAGCCGAAGCGGCCGACGAGCCCCACCAGCACAATGGTGAGCCCCAGGGCCCACCATTGATCGATGTCGGTCAGGCCGATCCAGGCCAGATTGAAGAAGGCGCCGAGCAGCAGACCGATGAAGAGGCGGTCCCCCCGCGTCGTCACCAGCGGCAGGGCGCCGCGCCGCGGCACGCCGGGGGAGGCGATCTCCCAGGCCGTCATGCCGGCCAGCACCGCCGCGATGACCCCGAAGAAGATCGCGGTCGGCATCGTCCAGGCCATCCACCCCATGGGTCTCTCCTCACACCCGGCCCAGGGCGAAGCCCTTGGCGATGTAGTTGCGGATGAACCAGATCACGACGGCGCCCGGCAGGATGGTGAGCACCCCGGCCGCCGCCAACAGGCCGAAATCGAGGCCCGTGGCGCTCTCGGTTCGCGTCATGATGGCCACGATCGGCTTCGCGGCCGTCGAGGTGAGGGTCGTGGCCATCAAGAGTTCGACCCAGCTGAACATGAAGCAGAAGAAGGCCGTGACGCCGACGCCCGCCCGGATCAGCGGCAGGAAGATGAACAGGAAGAAGCGCGGGAAGCCGTAGCCGTCGAGCGCCGCCGTCTCGTCGATCTCGCGCGGCACACCCGACATGAAGCCTTCCAGGATCCACACCGCCAGGGGCACGTTGAACAGGCAATGGGCCAGCGCGACCGCGAAGGGCGTGTCGAACAGCCCGACCTTCTGATAGAACTCGTAGAACGGCAGCAGGAAGACCGCAGGCGGCGACATGCGGTTGGTCAGCAGCCAGAAGAAGACCTGCTTGTCGCCCAGGAATCTATAGCGCGAGAAGGCGTAAGCCGCGGGCAGCGCCACCGCCACCGACAACACCACGTTCATCGCCACATATTCGAGCGAATGCACGTAGGTCATGTACCAGGTGGGGTCGCGGAAGATATGAAGGTAGTTCTCGAAGGTCGGATGCGTGGGCACGACTTCGAGCCGCGTCAGGATGTCGGGCGTCAGGCGCAGCGACATGTTGACGAGCCAGTAGATCGGCAGCATCAGGGCGGCGAAATAGACGACCGGCAGGATGCGCCGCAAGGCGCCGCCGCGGAACGGCATGGCCCGCCGCTGGGCCGCGGCGCGGGCCGGCAGGAGGCCGGCCGACAGATCGAGTTGCTGCGTCATGCCGGCCCCTCCGCGCGGCCCTGAGCATTGAGTACCGTGTAGAACAGCCAGCTGAACAGCAGGATGATGAGGAAGTAGATCAGCGAGAAGGCTGCGGCCGGCCCGACGTCGAACTGGCCGATGGCCAGCTTCGTCAGGAACTCGCTGAGGAAGGTCGTGGCGTCGCCCGGGCCGCCGCCCGTCAGCACGAAAGGCTCGGTGTAGATCACGAAGCTGTCCATGAAGCGCAGCAGCACCGCGATGGTCAGCACGCCGCGCAGCTTCGGCAGTTGCACGTAGCGGAACACCGACCAGGCCGAGGCGCCGTCGACCGCCGCCGCCTGGTAGAAGGCGTCCGGGATCGAGCGCAGGCCGGCGTAGCACAGGAGCACCACCAGCGGCGTCCAGTGCCACACGTCGACCACCAGCACCGTGGCCCAGGCGTCGCGCGGGTTCAGCGCGTAATTGTACCCGATATGGAGCACGCTGTTCAGGAACCAGCCGCCAAGCCCCACATCGGCCCGGCCGAAGATCTGCCAGATGGTGCCGACGACGTTGAACGGGATCAAGAGCGGCAGGCCGAGCAGCACCAGGGCGGCCGACGCCGCGATGCCACGGGCCGGCATGAGCAGGGCGAGGCCGAGGCCGAGCGGGATCTCGATCGCCAGAACGCAGCCCGAGAAGATGACCTGGCGCAGCAACGCGCGCTGCAGTTCCGGATCATGCAGCGTGTCGGAGAACCATTCGGTGCCGACGAAGACCCGGCGGTCCGGCCCCAGGATGTCCTGGACCGAGAAGTTCACCACCGTCATCAGCGGGATCACGGCGCTGAACGCCACCACGACCAGCACCGGCAAAATAAGCAGCCAGCCCTTCTGATTGATGGGCTTCATGAGCGGCAAGCCTGCGGCAGAGATGTCGTCACGCCACCAGCCTCCCATCGCTGTAGAGGCAGATGCGATCCCGACGCAGCCAGGCCGTGGCGGGACCCGCCGACGGCAGGGCACCCTCGGCCGGCGCCTTGACGGCGACCTTGTTGTCGCCGACCCGGCCGCGCACGAGCCGGTAACCGCCGAGTTGCTCGGCCTCGCCGACCTCGAGCTCGAGCGGCGACGCGTTGCCGGGGTCGCGGAAGGTGATGAACTCCGGACGGATGCCGAGCGTGAACTCACCCGAGCGGCTGCGCCGCAGCACCGCCTCCGGCAGGCGGATCCGCTGATCCGCCACCACGGCGTCCCCGCCCTCGACACTGCACGGCATGAGGTTCATGCCGGGGCTCCCGATGAAATGGCCGACGAAGACGTGGTTCGGCAGCTCGAACAGGTCCTGCGGTGTGCCCTCCTGCAGCACCTCGCCGTTGTCCATCACCACGACCTTGTCGGCGAAGGTCAGCGCCTCGGTCTGGTCATGGGTGACGTAGATCATGGTCAGGCCGAGCTCGGCATGGATCTGCTTCAGCTTGCGGCGGAGCTGCCACTTCAGGGCCGGATCGATCACGGTCAACGGCTCGTCGAACAGGATGGCGGCCACGTCCTGGCGCACGAGGCCCCGGCCCATGGAGATCCGTTGCTTGGCGTCGGCCGTGAGGCCGGACGCGCGCCGGCCGAGGTCGCCGGACAGATCCAGGATGTCGGCCACCTGCTCGACGCGGCGGCGGATCGTGGCGGCGTCGAGGCGCCGGTTGCGCAAGGGGAAGGCCAGGTTGTCATGCACCGTCATCGTGTCGTAGATGACCGGGAACTGGAACACCTGGGCGATGTTGCGCTCGCGCGGCCCGCGGTCCGTTACATCGATGCCGTCGAACAGCAATTGCCCGCGCGATGGGCGCACGAGGCCCGACAGGATGTTGAGCAGCGTGCTCTTGCCCGAGCCGGACGGGCCCAGGAGCGCATAGGCCCCGCCATCGTCCCAGGTGAGGTCGAGCGGGTGCAGCGCATAGTCGCTGTCGCTTCTTGGAGCGGCCCGGTAGCTGTGGGCGATGTCAAGCAGCCGTATCTGCGCCAATCCGCACCTCCTCGGGGTCTTTGTCGAAGCGGGGCGCGCGGGCCAAACCGCCCGCGGCATCGAAACCGTAAAGCGCCGCGGGATCGAAACGGAGCACCATCGTGGTGCCGATCTCGACCGCGTGGACGCCCTCGCGCTGCAGCATCACCGGCGCGCCGCCGTAGGAGCCGTGGACCAGCGTCTCGGAACCGTTGATCTCGGCCAGATCGACCACGACGGGCAGGTCCACGGCACCGGGAAAAGCCATGGCCTTCATCTCGGCGGCGTGCAGCCCGAAGGTGTAGCGCCCGGCGGGCAGGCCCGAAAAACCGGCCGGGGCCGTGAAGGCCGCACCGCCATCGAGCCGCACGGTGCCGTCCGCAATGGCGCCGCCGAGGAGGTTCATCGGCGGATCGCTGATCAGGCGCGCGGTCTCCAGCGTCTCGGGCCGCCGATACACGTCGAGCGCGGGCCCGGCCTGCAGCAACCGACCTTCGCGCATCACGATGGTGCGGCCGCCCAGCATCAGAGCCTCGAGCGGTTCGGTCGTGGCGTAGACCACGATGCGGTTGCCCTGCCGGAACAGGTCCTTCATCTCGGCGCGGAGGTCCTCGCGCAGCTTGTAGTCGAGGTTGACGAGCGGCTCGTCGAGCAGGAGCAGGCGGCTGTCCGTCACCATGGCGCGGGCGAGGGCGGTGCGCTGCTGCTGGCCGCCCGACAGCTCCGCCGGCAGACGACCGAGCAAGGGCGTCAGGCCGAGCCGTCCCGCCATGTCGCGTACGCGAGCCGCGATGGCGTCGCGCCCGTGGCCGCCGCGCACCCGCAGCGGGGACGCGATATTGTCGAAGACCGTGAAGCTCGGGTAGTTGATGAACTGCTGATAGACCATCGACGCGCTGCGCTTGCGTACGTCGAGGCCGGTCACGTCGCGGCCGTCTTCGAAGATGCGCCCGCCGGTCGGCCGGTCGAGCCCGGCCATCAGGCGCATCAGCGATGTCTTGCCGGCCCGGATCGGCCCGAGCAATACGTTGATGGAGCCCGGTTCGAGCGCGAGATCGAGTGGAAACAGGATGCGCTCGCGCCCGGCGAGACTCTCGACGCCACGCAGTTCCAGGGTCATTCCGCAGCCCTCGCGTGACGTCCGAGCACGGCGTCGAGCGCCGCGCTCGTCCCCTCGGGGACGTGGAGGCCGAGCTTCGAGCGACGCCACAGGATGTCATCGGCGGTCCGGGCCCATTCCTCGGCCACGAGATAATCGACCTCGCTGCGGGTGAGGCCGCCGCCGAGGTCCGGCCCGAGATCGTCGAGGCTCGCGGCCGGCCCGAGGATCCGCTCGGCGCGGGTGCCGTAGGCGCGGGTGAGGCGAAGGGCGAGCGGCTCCGGCAGGAACGGGTAGCGGCGGCGGAACCCGGCGAGGAAGCGCTCGAAGTCGGCATTCGGCATATCGCCGCCGGGCAGCGGCGCCGTGGCGGTCCAGGCCGGGCGCATTCCCGGCAGGTGGGGGCCGAGTTTGTCCAAAGCGTGTTCGGCGAGGCGCCGCGACGTGGTGATCTTGCCGCCGAAGACGGACAGCAGCGCCGGCCGGCCGACGCCGGCATCGAGATCGAGCACGTAGTCCCGCGTGACCGTGCGGGCTTCGGCGGCGGCATCGTCGTAGAGCGGGCGCACGCCGCTATAGGACCACACGACATCGGCCGGCGCCACGGTCTTGCGGAAGTATCTGTTGACGAGGTCGCAGAGGTAGCGGGTCTCGTCGGCATCGATGGCGACGCGCGACGGGTCACCCTCGAACGGCACGTCCGTGGTTCCGACCAGCGTATAGTCGCGCTCGTAGGGGATGGCGAAGACGATGCGGCGGTCGTCGTTCTGCAGGATGAAGGCTTCCGGCCCGTCGTACAGGCGCGGCAGCACGATGTGGCTGCCCTTGATGAGGCGCACCTGCTTGGCGCTGTTGAGGCCGATGGCCTGGTGCAGCAACTGCGTGACCCAGGGGCCGGCCGCGTTGGCCAGCACCCTGGCCCGTACGGTCTCGGGCCGCCCGTCGGCATGCACGATGGCGCAGGACCAGGCCTCGGCGTCGCGGGACGCGCGGACGAGACGCGTGCGGGTCAGGATGCGGGCGCCGTGCTCGGCCGCGTCGCGCGCGTTCAGCACCACCAGCCGTGCGTCCTCCACCCAGCAGTCCGCGTAGACGAAGGCGCGGCGGAGGCCCGGCTTCAGCGCGACCCCGGCCGGATGCCGGTCGAGGCGGATCGAGCGGGTCCCCGGCAAAGTGCGGCGCGACGCCAGGTGGTCGTAGAGGAACAGCCCGAGGCGAACCAGCCAGGCCGGGCGCAGGCCGCCGGCGTGGGGCAGGATGAAGTCGAGCGGCCAGATGATATGGGGCGCCGTGGCGAGCAGGCGCTCGCGTTCGATCAGCGCTTCACGCACCAGCCGGAATTCGTAGGTCTCGAGGTAACGCAAGCCGCCGTGGATGAGCTTGCTCGAGGCGGACGACGTGGCGCCGCCGAGGTCGCCCTGCTCGCAGAGCGTGACGTCGAGCCCGCGGCCCGCGGCGTCGCGCGCGATGCCGGCCCCGTTGATACCCCCGCCGACCACGAAAAGGTCGACCGTCTGAGCGTGAGCGGCGGATGTCGCCAAGCTTCCCCCGTGCGGTCTGGCCGCGTTCTCGTCGAGGCTTTCGCCGTTCGTTATCGAACATCGAAGCTACAGGAGAAAACGACGCGTTCGCAACAGCAAAATTCCAAGCTGGGGAGCGGCCCGTCAATCCGCCCCGTCCGATGCGGTTTTCCCGTCGTCCTTGGATTCCTGCTCGGCCACGTGGAGTTCGACGCCGACTTCGGTGATCACGCGCAGGATCGACTCGGGCGGGGCCTCGTCGGTGAAGAGCGCGTGCACGTCGGCGAGGCTGCCCATGCGGACCATGGCGGGGCGGCCGAATTTCGAGTGGTCGGCCGCCAGGAACACCCGGCGGGCGCTGGCCAGGATGGCCTGCGACACCCGCACCTCGCGGTAGTCGTAGTCGAGCAGCGTGCCGTCGGCGTCGATGCCGCTGATGCCCACCACGGCGAAATCCACCCGGAACTGCCGGATGAGGTCGAGCGTCGCCTCGCCCACCACCCCACCGTCCCCATTGCGCACGAGGCCGCCCGCCAGGATGATCTCGCAGTCTTCGCCCTGCATCATCACGGTGGCGACGTTGAGGTTGTTGGTGACGACGCGGAGGCCATGGTGGCCGACGAGCGCCCGGGCCACCTCCTCCGTGGTGGTGCCGATGTTGAGGATCAGCGAGGCCCCGTGCGGGATGTGGCGCGCCACCATGCGGGCGATGCGCCGCTTGGCTGCGTGCTGCAGCACCTGGCGCGCCGAATAGCCGACGTTGCTGCCGCCCATCGGCGGGCCGGCACCGCCGTGGTAACGGTTGACCCGCCCCTCGTCGTAGAGGGCGTTCACATCGCGCCTGATCGTCTGAGGGGTGACGCCGAACCGCTCGGCCAGGCTTTCGACGCTCAGGAACCCGCGATGCGCCACGAGGTCGACGATCGATTCGCGCCGCTGCAGCGCCAGGGCGACGGCTGAACTGTCCAGACCCTTCAAGCGATCAGCCTCCCCGGGTGTCCCGAGCCGCCGGCTCGGCCCTGTCGCATCGGCCGCGACCGTGTTCGAAGACCCGTTGTTTTTCGTTCGAACATCGCTTTAGGCTTTCTACCGATGCCGCAGCGATCGACAGCAGAGAGGCGGACGCCATGGTCAAGTCGAACATCGCCACCCGCAACCTGTTCCGACGCCGGAGGCGGCCGTGGCGACCCCCGGGGCCGAAGCACCGAACGCCGCGCTGAAGGACGTCATCCCCGAGCGCCGGCGCCTCGGGCCGTCGATGCAGGCCTCAAACTCCGGAGAGTGGCC
>CAXUCF010000204.1:0-8930 GCA_964249275.1 uncultured Lichenihabitans sp.
CGATGAGGCGGAGTTCGGGACGGCCCGGCCCGCCGCCCCAGCGGTTGACCGCCAGCGTCCCGGCCGCATGGACGAGCTTGCCGCGCGCCGCCGCCATGCCGTCGCCGAGCGGCGTTCCGACGGCGCGGAACGCGACCGCGCGGATGCGGCTTCCGTCCCGGGCCGCCAGGGTGGCCCGCAGATGGCCGTCGCCCATCACGCCGCAGTCGATCACGCGATGGTTCGGCAGCACCACGACGGGCTCGGGGCTCCCGGCGCCGAACGGTCCAACCGCGTCGAGCGATCCGATCAACTCCGGCGTCGCCGCGCCGGCCGACAGCGTCGCGTCCACGGCCAGCCAGGCATCCAGGCGCGAACGCGTGACGTCCTCGTCGAAGTGGCCGTGCAGGAAGTCACGGAAGGTGTCGAGTCCGGCCGCGTCGAGCGTGATACCGGCCGCCATGCCGTGGCCGCCACCTTTGTGGAGGAGGCCCCGCTCCACCGCGAGGCGCACGGCGGCACCGATGTCGGCCCCGGGAATCGAGCGTCCCGAACCGGTGCCGCTCTCGCCCGAGAGCGCGATCGCGAAGGCGGGCCGGTCGAAGCGCTCGCGCAGTCGCGCCGCCACGAGTCCGACGATGCCCGGATGCCAGCCCGGTGCCGCCACCACGACGACGGCCCGGTCCTCGTCTCCGGCGAGCCGCGCGAGCGCCTCGGCCTCGGCCTCCTCCACGGCCACGAGTTCGATGACGCGCCGCTCCCGGTTGAGCCGATCGAGGTCGGCCGCGAGCCGCGCAGCCTCGATCGGATCGCGTGTCAGCAGCAGCCTCGTGCCGAGGGCCGAGTCGCCGATCCGCCCACCGGCATTGATGCGCGGTCCCACGAGGAAACCGAGATGGAACGGCGTCGGCGCCCCATCGGCGCCCGCGACGTCGAACAGAGCCGTGAGGCCGGGGCGGCCACGGCACGCCATGACGGCCAACCCCTTGCTCACGATGGCGCGGTTGAGCCCGATCAGCGGCACGACGTCGGCAATCGTCGCCAGCGCCACGAGATCGAGGGCCTCCAGGAGATCGGGCGTCCGCCGCCCTGTCCAGAAACCCTTGCGGTTCAGCGCGCGATGGAGCGCCACCAACACCATGAACACCACGCCTGCCGCGCAGAGGTGGCCGAGCCCGGACAGGTCGTCGCGGCGGTTGGGGTTCACCACGGCGATGGCGCGCGGCAGTTCGGCGCCGACCTGATGATGGTCGATGACCAGGGTGTCCACCCCGAGGCGCGCTGCTTCCTCAAGCGCCGCGATGCTGGTCGAGCCGCAATCGACCGTGACCAGCAGGACGGCGCCGTCGGCCGCAAGCGCGCGCACGGCGTCGAGGCTCGGCCCGTAGCCGTCGACGAGGCGGTCGGGGATATGGACCGCGGGGTCGAGGCCCGCGGCCCGTAGATAGTCGACCAGGAGGGCGGTTGCGGCGGCGCCGTCGACGTCATAGTCGCCCAGCACCGCCACCCTCTCTCCGGCCGATATCGCGCGCCCGAGACGGTCCACCGCGGCCTGCATGTCGGTGAGGATATCCGGGTCGGGCATCAGGCCGCGGAGCGTCGGCGCGAGATAGGCGGCGCAGCTCGGCACGTCGAGACCACGGCTCGCCAGGACGCGGGCCAGGAGGTCGGGCATGCCATGCGCCTGCCCGATGGCGATCGCGCGGCGCGCGCCCGCCTCGTCGAGGCGCGTCCGCCAGGCCCGGCCCGACATGGCCCGTGCGACGCCGAGAACCAGCGAATTCATCCGCGCGGGTGTGCCGGGGTGGAAACCGAACGCGGCGAGACAACCATCGAAACCGACCCTTCCACAGCCTGCCGCACCCATTAGCGCGGATCGGTCGAAAGCCGGAAGGTTTCATGTTAACCAAGCCGTGCCTATGTTTACGGTCTGTTCCCGTTCCCGCGTCGATGGAGGCCTATCAGATGCCAAAACGGTCCGCTGCCGCCGTCGAGCCACCGGCCGACCTGTTCGCCCGGGCGAACGACGACGACCTCGGCAGCGTATCCCCGGCCGGGGGGCAGGGCGCCGCGCAACGGCCCGAGCCCAGGGCCACCGACAAGACGCGCCGGCGCCCTGCCCCGGTGCCGCGGGACGGCACTCCGGACGAGGCCGGCTACACGGCGGCCTCGATCGAGGTGCTCGAGGGCTTGGAGCCGGTGCGGCGTCGGCCCGGCATGTATATCGGCGGCACCGACGAGGCCGGACTGCATCACCTGTTCGCCGAAGTGATCGACAATGCCATGGACGAGGCGGTGGCGGGTCACGCCACCTTCATCGACGTGTCGCTCGACGAAGGCGGCGCCTGCAGCGTGACCGACAATGGCCGCGGCATCCCGGTCGATCCGCATCCGAAATTCCCGGACCGTTCCGCCCTGGAAGTCATCATGACGACCCTGCATGCCGGCGGCAAGTTCGATTCGGGGGCCTATCAAACCTCGGGGGGCCTGCACGGCGTCGGCATCTCGGTCGTCAACGCCCTGTCGGAGCGGCTCGACATCGAGGTAGCGCGCGGCCAGACGCTGTACCGGCAGAGTTTCGAGCGCGGCCTGGCGGTCGGGCCCTTGGAGACGGTCGGCCGGGTGGCGAACCGGCGCGGCACCAAGGTGCGGTTCAAGCCGGATGCCGAGATCTTCGGCGCCGATGCGCGGCTGGAGCCGGCGCGCCTGTTCAGGATGGCGCGCTCGAAAGCCTATCTCTTCGGCGGGGTCGAGGTCCGGTGGCATTGCGCGCCGAGCCTCGTCGTGGGCGGCAAGACCCCCGAAGAGGCGGTGTTCCGCTTCCCCGGCGGGCTCAAGGACCACCTCGCCCAGGAGGTCGAGGGCAAGACCTTCGTCACGGACCAGCCGTTCACCGGCAAGGTGACCAAGACCGGAGGACACGGCTCGCTGGAATGGGCCGTGACATGGCTCGCCGATGATGACGGCTTCGTTCACTCCTATTGCAACACGATCCCGACGCCGCAGGGCGGCACGCACGAGACGGGATTGCGCACAGCCTTGTTGCGCGGCCTCAAGGACCATGCAGAGCGCGTAGGACAGAGCCGCCGTGCCGCCGCGGTCACGGCCGACGATGTCATGCTGAGCTGTGCGGCCCTGTTGTCGGTCTTCATCCGGGAGCCCGAGTTCCAGGGCCAGAACAAAGGGCGTCTGCAGACCGTGGAGGCGGGCCGCATCGTCGATGCCGCGCTCCGCGACAGCTTCGATCACTGGCTCGCCGCGTCGCCGTCCCAGGCCACGAGGCTGCTCGACTGGAGTATCGAGCGGGCCGAGGACCGCCAGCGGCGCCGCGCCGAGAAGGACGTGGCGCGGAAGTCCGCGACCCGCAAGCTACGGCTGCCCGGCAAGCTGGCCGATTGCTCGAACTCGGCCGCGCAGGGCTCGGAACTGTTCATCGTCGAGGGCGACAGCGCGGGAGGTTCGGCCAAGCAGGCCCGCGACCGCGCCAGTCAGGCGGTGCTGCCGCTGCGCGGCAAGATCCTCAACGTCGCCAACGCCACGCGCGACAAGCTCGCCGCCAACCAGCAGCTCGCCGACCTCGCCCTGGCGCTCGGCTGCGGGACCGGCGCCCATTACAAGGACGGCGACCTGCGCTACGACAAAATCATCATCATGACGGACGCGGACGTCGACGGCGCCCATATCGCGTCGCTGCTGATCACCTTCTTCTACCGCCAGATGCCGAAGCTCATCGATGACGGCCACCTGTTCCTGGCCGTGCCGCCGCTCTACCGACTGACCCAGGGCACGAAATCCACCTATGCCCGGGACGACGCCCATAAGGACTATCTGATGAAGACCGCCATGACGGGCCGTGGCAAGGTGGAGATCAGCCGCTTCAAGGGACTGGGCGAAATGCCCATGCGCGACCTGAAGGAGACCACCATGGACCCCGGCAAGCGCTCCCTTTTGAAGGTCGCGGTGCTGCAGGAGGATGCGGCCGGCACGTCGGACGCGGTCGAGCGGCTGATGGGCAACAAGCCCGAAGCGCGGTTCGCCTTCATCCAGGACCGCGCCAGGAGTTCGGCCGACCTCGTCGACGTCTGACCCGCGCCGCGCACCGGCATCTGGAGGGCGCGGCATGCGAGAGGTCCCGTGGATGCTGCGCATGACGGTGCCGTCCGGCAGCGCGCTCCTGGCATTAACCTAGGTTCAACGCCCGCAGGACACGATGCAACCCGACGACGGCAACATGTGGCGGCCATGATGAAGACCTTCATGAGCGACGATCGCGGATCGGCCGGGCGGTGGTTCGCCCTGGCGGGCGTCGTCATCGCGCTCGGCAGCATGGCGGGAGCGCATGGCCTGGCGTGGCTGTCGCAACCCGGACGGGTCTCGATCGTGGCGATCCGGGCACAGGGGCCTGCGGCCACCCCGAAAGGCATGGCCGATGCCGGTGTGGATCCTACGCCGACCGGTTCAGTCCCGAACAGCTCGGTCATGATCCGCATCCGCTGAGCACGACGTCCAGCCCGCGGGTCCGTCTGCTTGGCGACGTCCAAGCCTTTGCAGCGCCGTCCATCGACCTCTCGAACCCTATTCGACGCCGAATCCGCTGTCGCGGGCAGGATGTCGTTGACTTGTTGCGGTTTCTGCTTATCTGCATCACCATCAATGGGCGTCCCGCGTCGCTCTTCGGCGCACGATCGATCGTGCCTGCAATTATACGGCCCTACGCGGGTCTCGCGGGTCGTGTCCGTCGACGGCGAACGCAACACTCAATGAATTTCAGCGAACTCGGCCTGAGTGAAAAGGTCCTTCAAGCCGTGGAAGCGTCCGGCTATACGACGCCGACGCCGATCCAGGAGCGGGCCATTCCGATCGCCCTCGCGGGGCGGGATGTCCTCGGCATCGCCCAAACCGGGACCGGCAAGACGGCGGCTTTCACCCTGCCGATGCTGTCGCGCCTCGAGAGCGGCCGGGCTCGCGCGCGGATGCCGCGAACACTGATCCTCGAGCCGACGCGCGAACTCGCGGCCCAGGTCGAGGAAGCTTTCGGCCGCTACGGCGTCAACCATAAGATCAATGTTGCGCTGTTGATCGGCGGCGTGTCGTTCGGCGATCAGGAAGCCAAGATCACCCGTGGCGTCGACGTGCTGATCGCCACGCCGGGTCGGCTCCTGGATTTTGCCGAGCGCGGCAAGCTGCTGCTGACCGGCATCGAGATCCTGGTGATCGATGAAGCGGACCGCATGCTCGACATGGGCTTCATTCCGGACATCGAGAAGATCTGCAAGCTGGTGCCGTTCACGCGCCAGACATTGTTCTTCTCCGCCACCATGCCGCCCGAGATCACGAGACTGACCGAAACCTTCCTGCACAATCCCGTGCGGATCGAGGTTGCTCGAGCTGCCTCGACGGCCCAGGGCGTGACCCAGGCTCTCGTCGCTTCCGGGCCGGGTTCCGCCAAACGCGAGACCCTGCGCAAGTTGCTCCGCGATGCCGGAGAGCTGAGCAACGCCATCATTTTCTCCAACCGCAAGCGCGACGTGGCGTTGCTTACGAAGTCGCTGGAAAAGCACGGCTTCTCGGTCGGCTGTCTGCACGGCGACATGGATCAGAGGGCCCGCATGGCGTCGCTCGACGCCTTTCGGAACCACCAGGTCTCACTTCTCGTCTGCTCGGACGTCGCGGCCCGCGGCCTCGACATTCCGGCCGTGAGCCACGTCTTCAACTTCGACGTCCCGACCCACGCCGAGGACTACGTCCATCGCATCGGTCGTACGGCCCGGGCCGGCCGCTCCGGCATCGCTATCTCCATCGTCACGCGCAGCGACCAGCGTTACGTCGATGACATCGAGAAGCTGATCCAGACCAAGATCGACTGGCAGGGCGGCACGCTTGACAGCGTCAGCGACGTCGCGCCCGAGGGCGAGGAGGCCCGCCCGAGTTTCCGTGACCGTCGACAGTCTCGCCGGTCCGACCCGCGCGGCAGCGACGCGCGAGGGCGCGAGGCGCCCGGAGGACAGGCTCGCCCCGACACGGCCTCCGTGGAGCCGCCGCGCGACGCCCCGCGAGCCCGTCCCGAACCTGCATCGGCCCGTCCTGCGCGATCACGGGGCCTGGCGCCCGCCGCCCGTCGGTTAGAACCGTCCCTCGTTTCCCCGGCTCGCCTGCGTGCCGAACCCCCCCGCGGCGTCGACCAGAACCGACGCGACCGGCATGAGGACGACCACGAGGTCGTGGTCGGCCTCGGCGACCACGTGCCTTCGTTCCTGCTGAGACCGGTGAAGATCAAGGCCGCCAGCGAGGTGTAACGCCTCGTAGGAGGCGATTTCGATGCGTGCCCTCCGCTGGATAGCTGCAGCCGTCGCTGGAACCACCTCGGCCGGCCGCTCTGACGTCGGACGGCCTCGGCTCGCCGCGCGTCGCGCCGTTTGATCGATGCTGGCCAGCAGGGGGAATGGGGTGACGTCTCTACCGCCCGAGCAAACCCTTCGTTTCGATGACGGCGCCGCTTATGAGCGTGGCATGGGCATCTGGAGCCGGCTCGCCGGCGACATCTTTCTCGATTGGCTCACACCCTCCGTCGGGTTGCGATGGGTCGATATCGGCTGTGGCAACGGCGCATTCACGGAGACGCTGATCGGACGCTGTGAACCCTCCGAACTCCAGGCGATCGATCCATCCGGACATCAACTCGCCTACGCCCGTGCGCGGAAGGCAGCGCACGGTGCCGTGTTCAGGCAGGCCGATGCTATGGCGCTTCCGTTCGACGATGACCGGTTCGATGCCGCTGTGATGGCCCTCGTGATCTTCTTCGTTCCGGACCCGGTCCGAGGGGTTACCGAAATGGCGCGCGTCGTCCGCCCCGGCGGATTGGTCACGGCCTATGCGTGGGACATACCCGGCGGTGGCTTGCCCTTCGAACCGATACGGGCAGAACTGGGCCGCATCGGCGTCCGGTCGCCGCTACCTCCCAATGCCGACGTTTCGCGCCAAGAGGCGCTGCAGGCTCTATGGACGACTGCGGGCCTGCATTCGGTCGAGACCCACGTCATCTCGGTCAGGCGTTGCTTCGCCGACTTCGAAGAGTTCTGGAGCCTGAATATGCCGGTCGGGGGTCTCGCGGAGACGCTGGCAAAGCTCGGTGCAAACGACGCCGAACGGATCAAGGCTCGCGTGCGAGCGCTGCTGCCGCCAGACGAAACGGGGCGGATCACCTGTTCTGCGCTGGCCAATGCCGTTTGCGGCCGAGTACCGCAGTGATGACCCTTGTGGCTGAGCCGCTCAGCCCTCCACGGGCCTTTGGGGGATCCTTCGGTGCCGACCGTTGCCGTGACGCTACGGCTGGATGGCTTCGGCCATCGCTTCCGGGTTCGCGGGCGTAATGGCGACGCTCTCGCCGCAACCGCACGCGGAGGTCTGGTTCGGGTTCTCGAAGACGAAGCCGGACGACAGCTTGTCGGTCCTGAAATCCATCTGCGTGCCGAGCAGGAACAGCACGGCCTTGGGGTCGATCAGGATCCGGACGCCCTTGTCCTCCACGATTTCGTCGGTCGCCGCTGGCTCGTTCGCCATCTCCATCGTGTAGGACATGCCGGCGCAGCCGCCATTCTTGACGCCGACCCGAAGGCCGTAGACCGGCCCGGCGGCCGTGGTCATGATCTCCTGGACCCGCGTGGCCGCGGCATCGGTGAGCGACACGACCTGAAAACGCTTCCTGGCCATCGAGACTTCCCCTTGCTCGGCCCGGAGGCACGATCGGTACGACCCTTATGTAAAGGTCCCCGACGGGTTTAAAAAGCCCGAAGGATGCGCAAGGAGGCCGGAGTGACCCATAGGACGCGCGACGCCGCCATCGCGGCCGCGGGCCGGCATCTCGCGTCCGGACGGTTCGCCGAAGATCTCGCCCGCAAGGTCGCCTATCGCAGCGTCAGCCAGGACCCGGCTGCCGTGCCGATCCTCCTGGCCTATCTCGCCGATGAAATGAAGCCCACCCTCGAGCGACTCGGTTTCGTGGCGCGGGTCGTCACGCCGGACGGTACGCGCGAGCCCTTCCTCATCGCAAGCCGGCACGAAGCCACACATCTGCCCACCGTGCTGATCTACGGCCATGGCGATGTCGTGGGCGGCATGGACGACCGCTGGACGGCAGGACGCGGGCCGTGGCGGATGGTGGTGGAGGAGGACGCGTTCCACGGACGGGGTACGGCCGACAACAAGGGCCAGCATGGTCTCGATATCGCGGCCCTGGCGGCCGTGATCGCGACGCGCGGCGACCGGCTCGGCTTCAACGTCAAGGTCCTGATCGAGATGGGCGAGGAGACCGGCTCGCCCGGCCTGCACCGGCTCTGCGCCGCGCACCGCGGCGAACTCGCCGCCGACGTGCTCATCGCGTCGGATGGCCCGCGGCTCGCGCGCGATACGCCGACACTCTTTCTCGGCTCGCGCGGTGCCCTGCGGATCAAGCTCGACGTCGAACTCCGCTCCGGCGCGCATCATTCGGGCAACTGGGGCGGCCTGCTGTCCAATCCCGCCACGGTCCTGGCGTCGGCGATCGCGAACCTGGTCGATGGACACGGCCGGCTGCTCGTCGACGCCTTGAAGCCGCCGCCCCTGACACCCGAGATCCGCGCGGCCCTCGCCGGTGTGGTGGTGGCGCCCGGCCTGGACGAGCCTGAGCTTTCCGCCGACTGGGGCGAACCCGGCCTTGGCGCGGCGGAGCGCGTCTACGCCTGGAACACGCTCGAGGTCCTGTCGCTGCTGGCTGGCGACCCCGCGGCGCCCGCCAATGCCATCCCCGGCCGGGCCGAGGCCGTCCTGCAACTCCGGTACGTTGCGGGCACACCAGTGGAGACGCTCGGCGCGGCGCTGCGGCAGCACCTTGATGCCCGCGGCTTCAGGGCGGTCGCCGTGTCGCTGGAGCAGGGTTTCGCCGCCACGCGGACGCCGATCGACGATCCCTGGGT